>DASYJM010000253.1:0-73967 GCA_035996445.1 Candidatus Acidiferrum sp. | reverse complement strand
TCAATTCGCGGCCGGTCGGCGGATTGCGAGGGGGCAGTACGTCTCCAACTGAGGCAGCCGTCTTTAAGATTTTGCTCGAGGGTGAGCCAGGTGCATAACTCGCATCCGCGTACGTCCAGGAATTTTTTGCGGCAGCCGGGCGATGGCAGTCGACGCACTCCAATTGCACGATTGGCCCGGTTGGGCCACGGCGGATGGGTTTCATGTGGAGTGCGTGATTCAGCGTGATGGTCGTAGGATCCCGGCGGTTTTCGCGGATTGCAGCGAATTCTGGATGGCCGTCGGCCAAATTGTGGATGCTGTGCGAGTAAACTGACGGCGCGCCGGTGGTTCGTAGATCGGCGTGGCATTCGGTGCAAGATTTTTGGCTGGTGGCGGCAATGTTTATGCGCCCGCGATGCTCGGTGTGGCAGGTGGCGCAATCCGGGGTGCTCGCTTGGTTAGCATGGTGGATCGGCCCGTCATGACACGAGAGACAAGCCTGATTTTGCACCTTCTCTGAGAATACCGAGGCCTTTTGGACGTGGCACGCCGCGCAGCGCTTTTCGAGGATGGCGTGCGGCGCGGACATGCGGCCACTGCTGTACACGCGCGCATCTTTATGGAATGCGTACCACGAAATCCAGATGATCGCCAAGACCGGTACCAGAAGACTCAGCCAGAACTTGGCGCGTTTCAGCGGAGTCGGTCTCTTGAAATAGTTGAGATCGATGCGCTGGGCGAGTTTTTTGGTGGTGCGCGTTCTAGCCACGTTGTTGTTCCCGCCGCTTGTCGAAGCGCGCCGATTGCGGACGCGCTATTTCAAAAATCCTCAACTCAATACTTCAGTGCCATAACGGCGTGCACGGCACCCAACAAAATCAGGGCCAGCGAAATGGGAATGTGCACGAGCAGCCAGAGATGAAGCCAGTGATGGAATCTCTGTTGCTTCTGAAGTTGGCGCGCTTCTTCGCACACATCTTCCAAGTCGTCGACGGTTGCATGGGCACGCGCGGGCAGCAACGTGCGCAAGCCTGAAAATCCTAGTTGGGCTTTGCTGGCGTCAGAAAGTAATAGTCGGCGCTCCGCGGGCCGCTCCAGGAAAGGGCGCACTTCATTGAAATAGAAACGACGAAGCGGTGCGCTTTCTTCTTCGCTCAGTAATAAAATTTCGACGGCTGGCGCGACGGCCCCGTCGGTTTTTGTGGCTGCGGCCATAGGACGCATGGCCGTAAATCCTCCGGCGCGCTGAATTTCCTCCTGCGAAGTTTTGCTGCGGCCGATATCTCCGCATAACCCTTCCATGGCGCGGTCTGCCTCTTCGAGAAGCAGGTTGCGAACATTGCCGATCTCATCGTAGATGGTCTCGAGCGGCACGTCGGCGGTCATCTCGCGTGGAATGTAGTGTTGTAGCACAGCGCCAAAGAGGCCGCTGAACACTGTGAAAATAAGCAGCCACATCAGCACGCGCGTGAGCGTGCCGCCAAAGTGAAATCCGCCGTGGAACAGAATGATCGGCAAACTGAGTGCGCCAAGCCATAGATGGCCACGCATCCAGGCTTGAGCGCGTCCCAGCCGCCATACCGGCACACGCTTCCGTGCGCCAAGCAGCGCGGCAAAAAGCATGAACGCAAAACCGAGGCTCCCGAAAGTGAGCCCGATGGAGCTCCCGCCACGGGTGCCCTGGATGGAATTGTGCGCGTAGACCATGTAAGCGATCAGCGAGACGGCGAAAATTATTAGGGAAGCGATGGCCCAAGTGCGTTGGGTGCTGTCAATGCGCATCCCTAAGTGCTCCGTCTTAGTAGCTGGACGACTGGCCGATAGCATCGGCAAAGAAAGTTTTCGGATCGACGCGATGAGCTGCGTCGTGCGGGCATGCGTAAACACAACTCGGCTCCGCCAGATTGGTGCACAGATCGCAGGAAGTGGCTTTTTGTTTTACCACTGCTTTGGTGCGGCCGGGATGATCGGGATCCTCGTTCATTACCTGGAAGGGATGCAAATTGATATTGCCGTAAGGACAATTGCGTGCGCACAGGCCGCACCCGATGCACCAGTCCTCAATGATGACTTCGAGTGAATTGCGGCGGCGAATGGAGCCGACCGGGCAGCCCACCATGCAGAGGGGATCTCGGCATTGCCGACAACTGGTGGCGATCAGATATTGCTCGAAGCGCAGGCCATCGCGTACGAGACGGGTGACACCATCATGAGCGTCCGCGCAAGCGTTGACGCAGGCGTCGCAGCGCGTGCATTTCTGCAGATCGAGGACCAGCAGACTTTGCGCTTCCATCAGGCCCTGGGAAAGAAATTGATCCAGGGGTACGGAATGCACCGTTTTAAGCCGCTGCTCATTGGCTAAGCGGCGCTCGGTGGCGACGGCCTCGAGGCCGTTTCGAACGGTGGGGAAGCGTTCGACCATTTGACGAAAATCGTCGCCGGCAACACGCACGACCTCCACGTGATCCAAAGCGGTACACATGGCGGTACGCACGCCTCCGCCAAGCAAGCCAATCTCACCGAAATAATCTCCACGCGACAGGTACGCGAGGACCATCTCCCCGCCGGGATAATTTTCTGAGATCTTCACGAAGCCGATGCGCACCAGGTAAAAGCTGTTCGCAGGATCGCCCTGGCGGGCGATGACCTCGCCGGGGGCGAAGCGTTGTAATTCCACGCTTTGCTTCAAGTGCTCGATGAAGTCTGGAGAGAGATCGGCAAACATGGGCACGCCACGAAGATGGTTTTCCAAAGCGCGCTCGCGATAATTAGCGTCGATCTGCGCGCGGAAAGTCTTGTTCTTCATCATGATGTCGAGGACGTTTCGCAGCATTTCATAAGCAACGACATCGGACTCGGCGCGCACGGTAGCTGAGCGCGGGTAAAAATTCAGACAAGTCATTTCGCCAAAGAGGTCGCCGGGACCGAGCGAGGCAATCGGATTGCCGTAGTTAAGGTCGACGGACGCGTCGATGGGAATGGTGCGGTCGCGAGTTTCCTCCTCGCGAACATCCTCGCGGCGATCCACCAGCGTGCTGGTAAGGCGCTTGAAGAAACCCCTGGCGCCGCCGTGAGTTTTTACGTGTGCGATGGGACTGGAAATAGAAACTTTCGCGGTGCCTTCCACGATATAAAATGCGGTAGACCCGAATTCGCCTTCGCGACAGATCAATTCACCTTTGCGATAACGCCTTTTAACGATGGCGCCGCGATTGAGTTCCAGGAACGTGCCGGATACGCCCTTAAATACGGGAATGCGAAGAAGTTCTTCGGCTTGGAATGTATATCCGTCCTCGGATGCGGCGATGGAGGTACCGGCGACGCCTTTGTTGGTGAGCGCACCGGTGGGGCAAGAAACCATGCATTCGCCGCAGGAGATGCACGTGGAATTGCCCATGGGCGCATTCAAATCGAAGGCGATGCCGGCGGAATATCCTTTGCCCATGCGTCCCAGCACAAAATTGTTTTTGATTTCGTCGCAGCCGCGAATGCAGCGATCGCAAAGGATGCAGGCGTCATGGTCGACGGCGATGGCCAGCGAAGAATCGTCGAGGCCCCGCGCGATAGTGCGCTTAGCGAAGCGGGGCTGTTCTATGCCCGCGGATTTTGCGAGCGTTTCCAACTCGCAATCGCCTGAGTTCTGCTGGCGCGCGCAAGGTGATGGATGATCGGCCATCAACAATTCGAGAAGGGTTTTGCGGGCTGCCAAAACCTTTCCGGAATTAGTTTCCACTTTCATCCCGGGTTCGACGGGACGAACGCAGGAAGCACTGAGAACGCGGGCTCCGGTGTCTACGACGCATAGGCGGCATACGCCCACTGGCGTTTCATTTTGCAGGTGGCACAGCGTGGGTATCGGAACGCCGGATATTCGCGCGGCGTCAAAAACACTTGTTCCTGGAGGAACGGACACGGCTCGACCATCGATGGTGATGTTGATGAGTCCGGGAGGTGAGGACACGCTAGCCATTATTTATTTGGTTCGCCGGTGATGTCCGAACATGGCCGTATAACTCATGGCCGTATACCTACGCGTTGCGTTTCGATGGAGCGCGATGCGTTGGTGAAACATATTCCGCTGGGACATTGACCTTTCAAAACGTGAGCATCGATTTCGGCACGAAAATATTTCAGTACCGACTGGATGGGCGCAGGGACAATCTGACCGAGACCGCAGATGGACGTGATCGCCATAGCCTGGGACAGTTCGTCAAGCAGAGCCAGGTCGGCACGATATTGTGTTTCCGGCAGCGCGCCTTGGCTCCAACGCGCCAATAGATCGACCATTTTCTGCGAACCGACGCGGCACGGCACGCACTTGCCACAAGACTCGTTGCGATAGAAACGCACGGCGTTAAGGGCCATGTCCAGCATGCAAGTAGTGTCGTCACACACGACGATGGCGCCGGAACCCAGCATGGAGCCCGCATCCGCAAGGGCTTTAAAATCCAAACGCACGTCGACCATCGACGCGGGCAAGTAACCCGAAGAAGGACCTGAAGGCGCGAAGGCTTTTAAAGCTCGGCCGCCGCGAATTCCGCCGGCATAATTGAAAAAGATTTCCCGCATGGGAATACCGGAGGGAACTTCAAAGATACCGGGATTGGCGATGTGGCCACTCACGCCAACAAACTTCAGGCCGCGCGAGCCGCCCTGGCCCTGCGATTTAAACCATTCCACGCCTCGAGCAAGAATTTGCGGCACGTTCGCGAAAGTTTCGACGTTATTCAGAACCGTGGGTTTCTGGAACAAGCCGGCCTGCACCGGAAACGGCGGTTTGTTTCGGGGCTCAGCGCGACGGCCTTCGATGGCTTCGAGCAACGCAGTTTCTTCACCGCAAATATAGCCTCCGGGACTGACAAAAACTTCTAGATCGAAACCGAGTGGACTGCCGAGAATGGTTTTTCCGAGCAGCCTTTCGGCGTAACACCTGGCGATCTCGGTGCGAAGGATCTCTTCTTGAGCGTGATATTCGTGGCGAATGTAGAGGATGCCTTTTTTTGCTCCAGTGACCAGGGCCGCGATTATCATCCCTTCTATGACTAAATGTGGGAGGTGCGTGAGAATGAAGCGATCTTTTATGGTGCCGGGCTCGCTCTCGTCTGCATTGCAGACGACGTACTTTACGGAGTCCGGCTGCTTGCGCACCAGGTCCCATTTCAGGCTGGTAGAAAAGCCCGCGCCGCCCATGCCGCGGAGTTCAGATTCCTTGAGCGAGGCGATGACACCATCCCAATTCAGCGTTTGCACCAGAGTTCGCGTTACTGCGTATTGTTGTCCTGCAGCGGCCGGTCTCGCGTACGGGTCGGATTTGCATTGCACAGATTGCGAAGCGTGATGAGGCGCTTGTAAGAGCTCGCCGCGCAGGACATCGCGGGTTAGTTGTTCGGCCACGGAGGCGGTAACACCGGTGAAAATGTGGTCATTCAATGAGATTGCCGGCGCATGATCACAGCGTCCGAGGCACGATACGTCGCGTATCTGTACATCTTCTGGGCGCGAATTGGCGAAAGCGCATTGCAGAGCGGAGCGCAGTTCAGACGCGCCAAGCAGGTGGCAACTCATGTCGGCGCAAACACGCAGATCGGCTTTGGGCGGCGGAGCTAAGTGAAAATGTGGATAAAAGCTTGCGACGCTGTGAATCTGATACAAGGGCGTCTGTGTTCGCTGTGATAGAGACTCGAGCTCCGCTTTTGGCAGAAAACCGTGACGAGTTTGAATAGCGCGAAGGTCGTCGAAGATCACTGCGCCCGTCTCAATGTGTTTACGCCGTTGTTATTTAAGATATGACGCCATCGGAGTGGATTAATGGTATGCATACTACTTACTGAGCAGGCAGGTGTAAATAGTTCCTCTCTGGTTTTTGGCGCAAGGGAACCAAAAACCAACTGGGCTCGTTGACGAATCAGCACCGCTGAGGATATAAGCGGACAGATTTTATTAGGACGATGTGAAGCTTTGGAGGCCCTAAAAGCTCTGAATGCCTAGATCATTCCATTACTCTCGGCGTATTGGCTTGTGTGTTGCGTTGCTGACGTCATGTGGATTGCCGAATTTTCTTGACGCGGCGGAAAGTGAATCAGCCAAGTACATCGGCCCGGGCTCTTGCGCGGCGACCAGTTGCCATGGCAGCGTGAAGCCGGTGGCCGATAGCCGCATCCTGCAAAACGAATACTCCACGTGGATTATTAAGGATAAGCACAGCAAGGCGTACCAGGCGCTGACCGGGGACTTTGGCGAGCGCATGGCGCGTATCTTGAAGCTGGGCTCCAAAGCGGAAGATGCGCCGAAATGTTTGGCGTGCCACGCACTCTATACGACCGTCGGACAGCGCGGGCGGGCGTTTGAAATAGCGGACGGAGTTTCCTGCGAAAATTGCCACGGCCCGTCGTCGGCGTGGCTCGGGCCGCATACGGAGAGACAGTGGACACACGAGAAATCGGTTTCGCTGGGAATGGTGGACACGAGGAATGTGATTCACCGCACGGAGAAATGTTTGGAGTGTCACCTGGGTTCGCAAAGCAAGTTTGTGGATCACGAAATGATCGCGGCGGGGCATCCAGATCTTTTTTTTGAGCTGGATTCATTTTCAGCAGTGGAACCGCGTCACTGGAAGACGCCCCGCGAGTCGGCGCCCGGTAGGCCCGTTGAGGATGGAGCGTGGGTTGGAGTGCGAGATTGGAGTACTGGGCAGGCGGTGCAACTGCGCGCTTCGCTGGAAAGACTGAGTTGGAGAGCTAGGGGCGAACGCACCGACAAAAAAGATCTGTGGCCAGAATATGCGGAGCTGTCGTGCTTCGCCTGCCATCACGCGCTGGTTCCGGCGAAAGATAGTTGGCGGCAGGCGCACGAATATCCAGGGCGGCGGCCCGGTGATCCGGCGTGGAACGAGTCTCGATATGTGCTGTTTCGTCTGTTGGCCAAGCAGGTGGATTCGGCGGCAGCTCAGGAGTTGGACAAACATTTGACTACGCTGGCCAGCACGATGAGCACGCTAAATCCTGATCGGGCGGCAGTGGCGTCCGAGGCTTCGGCGGCTGTGCCGATCGCGCAGCGCATGGCGGAGCGGCTGGCGGCGATGCCATATGATCGAGAACTGGCACTGCATATGTTGCAGCAGATCACCGGCGATGCCGAAAACATTTCGCTGGCGGACGAGCGTGCCGCCGAACAGGCCACCATGGCCATCGACTCGCTGTACATTGCGTATAGCAAAGAAGCCAACCCGAAGAATGCCGAGGAAGTCCGTAGCGCCATCAATAGATTATTTCAGCAGATGGAAAACCCTTCTTCTTATAATGCCGACCAGTTTGCCGCGGCCCTGCGGCGAATCCACGGAATGTTGTGAAGACGCTAGGTCATCCGCACGGTCACTCAGAGCATGAATAGTTTTGAAAACTGCTTCTGTGCTTCGGGATTGTGGCGGTGCCTAACAGAACGCAGGTGGCTGCCATGGGCGCTTGAGGGAGCGGATCTCGGAGAGCATGTCCTGGACGTTGGAGCGGGCCCAGGGGCGGCCACAGCGGAACTGGCGCGACGCGCGCGTAGTGTGACTAGCCTGGAGTACAGCCATGAGTTCTGCGTGAGGTTGCAGGCTAGGGTTGATGACGCGAGGGTAGTTCAAGGCGATGCTTCCGTTTTGCCATTTGCACCGAAGACATTTACCTCAGCGATTGCGGTGTTGGTGTTGCATCACCTGCGCTCAAGCGACGCGCAAGATCGAGCCTTCGCGGAAATCTTTAGAGTGCTAAAGCCGGGTGGAGTTTTCGTAGCGCTCGAAATTCAAGATGGGTGGCTTACGCGCGTGGCACATTTTCGGAGCACCTTCGTGCCACTCTCGACAGACCGGTTGGACAGTAGCCTGGGCGCCGCGGGATTTTCTAACGTCAGCGTGAACAATCGAAACGGGACGATTCGAATACACGCAGAACGCATGGGCGGGATTAAAGCGCAAGAAAAGATGCCGCGTTGACGTCGCCACCGGCTGCGCTTAACATCCGAAGATGAAGGGCAAGCTTCCCTCTAAATTTCCTCCTGGCCCTGAACCCGGCGCGCTTGATGGCGTATTCAGCCCGTTCCGGCGCGATCCCCTAAAATTTCTGACCAGCGCCGCGCGCGAGTATGGAGATATCGTCGCGTTGCGGTTTTTGCATTACCGCACCTACGTGATTTCTCACCCTGACTACATCGAAGATGTGCTCGTAAATCATCCGCGGAAATTTGTGAAAGGCCGTGTGTTGCAAGCCAACAAGCGGTTGTTCGGAAATGGATTGCTGACTAGCGAAGGCGATTTCTGGCTACGACAGCGGCGCTTGGCGCAGCCCGCGTTTCATCGCACACGCATCGCTTCTTACGGCGACACGATGGTGCGTTACACCGAGCAAATGTTGGAGCGTTGGCGCGATGGAGAGGAAATAGATGCGCATCAGGAGATGATGCAGCTTACGCTGAACATCGTGGGCAAGACTCTGTTTGACGCCGATGTAGCAGGAGACGCGCGAGAAATTGGCAGGACCATCACGATGCTGTTGGATTTCAGTTCTGATTTTCGGCGACTGATTTTTACGCCGAAGTGGCTTCCTACCCCACGTAATATCCAGACCACCTTCGCGATCCGCCGGTTGAACAAAATTGTCTTTCGCATGATTGCGGAGCGCCGCGCTTCGGGCCGCGACGCCGGGGATCTCTTGTCGATGTTGCTGGCCGCGCGAGACGAAGACGGTTCGCGGATGGACGACAAACAATTGCGCGATGAAGCGCTGACGCTGTTTCTTGCTGGTTATGAGACCACTGCAAACTTGTTGGCCTGGACGTGGTGGCTGCTCGCGACCCACCCAGAGGCAGAACGGAAATTGCATCAGGAACTCGATGGGCTGCTTGGCGGGCGGTCTCCATCAATGGATGATTTGCCGAGATTGCAATACACGGGGCACCTTTTGACGGAGTCACTGCGGCTTTATCCTCCGGCGTGGGGAATGGCGCGGCTGGCAATTGAAGATCATGAAATCGCAGGTTATCCGGTGCCGGCGGGAACTGGCGTGGCGATCGCGCAGTGGGTGGTGCAACGCGATCCGCGATGGTATGAAGGGCCCGACGAGTTTCGTCCTGAACGCTGGGAAGGGGATTTGCAGAAGAGGCTGCCGCGGTTTGCATACTTTCCGTTTGGCGGCGGCCCGCGCCAGTGCATTGGCAATATGTTCGCGTTGATGGAAGCTACGCTGGTGCTCGCGACGGTCGCCCAACATTTTCGATTGCGAATGATGTCCGATCAAGAAGTCGTGCCGCTGGCGTCAATTACGTTACGACCTAAGAATGGTGTAGCGATGCGGCTGGAATCGAGGCGTGCTGCCAAGTCTGATTTGAGTATTCCGGCGGCGGTCGTTAATCGGACTTAAAAAGCGGCGAGCCTTACTTGGCGGCGATCGCGGTTCCCAATTCCGCTCTAGTCTGCATAACTCGCAGGATAGAATCGCGCGTAACCATACCAATCACCTGCGCGTCGTCTTCTCCTGACACGCTGACCACGGGCATTTGATTAATGTCAGCGGCGAGTAGCCTTTCGAGCAAGCGTAAGAGGGGCTCTTCAGGCGCCGCCCAGGAAATGCGCTCGCGCGGAATCATGACGGCCTGGACGGAATTGCTGTTCCACTCGTCGCGCGGCACGGAGTTCAGGGCCTGCACATTTATCATGCCCACCAAGCGATCTTCGGTCACCACCAAATGGCAACGGCGCCCGGTCCGAAGGACTTCCGCGCTGTATTCTTCGAGAGAAGTATTGCGATTGATGGTGGGAACTTCGTTATTCATTACGTCAGAAGCGCGCAAGCCGGCCAACGTTTCGCGTATGGCCAGTTGCGCGATGCTGTCGCGAGCCGCGCTCTGCAAGTAAAAGCCGATACAAGCCAGCCAGAGGCCCGACTGCCAATCATGCTTAACTGCGGCGAACCACGCGCCCAGTAAAATTAGTCCGTAAGCGACCAATTGGCCGCTGACGCTGGCGACGCGTGTGGCGCGAGTAAAGTCTTTAGTCGCGCCCCAGACGGCAGCGCGAAAAATCCTGCCGCCGTCCAGAGGGAATCCCGGCAATAAGTTGAAGGTAGCAACGGCGAAATTAATCTGCGCCAACCATAGACCCAGGGCCCCCAGCGCATCGCTATAAGGAAACAACAGAGTTAATCCAAAAAAGAATACACAGAGAAAATAGCTGGCGAGCGGACCAGCTATGGCGATATTGAATTCCTGAATTGCTTTCGAGGGCTCGCGGCCAATGCGGGCAACTCCGCCAAAAAGAAACAGCGTGATGGAGGCCACGCGAATCTTGTAATGCATGGCAACGACGCTATGCGAAAGCTCGTGCAAGAGGACTGAAGCGAAAAACAGCATGCTGGTGAGTACGCCCACGGTCCAATGCTGGGTGGAACTCCACTGCGGGTGGGACTGGGTGAATTGCATTCCCAGGGTATAGGTGATCAACCCGAAAATCAGCAGCCAGCTGGCGTGCAGATAGATGGGGATCCCCAAAATGCTTCCGATTCGAAAGCCTGATTTCGTTGGCATGATTCGTGACTAAACGGGGCTGGTCACCGTCCTGGCAATTCCTTCCTGGGTTGCTGCATCTAGATTACGCCTTTATTGAACGCGCCGCCAAACCCAGGCGAGCCGAGTCAGGGTCACCACAGCGTGTTCCTCCTCCCACAAGGCAAGGTGCGTTCACGCAAATAACCCGTTTGCTTGCTTTCTCTTTGCGATGGCGTGCGCCGTGCGGTTAAACCCACCGAAGCAAAGGAGAGTCACCATGATAGCCATACTGCACTTCACTACGCTGTTAATCACCACCGTGTTTGCGGCCGGTGCGGCGGCGCTGGTCAATTGGCTGTTGTTACGGGCCACATTTCAACTTATGCGCCCAGCCACCGCGAGCAGAACATCGACGAGAAGCGCGGCAGGACCGTTACTCAGGCATGCTCGCGTCTCCAGCTAATTGGTTAGGGCTAACGCACCAGGGCTCCGGAGCAATGTCCCTCAGCGGCGTCAACGAAGAGTTTCCGTTTGCATGACCACAGAAGGAAGGGAGTAAATACCATGTTGGCTTTGAAATATCTGCTGATGCTTCTAGGTGTCGGCCTGTTTGGCAGTACCGCGGCCCTGGTTGTTTACGATGTGTATGTTTCTGAAAGATTAAGGCGACTCATCAAGCGAAACGCGAACGGCGAGAGTGATGTCCCGGTTACCTTGCCACCGCTCCCTTTAGCGCCGGTGCGTTGGAAGTTGGCGCAACAGTTGGCGGCGGCGGCGATTCTGCCGGTGCTGCTGGCGCTCAGCATTGTCGTCATTCCCGACGGGTCGGCGGGAGTGCGCATCAGCCAGATTAGCGGCGCGCGTCCCGGCACGTTGTATCCCGGAGTGCACATCGTCACGCCACTCATCGACAGCGTGGCGCTGTACGATACACGCGAACAGGTGTATTCGACGGTAGCTGCGGAGACCGAGAAGAAAAAAGGCGAAGTGCTCTCCGTGCAGGCACGCGAGGGCTTGAATATTGGGCTGGCGGTCTCGGTGCGCTACCGGCTGGATCCGCGGCGTCTTGATTCGATTCACACGAACCTGCCGCAACCGGTAGGCGAACAGGTGGTCGCGCCAGTGGTGTCGACTATCTACCGGCAATTGGCTCCTAACTATATGACCCGGGAAATATTCGCGACCAAGCGGGAGGAGTTGCGTTCGAAAGCTGCGGAAGCGATCACTGCGCGTCTGGCGAGCGACGGCATCGTGGTACGCGAGGTTTTGTTGCGCGATCTGCAATTGCCCGAGGAGTATGCCAAGGGCCTTGAAGGATTGTTGCTGAAAGAGCAGGAAGACGAGCGCCTCA
Organism: Candidatus Acidiferrum sp.; assembly: GCA_035996445.1. Classification (GTDB taxonomy): domain Bacteria; phylum Acidobacteriota; class Terriglobia; order Acidiferrales; family UBA7541; genus Acidiferrum. Next base: position 62,116 of record DASYJM010000253.1, on the reverse strand, counting down.
CTACAGAGCAGGACATTAAATTCAAGGAAGTGAAGATTGCAGAGCTGGAAGCGGAAGCACAGAAAGCTCGCGCGGTTAAACAGGCCGAAGCGCAGGCGCAAGTGCGGGTATTGCAGGCCAAATCCGAATCGGATGCGATGCAGTACACCCTGCCGCTGAAACAAAAGCAGATTGAACAAACCAAGCTGGAGGCGCAAGCACGCAAGGAAGCTACATTGCAAAATGCGGAAGCCGCGGCGCAGGCTAAAGTAATCGACAGCAAAGCCGAAGTGGAACGCCAAAGGAATTTGTCGGAGGCCGAAGCCAATCGAATCCGGGTGACCGCGGCGGCTGATTCGGAGCGCATGAAATTTGAAGCTGCAGTGCTCAAGTCCAATCCGATGCTTATTCAGAAAATCATCGCGGAGCGCCTTTCGGATAAGCTGCAAATCATGATGGTGCCCATGGATGGGAGGAATTTCTTTGCCAGCGACGTGATGCGATCAGCGTTCTCTGGCTTGGGCAGCACTAACGGCAATACCGTCGATGAAGCAGACCCGTCCAGCCAACCGACGACGAGTGCCGCAGTACCGTCCAAGAGTTCCCGGCGTCCTTGATACCCAGGGCGAGAGGGCCTACAGGGCGGCGTGGATGGGCTGATTGACTGCCCCTCCCGCTGCTGGCTCTTTTACCACGACGGTTAATCGGGATATGCTTTCTTCTTCGTGAAGGCTAAGTCAATTAACGCGAATGGCCTGAAAAGGATTTCTGGGGTATTTCGGTGAGCCTCCGCACCAAATTGCTGCTGATTTTTATGCTGACCGTGGTGGCGTCGGTCTCCGTGGTGGCTTACGGCGTGACGCATTACACGCGCGCGGCGTTCGAGGAGATGGACGCACAGCGCACCGAGGCGCTGGTGGCGCAATTCCAGAAGGAATTTGCCCAGCGTGGCGAAGAGGTCGTGCACCAGGTAGAGAACATCGCCAATGCCGAGATCACCTTGCGTATGGCCTTGGATCTGGCGCGGCCTAACGCCGACCAATCCTTGTATGTGCACGATGGCACTGGCGCGGCTCAGGATCACGGGCTGGATTTTGTGCAGTTCGTCAATTCCGACGGCACGCTGATCTCCTCGGCACAGTTTCCTTCGCGGGTTGGATATAAAAACGATTGGGTCATTGCCAATAAGAATTGGCGGGACTCGCACGCGTTCCTGACCAAAGAGGAGTTGCCGGATGGCGTGGCGCTTTCCTTGACGGTGGTGCGAACCTTGCCGGTCGGGGGCAAGAATTTTTACATCATCGGCGGGCGCCGGCTTGATCAGAATTTTCTTGCATCGTTGGTGCTGCCTGCGGGGATGCGCACGCTCTTGTATCAGAATCTGGAATCCGGGTTTACTCCCGCGGAATTGACGGATGTAGGCGGCGCGGTGCAACAACCGGACCGATATGCTCCGCTCATCGAACAAAGTAAAAAGCTGCCGCAGCGACCGGCTATTACCACCATCAATTGGAGTGCGGATCCGGCGAGCGCGGAGACATTTCACGCAATTCCGCTCACGGGCCGCAACGATGAGCTGTTGGGAATATTGTTGGTGGGCAGCTCGCGGCGAGAATTGGTGCTGTTAACGGAACGCATTGGATGGATCGCCGCATCGGTGGGCGCCGGCGCGTTGCTGATTGCCTTGCTGCTTATATGGTGGTTTTCGGTGCGAATTACGCAGCCGGTGGAAGAATTGGCGGTAGCGGCGCGCGAAGTGGCGTCGGGACGATGGGATGCGCGGATAGATGTGCGCACGTACGATGAAGTGGGACAATTGGCGACCGCGTTCAATGACATGACCCGCACGCTCGGAGTGCATAAGGAGCGGTTGCTGCAAACGGAACGGGTAGCCGCCTGGCGGGAATTGGCCCGCAGATTAGCGCACGAGTTGCGGAACCCACTGTTTCCGCTGCAAATAACCGTGGAGAATCTGCAACGCGCGCGGCAGCTCGACCATGAACAGTTCATGGAGGTTTTTACCGAATCAACCGCGACATTGAAAACGGAGTTGGCTAATTTAAATTCGATTGTGGCGCGCTTCAGTGATTTCGCAAAGATGCCCACGCCACGATTCGAACGGATGGATGTGAATGAATCGCTTCGCGAAGTGCTGAGGCTTTTCGATGCGCAATTTAATGAAGTTGGGAAGCCTGCCATCACTCGCGAACTGTTTCTGAAAGAAGGTTTCCCGGAGATTGATGGCGATCCGGAATTGCTGCATCGCGCGTTTCAGAATGTAGTGTTGAACGCTGTCGATGCTATGCCTGCCGGCGGGACGCTCACGTTGCGAACCTCAGATCTTGACGGAAAGATTCGCGTGGAAATCGCCGATACCGGAAGCGGGTTGACGTCTGAAGAATCGGCGCGGCTGTTCACGCCGTACTTCACGACAAAACCACAAGGAACAGGTCTCGGGCTGGCGATTGTGCAGTCGGTTGTGAGCGATCACCATGGCACAGTTTCGATTTCCAGTGAAGAAGGCCGCGGCACAACGATTCGAATTGATTTACCCCAACGGCAGTCGGAACGCACAGAAACTCCGCACGATGCAGCCGTAGCCGCGAAATCCGAGCCAACTACACCGACCACGTTGGCCGCCGCCTCGGACTAAAGCTTCAAGGAGCTCGCTTGCCGCGTAAGGCCCACTTGCTTCTTGTCGACGACGATCCTAATACGCTGGCTTCGCTTTCGCGTGCTTTTCGTATGGCTGGCCATGAAGTAACCGTGTGTGACAACGCTACCCGTGCGCTGGAAACTCTTCGTACTGAGGCGTTTGATTTGGTTTTTTCCGACGTGGTGATGTCCGGCAAAACGGGACTGGATTTGCTCGAAGAAATGAAGAGCCTGGGCATAAAAACACCCATCATCATGATTTCTGGCCAGGCCAACATCGAAATGGCGGTACGTGCGACAAAACTTGGCGCGCTGGATTTTCTCGAAAAACCCCTCTCCACCGACAAATTATTGTTAAGCATCGAGAATGCACTGCGCCTCACGCGGCTCGAGAGTGAGAATCAGGAGCTGCGACGCCGGATCGGAAAGCATGAGTTAGTGGGCGGCGGCACGGCGATGAAAAAACTGTTAGGCGAAATTGAGCGTGTAGCGGCCAGCGAGACACGTGTGTGCATACTGGGCGAAACGGGAACGGGCAAGGAACTGGTGGCGCGAGCAATTCACGAAAAATCTGCGCGGAAAGAGAATGCCTTCGTCACCTTAAATTGTGCGGCGGTGCCTGCGGAACTGATCGAATCAGCGCTATTCGGGCACGAAAAAGGCTCGTTTACCGGAGCGACAGCCAAACATCTTGGAAAGTTCGAACAGGCTGAGGGTGGCACGCTGTTTCTGGACGAGATTGGCGATATGCCGCTGGCAATGCAGGCGAAACTTTTGCGGGTGCTTGAAGAAGGAGAAGTCGAACGCGTGGGCGGGGACAAGCCCATCCGCGTAAATGTCCGAGTACTGGTGGCCACGCATAGGAATCTGGAGAATCTCGTTAAAGAAAATGGATTTCGGCAGGATTTGTTTCACCGGGTTTACGTTTTCCCGATGCGCGTACCGCCGTTGCACGAACGAACAGAAGATATGCCGGAATTGATTGCGCATTTCGCGAGCCAGGTTGCTTCTCAGAACGGTTGGAAACAAAAATCGTTTGATGAGGAAGCGGTTGAAGAGTTGCGGCAATATAGCTGGCCGGGAAATGTCCGCGAGTTGCGCAATGTTGTGGAACGGCTGATCCTGCTCTCCGAAGGAGAGATGGTAAACGCCGATGACGTGAGGCTTGTGCTCCCCGATTCTACCAGCAAAACGGGAGATAGCAGTGCCGGCGCAAATCATCGTGAACCCAGCGGCACCCTTGCGGAGCGGAGTGAAGTGTTTGAGCGTGAGACGCTTATTTCTGAGATTCGACGCCAGAATTTTCACATGACTAACGTCGCACGCGCTTTAGGATTGGAGCGCAGCCATTTGTACAAGAAGTGCCAGCAATTGGGGATCGACCTACAGGCCATTCGCAAGCCCGCATAGGAGTTCAAGCCTCTCCAGGCGCGGCAAAATCCCTGCCTGACGTTTCTCTTTGTGCATGTGAGAATGAGTGCATGAATCCATGGCTTATCGCCACTCCGATCGCTCTCACATCAGCGGCCATGACCGCTTATTGCGCAGTCAACGCGCGTTCTGAACTATTTGGCCCCACGGTGTGGCGAACAAACTCGCCGCGGAAACTGGCGATTACGTTTGATGATGGTCCCAATCCCAAAATCACCCCCGACCTATTGCAGCTGCTGGAACGCTATGAGGCGCGCGTTACTTTTTTCATGGTGGGGCGATTCGCACAGGAATGCCCGGAGCTGGTTCGTGAAATTATAGTTCGCGGGCATGCCATTGGGAACCACACTGCCACGCATGCAAATCTTTTCTGGAATGCTCCCGGGCAAATCAGAGAGCAGATGCAGCGCTGCAACGAAGCGATCGGCACGATCACGGGCACGACGCCTAAGTGGTTTCGTCCGCCGTGGGGGATGCGCAACCCGTGGGTGGTTTCCAACGCCTTGGAGATGGGGATGCGTACGGTGTTGTGGACACTTTTGCCCGGCGATTGGCGGGCAAAACCGGCGTCATGGCTCATAAAGCGAATAGAGCCCATCGCAAAGCGAGCTCAGTCCTCGAGCGCCTCTGGCAATAATTCCCACGTGGGCCACGGCGACGTTCTTTGCCTGCATGACGGAGACTACCGCTTTTTGAATGCGGACCGTCGCGCCACGGTTGAGGCTTTGCAATACTGGTTTCCGCGCTGGCGTCACCTGGGGCTTGAATTTGTTACAATCGATGAAGCGGTGAGCCTTCCCGCGCGATAACCATGGACGAGCGCTCTTTTTACAACGAGAAAGAAGAAGTACGAAAGGTAAAGCTGATTTGCCCCAGCTGCCGGGGGGAATTTGAGGCCCCTGTGCGCTGGAAGGTGGCCCGCAAGAAGAGAGAATTGCCGCGCGGCGCGGGCGAAGAAGACAAGAAACGCTTCGCGAAGGCCAGTTCTTACATGGTGAGGCTCGACGACCTGGTGGCATGTTACAAGTGCCGCAAAAGGTTTGAGCTGACTGGACAGTCCACCGTGTTAATCAACGATACTCTCGGCGATCCCAACGCCGACCCAGAAAATTTCGGAAACCGTTAGCACGGCTAGGAGCGCAGGGGCGCCTAACGATCGTTTCGCTCAAATCTCCGGGTACATTTCAAAAAACGCTTCCATGGACTGGCGGAAGGTGGCCTCGATCTCTTCCTTGCTGCCTTCAATCAGGTGCATGGTAACGCGCGCGCTGCGCCCGTTTTTCAAGACCACGGTGGCGTCGCGTACCTCGCCTAGATCGTCCTCGGGCAGAAGACGCATCCCGTAAATCAGCGCTAGTTTTGCCATCACAGCCTCCAAGTGTCACGCCAGCCTAGCTCGCACTGTGAGGCAGGTCAATGAGCGTTCATCGTTCTGTTGAATTAGTCAGGACCTCGGCTGGTACAACGTGATACTTTAGGCATCCTCCATTCCGGCGACAGCATCGGACCAAACGTTATGGGAAGGTGCCTATGAAGCGCATGTGCGGGAAGCGGTTCGCGATTATCAAATATACCGTCGTGATCTTCGCGGCCGCGACGGTCCTATTGGCCCCCAAAACGTCTGCGCAGCAACCTGACGGTCCGCAAACTTCGCCGCCACCTGCGGTTGGCCCTACGGCTAGGTCAAGTATTCCTCGACACAGCGGGACTACAGAAAGAATTACGGTTCCCGCGGGAACAAGGCTGGCGGTGGTGCTGGAGAATGGCATTTCCACGCGAGACGCGAAAGCCGGCGATTCGGTTTATCTACGTAGCTCATTTCCTGTCACTCAGAATAATCGCATCGTGATACCTATTGGGTCTTATGTTCGCGGCGAACTTCTGGATTCAAAGCGCCCAGGACGAATCAAGGGACGCGGGGAATTCCGCATGCGGCTTACCACGTTGATTTTTCCAAATGGGTACACGGTGGATCTGCTGAGCGCTCCACGAAGTGCGGATAGTGGTGGAAATGAAACGATGGATTCCGAAGGAAAAGTGACGGGGCCGGGCGGAAAAGGCAAAGACGCTGGGACGATAGCTACAACCACCGCTACTGGCGCGGGTATCGGCGCGATTGCTTCAGGGGCGAAAGGCTTAGGCATAGGAGCAGGGGTTGGCGGCGCTGCGGGGTTGGCGGCGGTACTGCTAACTCGTGGACCGGATGCACACCTGCCGCGAGGCTCTACATTGGACATTGTGCTGGAACGCGATTTAACTCTGGAGGGCGATCAGATTCGCTATACGGACGTGGGCAGTTTCTCGCCCATCACGCCGCCACCGACGCGCGAGCAGTAAGCTTTCGTTTTTCTAAATATCCGGCGCAAGTTTTTTAGGAATTTGTCGCTCTGGCCATCTCGCCGAAGCGCATAGGACTAAAGCGCACCCAATCCACGCTGACATTTTGCGTTGTAATCCATTCTCGGATTAATTTAGCCGTAATGGGAGCGAGTAAAATTCCGCTGCGGAAATGACCAGTTGCGATTAGCAGTCCGTCCAGATCCGTAGGGCCAACAATTGGTAGATGATCCGGTGCGTCCGGTCGCAACCCCGCCCAAGTTTCCTCCATTTGCGCATCGGCCAAGCCTGGCGCGAGTTGTAAAGCGGCGGTGAGGATTTTTTGCAGGCCTCCGACCGTTACATTTTTTTCGAACCCAACATATTCGACCGTGGCGCCAGCAATAATTCTTCCGTCATTTCGTGGCACCAGGTACACACCATCCGACCAAAGCACACGTTCAATGCTTAAGCTTGCTGCGCGCAAGGCGATCATTTGTCCTTTGGCGGGACGTACGGGCGCGTAATCAGCAGCGCCTTCGATTTCTGCAGAGCAGCAGCCGGCGGCAATGACAGTCCAACGAGATTCTACTTTTTCACCGTTCACCATTAATCCGGCGCAGCGCACTCCGTCCTCGGCGATCGATTGCACGTTAGACCCGGGAAAAATTTTTGCGCCAGAGCGCTCTGCGGCCCCTAAGACAGCTTTTGTCAGCGCGCGATTATCCACACAGGCTTCGTCGGGCCGGAATACTGCGGCTTCCACCTCGGGACTCAAAGCTGGCTCCATTTCGCGGGCATCATCGGCTCTAACTGGCTCTGCTTTCAATCCAAGCCCGTGATGCAGGGCAATGATGGTGCTAAGTTTCTCTTGCGCATCAGTGGAGAAGAGTGCCTCGAGTGTTCCTCGCGCTCGAAAGCCGACGTTTTGGCCCGAAATTTCTTCGACAGCAGCGACAAGCTTAGGGTAAAGCCGCAAACTCGCACGTCCCAGCGGAACCGTTGAAATCATTCCCGCGTTTTCGGGAGCCGGCGACAATATGCCGGCGGCAGCCCACGACGAGCCTTCGCCGGGCGCTTGGCGATCGAAGAGGGCTACGTCCAGGCCGGCACGGGCCAATTCGAACGCGATGGTGCCGCCGATCAGTCCGCCGCCGGCAATAGCGACATCAAACGTCTTCATAAATTAATCATAGCGCATGGCGCCGTGAAGGTACGGGGTTGGCAATTCATGTATCGATTTTTGGACGTAAACTGTAGATGCAAACTGACAGTTATAGAGAGGAAGCCAGCTCTTCCGAGAGAACCTGAGCCTTGGTCGCCAGGCTGCGCGCGCGCGTCCAATCGCCCTCGCGGCTAGCCGATTGCGCATCGCCTATAAACTGTTTGATTTTGGTAGCCAAATCAGATTGAGTTGCATTTAGTTTCTTACCCTGCGAACGAGCGAGATTCTTCTCCGCCTGGCTGAGGCTGGAAGTCATTTGTTGTCGAGCCGCGGATGCTTCCGCATCTGACATTTGCGGCGCTATGACTGGAGCTTCCGGTTTATTCTCTGCGTTGTTTTCAGGCGCGGGCGCAGGCGCGACATGTGGCCGGGGAGGGGAACTATGAACGGCCAGCAAGGGAGGCGGTGGCGGAAGTTCCAGCTGCAATTCGGGTACAGGATCGACGCTCTCATCGGGCAACGGGCGAGGCTTGGGAGCGGTGATAGTGGCAGGCACGATGGGTCTCGAGAGCCCCGCGCCTCGCCAGGAAACCGGGATTTTCTTTTCCGCACACCCGGAGATCAATTGCAACGCGCACAAACAAAACACAAGAATAACACGCGCGTGATTGCGCGACGTGACGGAACATTGCTGGGGTTTGTTCGCCGTCATTAGCTAGGCCGCAAGAGGCAACTCTATGCGGAAAGTGGTGCCACGACCTACTTCCGAAGTAAAGTCTATCGAACCGTTGTGAAGTTGCACAATTCTGAACGCGCTCGCCAGACCGATGCCGCTACCTCCCGGCCGAGTGGTGAAAAATAATTGAAAAATTTTCTGCTTATTTTCGGGAGGAATCCCTTTGCCGGTATCTTGCACGGTGATTTCCGCCATTTCGCCCCTCCGGCAAAGAATCAGGCTTAACTGCCCGCCATTAGGCATCGCTTCCGCCGCGTTGAGTACGAGATTAAGTACCGCTTGCTTCAGTAAAGCACGGTCTACATATACTTCAGGAACGTCAATCGGCAGGAGTTGTGCGAGTTGAATACCGGCCTTTTGTAGCTGAGGCTGGGCTATTTCGAGCACTTCTGGCAGCAACTGAGAAAGTTGCGTGGCTTCCAGGCGGATATCCATCGGCCGGGTGAAGTCAAGGAACCGCTTGACCACCGCGTCAAGGCGATCGATTTCTTTGTCGAGCACACTGACGGCCTGCTGCGCGCCGCTTTCCTGATCCGCCGGTAAAGACTCTTTTAGATTTTCCAGCCATAAGCGCATGGAGTTCAGTGGATTTTTTACTTCGTGTGCAACACCGGCAGTGATGCGGCCAAGCGCGGCCAGACGTTCGCTCACCTGCAGTTGAGTATTGATGCTTTCCAGTGAGTCGAGATCGCGTAGGGTAACCAGAGCGCCCATACGCTCACCGCCTTCCTGAATCGCCTGCACGCTGACCCCAACGCGCCGGGCCACGCCGGCAGTAACCAGTTCGGTTTCCGCCGCAACTTCGCTGAGTTCGTCGCCTTCCAAATGCAGCACCGCGCGCAGGGGATGCCCCTCGGGAAAGATGTCTTCGGCCCGGCGGCCCAGAAATTCTCCCGAGGGTGCGCCAAGAAATTTCTCCGCCGCGGGACTCACCATGACCGCACGCGAATCTCGCGTGAATAACAGCAGGCCGTCTTCGAGACCGGCCATGACGGAGTTCATGTTCTCGCGCAAGGTGCTGAAAATCTCGTGTACACCGCGCAGTTGCTGACCGACCTGAGTAATTTTTCTGCTTACTTGCCCAAGCTCGTCGCCACTGCCGCCAAAGATGCGCAGACTTCCCGATGGTGTGTCGTATTGGCCGGCGGAAATTCGGTCGAGTTGTGCGGAGATGTCCCGCAACGGAGCCAGCGTGGCTCTGCTAACGACCGCCGCCAAGAGCGTACAGATTCCCAGAGCCAGCAGAACAATGGTTCCGGAAGTTTTAAGACTGGGGGCAATTTCATTCAGCAACAAACCAGTAGACAACACTACCCGAACCTCGCCGAATGGTTTTTGAGCCATATTGAATGGGTAATCGTACTCAAAAATTTTCGATGGTCCACGCAATACCTTCACCTGGTTCAAGAAACCGCTCTGGACCAGTTGCGAAAGCGGAGGACGCCGCGGCTGAGACTTGCCCGGCAGAGACTGATCGTTGGAAATCAATACCAGCCCGTTGTCATCCGTTATGGAAACTTCATACACCGACGGAGAGCTGATGGCCGCTTCCAGTTGCGCCTGCAAGCCGGCGTTAATTTCAAAGGCCCGACGAACGTAATCATGGATGTCGTCTGGATCATCGGATGAGGGACGGAGTCCCTGGTTGGCCGCGTCTGATAGCGCGTGCTGCGCCTGCACGAATACCTGATGAGCAAGATCGCTGGCGCGTTTGTCGGTTTCAAGCAGAGTCTGCTCGAGAAGTTGCGCTAGGAATACGCCGGAGAGCACGGCGACCACCAACAGCACCAACCCGGTCATGACGATGGTTAATTTTGTGCGCAGCCGTAGCTGCATGAAAGTCCCTATTCCGCGCCAGCGCGGTCAGCGCCATATTCTTTGAGCTTATTGTGCAAAGTTTTGAGGCTTATTGCGAGCAGGTCTGCAGCGCGTGTCTTATTGTTACCGGTGGCGCTTAGGGTTTGCAGAATCAGCTCGCGTTCCATGGCATCAACGGTGGTGCCCACGGGAAACTTAATGCTGGAAAGATCACTGGGGCCTTTGGCGGCGGTTCGGCCGAATTCTTCGGGCAAGCACGAACGAGTGATCAATTCCTTCTCGCACATAATGCAGGCGCGTTCCAGGATATTGCGCAGCTCACGAATATTGCCTGGCCAGGTGTGACTCATGAATATATCGAGCACTTCCGCTCCGATGCCCCGAACATGTTTGCCGTGTTTGGAGTTCACATCGCGCAGGATGTGCTCGACGAGCAGTGGAATATCTTCTTTATGTTCGCGAAGTGGCGGCAAATTAATATGGAAAACGTTCAAACGGAAAAATAAATCCTGCCGGAGATCTCCGCTGGCTACCGCTTGCTCGGCGTCTTTATTCGTAGCGGCGAGCACACGCACGTCCACCGGCGTTTCGCTTTTGCTGCCGAGGCGACGAACCTTGCGGTCTTCCAACACACGCAATAACTTGGCCTGTGTAGGCGCGGGCATCTCTCCGATTTCATCCAGCAGAAGGGTTCCAGCGTCAGCCAATTCAAAACAGCCGATGCGCCTCTCGGCCGCGCCGGTAAACGCGCCGCGCTCATGGCCAAAAATTTCGCTCTCCATGAGCGTTTCGGGAATTGCAGAGCAATTGATGGCCACAAACGGGCCACCGGCGCGCGGCGACAATTTGTGAATGGTGCGCGCCACGATTTCCTTGCCCGATCCGGTTTCGCCGGTGATGAGCACCGAAGCAGAACTGGGCGCTGCCATTTCGACTAGGCGCATCACGTCCTGCATGGGCTTGGAACCACCCACCAGGTCGCCCAGTCTTCCGGATTCGCGCAGCTGTCTCTGCAATACCACCAGCTGGCGGGCATCACGCGCGCGCCTCAATGCACGATCCAATAACGCGTGCAGCACCGGGCCTTTCAGTGGTTTTTCGATGTACCAGAAAGCGCCGGCTTCGATGGCCGCGACTGCCCGCTCTTCGCTACCGCGTCCGGTAATAATAATCGCCGGAACATCGTGAAGCTCCGGACCCAGCTGCTTGAGCAGGTCCAATCCATTCATGCCCGGCAATTCGACGTCGGCAATCAGCGCATCCGGCTGGAAAGTAGCAAATTTTGCCAGCGCATCTTCCGCGTTGCTCACGCCAAGAACTTCGCACCCCCAGCGTTGCAATAATTGTTCGTAACCTTTGCGTGCGTTGTCTTCGTCTTCGACTATCAGAACGCGGTCGCGGCGCTCGGACGCTTCGAGAGCGCGAACCGCGCCCTTCGCTTCTTCCGCCATGTGTAAAAACCTCTCCGCCTATCGTGGTTTTGGCTATTTAGAAAGCCACTTGACTGGGCAATCTCGACTCTAACAAGCTCATGAGTGCTTGCCAAGTTTTTGGGAACTTTTTTGTTAGAGCATCCGTGAAATTGACCGCATGTTAATCCATGTTGATGCACGCGCCGCCGCAGACGGGACTGGCGTCATTCTTTCAACAAATACAGGGCTCTTTCCAACTCTAATTCCAATTTTGCGCCCTTCGGCAAATTCAGCTCGTGTCCGCGCCCGGATTCCACGAGATAAGCCGTCAAGGCACCGAGGGCTGCACCTTCCGCGGCTTCTTTTTTGTTTTTGTCCCTCACCCCTTGAACAGCGCCGCCTGCTGCGCCAGCTGCTGCGGCCTGGGCGGCATCCTGTTGCGTGCTACTGCGTCCTTCGATTAAGCCCTCTTGCTTGGCCGCCACAGGCTTAACGCTGTGATCGCCTGGAACGCTTACCACCTCCGCGACGATGGGGAGCTTGCCAAATTTGGTGTAGATGTCGTCGAAGGTCAGCCAAATCTTTGCGCGTCCCGTGACGCCGGCGGATTCGATGCGGCTGACGTGGCCGTGAATATCCGCACCGGCAGGTAGATAAATGCCGCGGCCAGCCTCAAGAGGCTCGACAGTCCTCACTACAAATTTGGCATTTTCTTCCGTGCTTTTTGAAGTGAGATCTTGTTCCAGAACTACCAGGAATTTTGTTCCAGGAGCGACCGCGTAGGTTTCTGGCGGCAACCCATGCCTGCGGCCATCAGCCTTCTGAGGTTCAGGCGCAGATTGCCCGTTATCTTGCAGACGCGCTTGCTGAATTTCTTTCGCGCCCGCGGAGCAAATGGTGGCCGCCAGTAACATGGTGACGACGACTCCAGTGGCCTTCACACAAGGTAAAAATTTTCGGCTCATGCCTTTTCTCCCCAGATTTTATTTCCGCCAGTTATCAATATTTGATGCGCAGGATATTTAGATGCGGCCTGGATGCCAACGCGTATTTCAAGGGTATTTCTTCATTTACGGCAATGCAAGAGCGTGTGTATTTATTAGCAGACCTGCTCAGGCTCAGTCGTCAAGAATCTTTCTGATGCGTGGTAAAACCTCCGCATACATGTCTGGTGTAACTCTGCCGGTCTGCGTGTTTTGTTGGCTGGGATGATATACGCCGAACAACCGGGGCGCGGGTGGTGGCAGTTGGATTTCAGCGCCATGCGCGAAGCGGTACGGTGCGCGCGATGTGATGAGGTTGCGTTGCTTCAGTACCTCCAGGTAGGCATCCCAGGCGATGCGGCCCAGCGCTAGAACTGCTTTTGGTTCGAGAATGCGGATTTCGCGCTCCATGTATCCGCGACAGTTCAAGATTTCGCTTGGCAATGGTTTATTGTCTGGCGGGGCACACCGCGCCGTGGCGGTGATGTAGGTATCGATCAATTGCAGACCGTCATCGCGGCTTACAGAGATCCGCTGGTTCGCGAATCCAGCTTCGTAAAGTGCGGCGAAAAGAAAATCGCCGGAGCGGTCGCCGGTGAAAACGCGGCCGGTGCGATTTCCTCCGTGTGCCGCAGGTGCGAGCCCGACAATCAGTAACCTCGCGCCAGGATCGCCGAATCCCGGCACCGGTCTGCCCCAGTATTCCCAGTCGAGATAGGCGCGCCGCTTTTCGCGTGCAACGCGCTCGCGATATTCAACCAGCCGTGGGCACAAGCGGCATGCCACCACCTCGCGGGCAAGTCGCTTCAGCGCAGCCTGCCGGTTCACCTCAGAAGTCCCAGAACCTCATCGTGAATTTTCCCGTTGCTGCTCACGAATTGGCTGCCGTAAATCGTTCGCTTGCCCAGAAGATTTGTAGATTTTCCGCCGGCCTCTTCCACGATTAAACCCAAGGGAGCCAAGTCCCATGGCATAGAGGTCCAGTCGACGGCCGCATCTATCGCGCCTTCGGCAACCAACATATGTTGCCAGAATCCGCCCAGGGCGCGACTGTTTCGTACCGCATCGTGTAGCCTTCGTAGTTTCGCGCGATCGGCTGCGTTTTTCTTGGGACCAGTGCCGGTGGTGAAAATCATAGCGTCACTGAGCTTCGACACGCCCGATACGTGAATCTTCTTGCCGTCGCGAAAAGCACCCTCGCCGCGATACGCGCACCAACGCGTGCCCAGCGCGGGAGCGCTCACCATTCCAGCGACAATTTCTCCGCGTTGTTCGATACCCAGCAGCGTTCCGAAGGTAGGAATGCCCCGCGAAAATTCTTCGGTGCCATCGATCGGGTCAATGATCAATCTTGCGCGCTCGCTGGAGCTGGCGGCTTCCATGTCGCGGCCGCCCATTTCTTCGCCCAAAACGTCGAGAGCCAATCCGCTGGCGGCTACTTTCCCACGCGCCATTTCTTCGACGCCATGATCGGCTTGGGTCACCGGTGAGCCATCGACTTTGCGGTCCACGCGCATCTCCACGGCGCGAAAATATCGCATGGCGATGACGTCGCCGTCCTGCACAATGGAATCAAGCAGCGGGCCGTATTCTTCGCGATATCCCATCATTTCTCCGTTTATTCTCAAACTCCTATGTATCGGTTCCGAGGGTCTGTTAGGCTTGCCGATTTGACAGGCTCGCTGCAGCTACCTAGCATACAAACTTACCCTTTTGAGCGCTTATACCAACTCCGGAACGGTGCTGGACCGCATTCTCGAAGCTCGTCGAGCTGAGGTGGAGCACCGTAAATGCGTACTGCCCGAAACTGCGCTGAAATACGGCGCGAAGGCGGCCTCGCCAGTGCGTGATTTTTATTCCGCGCTATCACGCGATGGGCTAAACATTATCGCAGAATTGAAACCGGCATCTCCTTCACGTGGAGTTATTCGCGAACCATTTGACGCGCCTGCACTAGCCAAGAGTCTGTCACAAGCCGGCGCCGCAGCGCTGTCGGTGCTCACCGAAGGCGAATATTTTCATGGCTCGCTTAAGAACCTTCGCGATGCGCGAAAAGCCATGGGACTGCCGGTACTGCGTAAGGATTTTATCTTTGATCCCTGGCAAGTGTGGGAAGCACGGGCCAATGATGCGGACAGTTTTCTTCTGATTGTGGCGGTGTTAAACGATTCTCTCCTTCGCGATCTGCTTGCGCTTGGCCGGGAAATCGGCATGGAACCACTGATCGAGGTGCACACTGGCGTGGAGCTTGAACGCGCTCTCGCGGCTTCGGCGAGAATCATCGGAGTCAATAATCGCGATCTGAAAACTATGGTGGTGCGCATAGAAACATCACTGGAACTGATCGAGCAGATTCCAGAAAATTGCGTGGCCGTCAGCGAGTCCGGCATCCGCAACAACCAAGACCTCTTAAAGATGCGTCGGGCCGGTTTCGATGCATTCCTTATCGGTGAGCAGCTTATGTCCGCTGTCGACCCAGGTGCCGCCCTCGTCGAATTGCTTGCGCAGCCACGCGTGACGAGAGAGCAATTTGATGCCGCGTCCGCGGCCACCGATGCGAAAAATGGCAGTTGGCAAAATTAAGCTATGACGCGAGTAAAAATTTGCGGGATTACCAACGTGGAGGACGCACGTGCCGCCTGGGAAGCCGGCGTCGACGCCATTGGTCTGAACTTTTATGCACGAAGCCCCCGTGCTATATCTCTCGAAAAGGCCGTCGTAGTACGAGCTTCAATTCCCTCGGGTGTGCAGGTTTTTGGGGTTTTTGTGAACGCTGAAGCCGGTGAAGTCACGGAAGTATTCCGGGATGTACGGCTCGATGCACTGCAATTACATGGTGATGAGTCGCCCGCAACGGTTGCACAGTTGACTCGTATAGCCCCGGTCTTTAAAGGGCTGCGGGTCGGCCCCGATTTTTCCGCGGTTACGCTCGAAAGTTATCCGGATGTTTCAGGCTTTTTATTTGACACGGCCGATACCAAACCCGGTCAATATGGTGGGACCGGGAGGCTGGCGGACTGGGGCGTTGCGCAGCAGGCCGCGCGCAGCCACCGAGTGATCCTAGCTGGCGGTTTGAATGCCGAGAATGTGGCTGCCGCGATTTTGCAGGTGCGTCCTTATGGTGTGGACGTGGCCAGCGGCGTGGAAGCCTCGCCCGGTGCGAAAGATCATGCTCAGTTACTTGAATTTGTTCGCGAAGCGCGACGAGCCGATCAGGAATTGAATTTTCCAGTGGAGAAATTGCGCGCGAGATGAGCTCCATTCTTAAATCGTTAAGTTTTTCGCCTGGGCGTTTCGGCCCTTACGGCGGCCGGTACGTTCCTGAAACGTTGATGGTGCCGCTCTTTGAGCTGGAACGCGCCTATGAATTGGCAAAATCGGATGCTACGTTTCAGGCCCGGCTCGTCGATCTACTTAAGAATTTTGCCGGCCGTCCGACACCTTTACAGTTTGCGGAGCGGCTCACGACCAAGTTGGGCGGTCCCAGGATTTATCTGAAGCGCGAAGATTTGCTGCACACCGGCGCGCACAAAATTAACAACGCCATCGGCCAGGGTCTGCTGGCGGTGAAAATGGGGAAACCGCGCATCGTTGCCGAAACGGGCGCCGGACAACACGGAGTAGCATCCGCGACGGTGGCCGCGCATCTCGGTCTCGAATGCACGGTGTACATGGGCACCGATGATATGGCGCGGCAATCGCCCAACGTTTCACGCATGCGGATCCTGGGGACAAAGGTCGTTGGTGTGGAGTCCGGCAGCCGCACCTTGAAAGATGCCATCAACGAAGCGATGCGTGACTGGGTCACCAATGTACGAAGCACTCATTATCTTCTGGGCTCTGTGCTGGGCGCGCATCCCTATCCCACCATGGTGCGCGATTTTCAGTCGGTGATCGGCCGGGAAGCGCGCGAACAAATCCTGGCCGCGGAAAGGCGTTTACCGACGCATCTGTTCGCCTGCGTAGGCGGCGGTTCGAATGCCATTGGGCTCTTCCATCATTTTCTGCCCGACAAGGAAGTCAAGATGGTTGGTATTGAGGCTGGCGGCCGTGGCACAGGTTCCGGCGAACACGCAGCGAGGCTGGGTGCGGCGCAAGGGTTTACCGGCGCGCGACCGGGCGTCCTTCACGGCACCTACACCTACGTGCTGCAAAACGAAGATGGACAAATTGCCGCCACGCATTCTATTTCCGCCGGGCTCGATTACCCGGCGATCGGTCCCGAGCACGCGTGGCTGGCGGATGAAAAGCGTGCTGAGTACTTTGCGATGTCCGATACGGCGGCTCTGGATGCGGCGCGATTGCTTTGCCGCAGCGAGGGAATTATCCCAGCGCTGGAATCCGCCCATGCCCTCGCGGGTCTAATTGAGCGCCTGCCATCGTTGAACAAAGACGATCTGGTTATCCTCAATTTATCTGGGCGCGGCGACAAGGACATGGACACTTATTCGCGCCTGCTCTAAGCTTTCGCGATACCAATGAGCACCGCTGCCTCGCAACCAACTCGCATTGCGAAATGTTTTGCCACGCTCCGTGCAGCTGGCGAGATGGGTATCGTCGCGTACATCACCGCCGGCGACCCTTCGCTGGATGCTACGGTGGAATTTGTGCTGGCGCTTGAAGAGGCCGGCACGGATGTAATCGAACTGGGAGTTCCATTTAGCGATCCGCTGGCGGATGGGCCAACCATTCAACGCGCATCGGAACGCGCCTTGAAATCCGGCGCTAGCTTGCCAAAAATTTTGGAACTGGCGGGCCGCATCCGCAAGTCCTCGCAAGTTCCGCTGGTGCTTTTTAGCTACTACAATCCAATTTTGCAAATGGGGCTGGAACCGTTTGCGGCAGCAGCTTCCGAAGCGGGAGTTGACGGCGTGCTCGCCACTGATCTTTCGCCTGAAGAATCCGTGGAATACCGGCGCATTCTAGCGATGCATCATCTGGACACAATTTTTCTGTGCGCACCGACTTCTACAGACGAGCGGCTGGCTAGCATTGCGAAATGCTCGAGTGGCTTCTTGTATCTGGTGTCGCGTACTGGCGTAACTGGAGCGGAAGATACGTTGCCAGCTGATTTGCCCGCTTTGCTACGGCGCGTGCGAAATTTTACCAACCTTCCTATTGCCGTAGGCTTCGGGATTTCGCTTCCGGGGCACGTTACTTTACTTGGCGGGCTTGCAGATGCCGCGGTCGTGGGGTCCTCTCTGGTTTCTGAAATTGAACACGCAAAAACGCCCCAACAGGCCGCGAAGGCTCTCCGCGAGCGGATCGGTAGTTTGAAACAAGCGGCTCGCCACGGGCTTTCCAAGCGCGAGGTGGCGCCGTGAATCTTCATGACTGGCGACGCCGTATCGATGAGATCGACCGCAAACTGGTGGAATTGTTGAATGAGCGTTCGCGATGCGCGCTGGAAATCGGCAAACTGAAGCGGGCGGCAAATTTGCCACTTTATCAGCCGGAGCGCGAGAAAGAAGTGCTGGAAAACGCCGAGCAATCGAATCCAGGCCCGCTGACAGATGGGGCGATCCGGCGTCTATTCGAACGCATTATCGATGAAGCGCGAACGGCAGAACGCGCGGCCATGGAGCCGGAAGCGAAGAGTTCCGAAAATAAGTTTGGTCAAGAAGAACGAGACGGAACCGATGCAAATCGACGAAGGGAATGAAACGCGCTCATGGTAATTGTGATGCAAGAGGGCGCCACAGACGCCCAGATTCAGCACGTCATTGACCGGTTGGTCGGAAGCGGATTTAACGTACATCGCTCCACCGGCGAATCGCACACGGTGCTTGGCGCCGTTGGCGTGCATCGCGATTTCGATCACCGCGATTTTGAATTGCTGGATGGCGTGCGCGAGGTGATGCGCGTCACACAGCCGTTCAAGCTGGCCAGCCGCCAATTTAATCCGCAAGGAACGATTATCAATTTGGGTCGCGGTGTAACTATCGGCGGTAATGAAGTGGTTGTCGCGGCGGGCCCGTGTTCAGTGGAATCGCGCGAGCAAATTCACATTATTGCGGAAAGCGTGGCGAAGTCCGGAGCCAAGATTTTGCGCGCCGGGGCATTTAAGCCCCGTACATCGCCGTACGCGTTCCAGGGCATGGGCGAAAAGGGCCTTGAACTCATGCGTGAAGCCGCTGCAAAATTCGATCTCTTTACCGTGAGCGAAGTCATGGATGCTTCGCAGATACAGATGATGATCGGCTACGTGGATATACTGCAAGTGGGTGCGCGCAACATGCAGAATTATCATCTCCTGCGTGCCTTAGGTGAAGTGCGCAAGCCCATCCTACTCAAGCGCGGCATGTCCGCGACCATGGAAGAACTGTTACTGAGCGCGGAATATATACTCGCTGGCGGAAATCCCGACGTCATTCTATGTGAGCGGGGTATTCGCACCTTTGAAACCTACACGCGCAACACGTTTGATATCGCCGCCATTCCGGTGATCAAGAAGCTGTCGCACCTACCCATGATAGGCGACCCTTCCCACGGCACTGGGCGCCGAGACAAAGTGGCACCCATGGCGCGGGCGGCGGTGGCGGCGGGAGCCGACGGATTGTTGATCGAAGTGCACAACGACCCTGATCACGCGCTCTCGGATGGAGCGCAATCACTCGATCCCGAGCAGTTCGCGCGATTGATGGGAGAATTGCGCATTATCGCCCCGGCTATTGGGCGGCGCATAGCCTGACCGTGTTCCAATTCATAGCCTGATTCATGTCGCCAACTCACCTCATCAATCGCGTCAGCATTCTTGGCACCGGCTTGATCGGCGGTTCTTTTGCGTTGGCACTTCGCAAATATACGGAAGGGATTCACATTACCGCGTGGGATCGACCGGATATCGTAGCCCGTGCAAAAGAGTCGGGCGCAGCGGACGAGATTTTTTCCGGCGAACTGAAGCCGGCCATTCACGGTGCCGACCTGATTTATGTAGCGCTGCCGATCAGCACGACCTTGGACATCCTTCCAGAGATTGCGCGCCATAGTCGGCAACACGCCTTGGTGACCGATGCTTGCAGCACCAAGGTGCGTATTGTGCACGCTGCGGAGGAGTTATTTCCGGGCAATGTTGAGAAGTTTTTTCTTGGCGGACATCCGATGGCAGGAAAAGAATCGTCTGGAATTGCGAACGCTGACGCAAATTTGTTTCGCGACACCACTTACGCGCTCATCGGCGGATCTTTGTCTAAAGTCGATGCCGAAGTTGCGCCTGAAACTTCGCCGGGAGGCGAGCCAGATCCATCGACGCGAAGTAGTCGTACCCCGACGGGTGCGCTCAAAGAAGATCCACGTGTGGCTGCTTTCTTGAAGATCATCGGCAAAATTGGCGCGCGGCCGCTTTGGCTCGGAGCACAACAGCACGATTACGCCGTGGGTCTCGCCTCGCACCTTCCGCAATTGGCAGCTGTTGCGCTGGCGTCGTTTCTTTACGATCATCTGGATGAAAATGGCTTGCCTATCGCACTGGCCGGCCCAGGTTTGCGCGACTCACTGCGGCTGGCAGGCAGTCCTTACAGCACCTGGCGGGACATTGTGCTGACTAACAGGGAAGTTCTTTCGGCGGGGCTTGATTTGTTTGCTCGCCGGCTGGACGAATTGCGCGACAAGCTCGCTTCCCGTGAACTGGAAGCCGACTTCGACGCCGCAAACGAACTTTACAAGCTGCTGCGTAGCTTCTAACGATGGCAAAACTGGTGCTAGGCATTCTGTCAACAGGGACAGGTTGCATTACACTAAGCCCTACTCTCGAGAGCACTCATGGACAAACGGACTCCTTCGGCTGATGCGGCCATCGAAAAGTTAACCGATGGCGTAACCATATTGATGGGTGGCTTCGGTTTGTGCGGGATTCCGGAAAATTTAATTGCCGCGGTGCGCCGTAAAGGCGCAAAAAATCTTACCATCGTCAGCAACAATGCGGGAATCGATGATTTTGGCATTGGTATTCTGCTACAAAGCCGGCAAGTCAAAAAAATGATCTCCACCTATGTCGGAGAAAATAAATTGTTCGAACGGCAGGTGCTCAGCGGGGAACTGGAAGTGGAATTGAATCCGCAAGGCACCTTGGCGGAACGTTTACGTGCCGGCGGCGCTGGGGTGCCGGCTTTCTTTACGCCCACTGGCGTTGGCACCATGGTTGCCGAGGGAAAAGAGACGCGCGAATTTGACGGGCGACAATACCTGATGGAGCGCGGATTACGCGGCGACTTCGCATTTGTAAAAGCCTGGAAAGGCGACCGCTGGGGGAACCTCGTTTACCGCAAAGCAGCTCGGAATTTTAATCCCCTGATGGCCACGGCGGCAGACTACGTTATCGCGGAAGTGGAGCAGCTTGTGGATCTCGGTGAACTGGAACCTGACTCCATTCACACGCCGGGAATTTTTGTGAACACCATTTTTCAGGGAACGGCATACGAAAAGCGAATCGAAAAACGCTGTACGAGAAAAGAATAGTTTGGACACCCTGAGCCCCAGAGCCGAAAGGCGAACATGGTTCTAACCGAAGAACAAAAGCGTGAACGCATCGCGCGGCGTATCGCGCTTGAGCTGCGCGATGGCTTCTATGTAAATCTGGGCATCGGCATGCCGACCGCTGTGGCGAACTATGTGCCGCAAGGCATGGAAGTGGTTCTGCAATCAGAAAACGGCATGCTGGGTGTGGGACCGTACCCGTTGGAATCTCAAGTCGATCCGGATTTGATCAATGCCGGCAAGGAAACCGTCACTGAGTTACCGGGCTCTTGTTATTTTTCGTCCGCAGATTCGTTTGGGATGATTCGCGGAGGACATGTCGATCTTACGGTTTTGGGCGCGCTGCAGGTAGATGAAAGAGGAACGCTCGCCAACTGGGCAATTCCAGGAAAAATGTTGAAGGGCATGGGCGGCGCGATGGATCTGGTGGCCGGCGCGAAGCGGGTGTTTATCGCCATGGAACACGCCACGCGCGACAAGCGCCCCAAAATTCTGAAAAAATGCACGCTACCAGTTACGGGCGTAGAGGTTGTGGATCATATCGTCACGGAACTCGCACTAATTGATGTAACACCGGAAGGCTTGCTGCTTCGAGAGTTGGCGCCTGAAGTTACTGTTGAAGAGGTTCAATCGCTTACGGAGCCAACGCTCTTGCTGCCCCCCGGTGGTCCGCGAACAATGGCTGTTTGATTCCCTGTCTGATTTCCCGCTCGGACAACGCGTTCACGCAGAGCTTAGCCTCCTCGAGGTAGTGAACGAATAATGAAACGCGGAGAATACCGTGATAACCGTCACCGCATAAATCAGAAGACGATTTACAAGTGTGAATCCAGGATATGGATAGGCCGCCGACAAAACCACCATAAACACCAGAAGAATCTGTAAAGCGGTGGCCAGTTTTCCATAAATGCTGGGTGGAAAGGGTCGATAGCCGGAAATGAGAAGTATCACCACGGCAACCATCAGTATCAGCACATCGCGGCTGAGCACAATAATGGTCAGCCACCACGCCAGTTTTTGTTTGAACGCTAGAATAATGAAAGAAGAAGAAAGCAGCAGCTTGTCGGCGATGGGATCCAGATAGGCGCCTAGCGGGGAACGCTGATTCAGTTTGCGCGCCAGTAAGCCGTCGACAGCGTCGGAAAGTCCCGCCGCAACCAAAACCAGAAGTGCCCACCGGTACTGTTCATAAGAAATGAGAATAAGAAAAAACGGCAGGAAGCCCAGCCGCAACAAGGTGATTTGATTTGGTACCGTCCAGATGGGGCCTCGCATTGCCGAAGAGGATAGCGCAGTTCACGCAAATTGCGCGAGATAGTCGCCGAGTGAGCGGCCTATTTTGCGTTGGAAAAGCTCCGCCATGGAAGGAATGGAACCGGAAGATTCGTCCAGAGAGATGCGCTCTACGCGATTCATGGGAAAGAAAATGGTCGGGAATCCCACACGCTCGCCGTCAGGCTCGTTAATCGCACGGACAAAGTGGTCGAAAGAGTTGAGGTCAATACCGCGCACGGTAATGCCGGCCTGATTGAGGACCAGCAATTCACCCCAAAATTTCTCCTTTGGAGAGTGCAAGCTCACGACAATGATGGAATGCAGGTCCATGTACGAATTGGTTGGGTCGAACGGCGAATTACGTGCACGCCGACGATACCGAGAGTAACGCATTTCACAACGTGGAAATCAGCCGAGTCGAGCTGCAGTGTTTTCTGGTTAACGGTGGCCAGGAAGCTTTATCGTATGGGATCGCGGAAGTGCAGGATCATGAAGGCGAAGCTGACCAGAATAACAATGGCCGCGCTCCAGCCAAGCGCCTGAGCACGTTTCAACTCAGCAGGATTCATCGGTTCACGATCGGCGAAAATTTTTCCCAGCCCAAAGCCGGCCGCCAATCCGCCGAAGTGCGCCCAATTATCGATACCGGACATCAGAAAACCAAATACGAAGATAGAAACCACCCAGGAAATTAGGCGCGAACGCAGCGCTTGCATGGACGACCCGCCGCGGCGAGTGGTGATGGCAATCATCACCCCGATCAATCCCAGAATCGCGCCGCTAGCACCTACTCCCAGCGCGGGATGCGGGCGAAACGGTGTAAAAGCACTGAGAACGTAACCGGCAATTCCCGCGGCGGTGTAAAGAAACAGAAAGCGCGCCGAGCCATACACTTCCTCCACCACCGGTCCAATATCCATCAGCACCATCATGTTGAACCCGATGTGAATTAAACCGCCGTGAAGGAACATAGCGGTTACCAGGCGGTACGGTTCGCCGTGGACAATGGCCGGTGCCCACAGCGCGCCCAGCCGGTAGAGAACCTCTCCATCGAGGCCCCACAGAATGCGCAAGCCGCCGCCTTGGCCGACCTGCAGTGTGGCAACCACGCTGACGCCGAAGATCAAAATGTTCGTGATCAGCAGCGCGGTTGTGACCGGCGCGCGTCCTCCGAAAAATCCGGAAAAGCGCCGATTTATAGCCGCCATGGAGAAATTAAGGTTGGTACCGCACTGATGGCAACGCGTCGCGTTGATGCCCACCAGTGTGCCGCAGGCGGGACAAATTTTCGGCCGAGGCTGTTCTTCGCGTCCTCTAAAAAAACCACTCATGGCGTTTCGCCAGCGATCTACACGCATTTGCCACTGATAGGGAAGCGCCATTCTGCTCCTTGCGAATCCGCACACCGCGTTCCTATAATACCCAAGTCGGCGAACATGTCTGAACTTGCAAAGGCTGGCTGAATGTACGAGGGTGAGGCATGGACAAATTTGAGGAAATTGGGCAACGGCTCGACAAAGAACTCGCGCGCTTGCGCAAATACGTGGAAGAAGAAGTTGCACCCGGCACCGAGAAGCGCACCGCGCGATTCCTTCGCGAGGTTTCAGAATTGTTGACCGATGCTGCGAGCAAGCTGGAAGCGCGCAGTGCGGGTCGTGAGACGGGGTCTACGAAAAACGCTCATTCTTAGCATGGCTGGAACGAGAAACGCATCTGTGGGTCGCCAGTGAACGCAGCGACACCGCGACAACAATTCGGCCAACGAGGCAATTCCCGAATACTTCCTACGGCGCGGGCCACGCCAGAAATTGGCTCTTTCAGATCGACACTTTTAACAGTTTTGGTAGTCTCCGTTCTTACAATGGTCCCCGGATGTGCCTCGCGTAGACCGCTAGCTGCCAGCCAGCCCCCAGCGGAGCCCTCATCCACGCCTGAAACTACGTCGGAATCCGCCAAGAACTCCACCACTAGCGCGCCCCGTTCGGGGGCTGCTGCCAAGCGCCGTAGGGACACCTCTGTTCCGGTGGCCGCTGGCTACACCGAACAAGGCGAAGCGTCGTGGTATGGCGTACCGTTCCATGGGCGGCAGGCTTCAAACGGCGAAATTTATGACATGAACAAACTGACCGCGGCTCATCGCACGCTGCCGTTTGAAACCATCGTGCGAGTCACCAACGAGAGAAATGGAAAGTCCACGGTGGTACGCATCACCGATCGCGGTCCGTTCGTGAATAACCGCATTATCGATCTTTCGTATGCGGCGGCGCGCGAGATTGAGTCTATTGGGCCGGGGGTGGTGCCGGTGCACCTGGAGGTTTTATCGACGGGCATAAATCCAGAGGCGGGATTTTTTACCATTCAGGTCGGATCATTTCGCGAGCGTGCCAATGCCGAGCGATTACGCGAACGCTTGAGTACGGCGTACTCTCCCACTTTTGTGAAACGCTACGACACAGCCAACGGCACCTTTTATCGAGTTCACGTAGGAAAGGTATCAGGCGAAGAAGCCGCCAAGGAATTTGGCGAGCGGTTGCGCTCGCGTGAGGGAGTGACGCCCATGGTAATTCGGCTCGATGATACTTTTCCGGAAGCGGGGGGAAATTAGTGAGCGCCGACTGTCTATTCTGCAAAATCGCAGCAAAACAAATCCCCGCAAAAATTGTCTACGAAGATCCTGACGTTTTTGCATTTGAAGATATCGGACCGCAAGCGCCCACGCATTTGCTGATATGCCCGCGTAAACACATCGTGTCTCTCGAAGACGCTAGCGACGAAGATGAGCTGATGCTCGGGCACTTGCAGACGGTGGCCGCAAAACTAGCCCGGGATAGGAAGTTGACGGAAGGTTTTCGAACCGTGATTAACTCCGGTCGCAATGCCGGCCAATCTGTGCTTCATCTGCACCTTCATTTATTGGGCGGCAGAAGCATGCGATGGCCCCCGGGTTAGTAGCGCAGGCCAACAACAAATTTGTAAGCAGGAAATGAATACATGAAAAGAGAGGGACACTGCTAACTGGAAGCAGCGTCCCTTTTTGGCGTTGACGCCCTAATCCGACACGGCTATTGGGGCGTCAGGATAATATCGTCGAACGCCAAGGTGTAACCCGAACTGGCAGGATTCTTTCCAACCACCGTAAATGTAAAAGGATAGTTTCCGGCGCTCGGAAAATTCACAACTCCCAAATCGGTTACTGCGTATGCGTCTGCGGTCGGAACGAACTGCTCTATGGGGGACCCGACGGCAGCATTGTTTATAGCCGTTTGCGCGATGCCGCGGGGTTGGTACTGCTTGTAAGAAACCTTCACATCATAGGCACCCGGAGCCGGGACGTTGATCGTGAACGTCACGTTGTCCCCCACGTTGGCGGAATAGAACATGGTGCCCAAACCGTCGGGAAAATTCTGGTAACTGAATACTTGCAGAGGTGGTCCGGAAGTCGTCGCGGTTGCTGCCAGGCTTGCCGTTTGAAAAATCAACGGAGGCTTACCGCTGCCTGTATCATATGTCCAAGTCAGAATCTGTTGCGTCGCTGTCAGACCCCCGGTGGCGCCCGTGAAGCCGACATAAGCGGTGGTTGCGCCCACGGTCGCAGGAATGTTGACCGGCCAACTCGTTGTGAACGTCTGCGCCGGATTCGAAGTATCCTTCATAGACATCGTTAACGTTGTGCCGTCATAAGTCATATGTACGGCCATGACGTCCCCGGATAGCAGATTCACCCCGCCACCTATGTTGGTCGCCGGGACCGTAGGAGCGGCTCCATTGAGATACAGGCCTGTCGAATTAGTCCCTTCGCCCGCGTTGTGGTAAATATCAAATTTTACAGCGATGCTGTTCGCCAGACCTGCATAACCCAAACCGCCCCCGGCGCCACCTAGGGCAGTTGGCGCTGTTCCTTGAATCGCGAAGGTAAAGCCGTCCGCACTAGGAGTTGTTATTTGAAACGTGAAATCGTTCGTAAAGCTCTGAATATTTACTTTTTGATTCCAGAATGCGCTGCTGTTTTCAAAGCTCGCGGAAGTATCGGTCAGCTGGAGGCGGCTGCCGGCTAATACGGCATTTCCATTGAACTGCATTCCCGTGGCAGAGAACCCGGAGCCCAAACTTATTGCGCTGGTGCCGCCGCCGCCGGGTGGAGTAACAGGAGGTGTCGTCCCAGAGGTCAGCGTCCAATTGATAATGTCTTGAATGGCCGTCAAACCGCCGGTTCCCCCCGTAAACCCAACAAAAGCCGTATTGGCTCCGATCACGTTCGGGATATTAACTGGCCACGCATATGTAAAGGTAGCATTTGCAGTTGGATCCGTAATGGTCATGGTCAGATTCGTTCCGTCATAGCTGATCTGGACGTTCATGACATCACCACTATGTAGATCGATGCCGCTACCGGTCAGATTGACGGATGGCGTGGTGGGATCCGCGCCATTGAGGTACAAGCCAGTCGAATTCGGCCCTTCGCCGACATTGTCATAAACGTCGAACTTGATCGCTAGGCTTTTCTGCGACAGCGCACCGCCCGGACTATTGCTGTATCCCAGGGCACCGCCAGAGGGACCTACGGCAGCAGTGTTGTTGCCCTGAATCGCAAACGTAAATCCATCCGCAGTTGGGTTACTCCCGGAGGTGATCTGGAAACTAAAATTGGTGGTGAATTGTTGGATGCTTACCGGCGAGTTGTACCACGCTGCCGCCGCTTCGCTTCCACCGCCGTCGGTCAGCCGCAGTCTCGTTCCACTTAATGCAGCGCTGCCGTTGAGCGCCATCGCTCCCGTCGTGAACCCGGCTCCCAAACTCACTCCGCCGGCTCCGCCTGAACCTGAGCTAATGGTGTACGTGCCAGTGGAGACAGAACTATTCGAGTAGCCGCTGGCGACCGTGAGGGCCTTAATCGTCTTAGTAGCACTGACCTGAATAGCATTCGAGTAGAGTGCCGACGAAGTCGTGGGCGTGGAACCGTCCGTGGTGTAGCGGATTGCAGCGCCAGGGGTTGGCGTCGAAAGGCTTACTGATTGAGCTGCAGCATAGCTACCGGGAGCAGGCGAGAAGGTCGGAGCAGTAGCTTGCTGTTGCGTGCCGCTTAGGAAGCTCCAGGTCTGAATGTTCTGGATGGCTGTTAACCCGCCAGTAGCGCCGGTGAAACCCACGTAAGCAGTGTTGCTGCCGACGACCTGCGGAATGTTAATCGGCCAACTGGTGTTGTACACCGCGCCCGTCGTCCCATCGGTGATGGACATCGCAAGGGTGGCGCCGTTATAGCTCATATGCACGGAGAACCTATCACCGCTGTGCAAATTGATGCCTGAAATCGAGGGATCGCTAGCCGGCGTGGTCGGTAGCGCGCCATTTTGGTATAGGCCAATGGAACCAACGCCCTCTCCATTGTTGTTGTACAAATCGAATTTCACCGCCACGCTGTTCCCGATGCCGGCGTACCCTAAACCACCTCCCGAGCCTCCTAGCGCAGTTAAACTACTATTTTGAATGGTGAAAGTAATGCCATCGGCATCGGGGTTCACCAATTGAAACGCAAAATCATTTGTGAACTGGGTAACGTTTTGCGCCGAATTGAACCACGCACTGCCACCTTGATTCGAACCGCCATTTGTTACCTGCAGAAGGCTATTACTCAACGCAGCGCTTCCATTGAGGGTCATGGAACTTTGTGCGGAGCCGAAACCGCTGCCAAAGCTGATCGTCGATCCCCCCGGCTGTGATTGCAGATTGTAAGTTTCCGACACAACTGAGCTGGGCAGATATCCTGAGGCGCTCGCGAAGGCTTTGATCGTTTCGCTGGCAGTAACGTTGATCGGTCCATTGTATTTTGTGGAGGACGTCGTGGGTGTGCTGCCGTTAGTGGTGTAGAAAATGGATGCGCTTGGAGTACTGTCCGTCATTGTGACGGAAACCGACCCGGTGAAACTCTGACCTCCGGGACTTAGCACTGGGGTGGCAGCTTGTGGCGCTGCAGCCAACAGCCCATAAACACTCAAAAAGTTTGAAGTGCCGACGTAAACTTTTCCGTTGGTGATGGTGGGAACGACAAACTTGGTAGCTCCGCCGGG
This sequence comes from Candidatus Acidiferrum sp., assembly GCA_035996445.1. Classification (GTDB taxonomy): domain Bacteria; phylum Acidobacteriota; class Terriglobia; order Acidiferrales; family UBA7541; genus Acidiferrum. The sequence continues at coordinate 33,806 of DASYJM010000253.1, read as the reverse complement.
ATTGTCGCGGCTGGAAATTTGACTGCTGCTGTACAGTGTGCTGGATACATTGCTTGCGTTATGCGCCAGCAACACGGCTGAACCCCCAGAACTGTATGCGCTGGTCAAGACATCCCAAACAATCCCGTTACTATTCCCATTTGAAGAAATCGACGGTGTTGCTCCCGGGAAGCCACTATTTTCAGAGGAGGTCGCTGTCACGTTATTAATGATCCCGTTGGAAAACGAAAACGACTTCAAGTTGTCGCTACTAGCCCAGAAATACAAACGTCCGTTCCAATAGGCGGGAGTACTATAGAGACCGCCGCCGATCTGCTTTGTAATTTCCTGAACGATGTTGTCGCCGTTGGAGTTGAATCCGCCCAGATTATCGCGGTCTACGAGGTAGATTCGCCCCTCCTTACCGCCTTGCACCATGAGATGGGTATGCCCACCGGATGATTGATCGGGAAGCAACAGCACGCCGCCAGAGCCCAAATCTAGATCCTGATTACTGAGGTCGAGCTGATTAAAGGCGGTAAATTGATCGCTGACGCTCATGCCACCACCGGTCTCGAGGCGAATTAAGTCATCGCCATAGTTCATGCTGGGGTTGTACGGATATGTTGCGTTAAACGCTCCGTTACCCGTAGCCACGAACAGGCGGCCTGAATTAATAGTGTCGGCGGCCAAGCCGGCGCCCGACATCCAAATGCCAGAGGCTGCTCCGTTCGGGGTTGCACAGAAAGCGCTGGTTTGCTGTAGGGTCGCCGCGTCGTAGGCGAGGATCCAGCCGTGGTAAGGCCCTTGGTCGCCATGGGCCGCAAACGCGATGTACACGATACCGTTGAGCAGCAGCAGTCCGGCACGGTTATTTTCCAACTTGGCATCGAAGCGCAACTGTCCGCCCGAACTGCCGTTACCATTTCCAGTCACTTGCGCGACAAGGGGAACGGGAGAACCGGATTTTTCCGCGCCGGTGGTGATGTCGAGGGCATGCAGGCGCTGAAAATAAGTGCCGTTTTCCTTGGTTTTGCCCACCACATAAAGAGTATTCGAGGCGGTGTCGATCACAGGAGTAGCTGTGATGCCAATTTCGGGATTTATGTCATCAGTGCCGACATCCCCGTTGGGGACGGTAGTGGCTCCCGACCCTGCTCCATGCGCTGAGTCCAGCAGAGTAATCTTCCAAAGTGGAGAAGCGTTCGGGCCGCCGTTGCTGTCCGCATCGAAGGCGTAAACGCTATCGTGTTCCGTGGCGACAAACACAACGTTATGCGTGGTGCCGGCTTGCACGGTGCCCGAGCCCATCCTCACGCCGGCTACGTACAAAGGCTGCGCGTAGGCCTGGCCGTCGATGGAATAGGAAAACAGCTTGCCAAAAGTATTGCTGTTGACGTTGGCTGGAGTAAGGATCGTTTCATTGAGGTTCTGACCAGTACGGGCAATATCGTTGTGTTGCGTCACTACGTTGGTTTGCGCTTGGGCCCCGAGGACCAAAAACAACAACATCGAGAGCATCACGGCGAACTGCAACCGCCAGCAACCTGTGGATTTCAAAAGAATGGATGGCCCACCAAAAAGATTTTTCACTGTGCTCTTTTCAAATGAAAGAATTGCGAAAACGGATTTCGCGGGATACTTCATCTAACTCTCCAGGTAGAACGAGCGCCCGAGCGGGAGGCTGCACGCGTTACGAAATTTTTATAAAGTTTCTTGCGTCTTGCGACGCCTGCTGGGGGGAGGCGTTTCGTTCAATGCACTGTCGGGGACCGTCAGATGAAGCATGAGGAGTATACCTGTAATCGATTTTCGATAACAACCCCCAAATGCCTAAGAAGCTCGTTCTGTCCGATTCCTCAGTTTTTGTGGCTCCTTCTGCATTATCATCTCTTTTGGCGGTTTTATGTTTTCGTGTGCGCAACAACGCATCAGCGGTCCGTAGCGTTTTGAGAGATGCGACACTCTAGCCCAGGCCGTCGATTGCATTCCAGCGAGCTTTCATCCGGAGCGCCGGTGATTGCTAAGAGGTCCGCGGGTCATCGCTGGTACCGTTTTTTCAGGCGCAGCACCTCTCTACGTCGCAGCGTATCCGAAGTTATCGAACTCACCTTTTCGCGACTGATGGAAGATAATATTCTGGACCTTGCGGCCCAGGTCTCCTTCTACTTTGTGCTTTCGCTTGTGCCTTTCCTGATTGTTCTTGCCGCGATTGTAGGATGGCTTCCATCTACAACGTTATGGCAATCGTTCGCGCAGTGGATCACCGATTATTTTCCTAATCGTTCCAGGCAAGCGGTTTTTGCCACCATTCTGGACCTGACGCGCGGGTACACGGGATATCTTTCGTTCGGGCTCGTGGTTTCGGTGTGGAGCGCTTCTTCGGGCTTCATGAGCTTGATGGAAGCTCTAAGTATTGCCTGCTGCGGCAGAGATACCCGTAGCTACTGGAAGAAGCGCGCCATCGCCACCGTGACTACGCTCGTAGCTTCTTTATTCTGCCTGCTGGCTTTCGGACTTTGGACCCTAGGCCACTGGGCCACGCGTGAGATATTTAGCGAACTCAAATTTGTGGGTACCATCCATTTTCGATGGAGTGTGATTGCCTGGTGGGTGGGCACTTTGTTGCTGATGTTCGTGGCACTGACTTTGATCAATCATTTTCTCCCGGATAGGAAGCGGCCCTGGCGATGGTTTACCGTTGGCAACATCTTTTCGGTTACAGGGATCATAATCGTGTCGGTGGGCTTCAATGTGTTCTTGCAGTACAGCCCCACCGTTCCTCAGGTATACACCGTATTGGCCGGATTTGTGATTTTGATGACCTGGATTTACGTGGCCAACGTGATTATTTTGATCGGGACAGAACTGGATATGGCGATCTCACTGCTTCATAAACGCAAAGAAAACGCTGCTTAAGACTTCACCTATTCTCCCAACAATTTTCGTTCTCCACGCATCTAAAAAAGAGACCTTGTATGTCCGATCCCAACAATCTCTCTTCGAACGCTTCGGCGGCCCTTGATGCTGCTCTGTTTCGGCCCCCCGTCCGTGAGTGGTTCGAGGCTGTTTTCGCTGCTCCGACCAGGCCGCAACTGCAAGGCTGGCCCGCAATCGCGCGCGGTGAATCGACTTTAATTCTTGCCCCCACCGGAACGGGAAAGACTTTAGCGGCCTTCCTCTGGTGCATTAACCGGCTCATGTTCACGCCCGTGCCGGACAAGCAGCAGCGTTGCCGTGTTCTTTATATTTCACCGATCAAAGCCTTGGCCGTTGACGTGGAGCGCAATTTGCGCGCGCCGCTGGTCGGTATTGCGCAAGCGGCCAAGCGCATGGGAATTGGATTTCATGAGCCGCAAGTTGCCATCCGAACGGGCGACACGCCACCAGCCGAGCGCGCTCGTTTCTTGCGCCATCCAGCGGATATTCTCATCACTACTCCCGAGTCGCTCTATCTGATGTTAACTTCCAATGTGCGTGAGTCACTGCGCTCCATCGAGACAGTGGTCATCGATGAGATCCATGCACTGGTGCCCGGCAAGCGCGGTTCGCATCTGGCGTTATCTATGGAGCGGTTGGAGCATTTGTGTGGGCGCCGATTACAAAGGATTGGCCTGTCCGCCACACAGCGTCCCTTGGAAGAGGTAGCTCGCTATCTAGGCGGCGTCGAAGCTGCTCCTACCAAAGCAATGCCTTCCGGCTCTACGGCTAATGAATTGGAAATTCTACCTGAGCAGGAGAGCGACACCCCCGCGGTGGTCTATCGTTCCGTTACGATTATTGATGCCAGCGAGCCCAAGCGCCTTGATCTTCGCGTGGAAATTCCCGTTGAGGATATGACCCGCCTCGACGAGGTCGATCGTTTGCCAAGTGGACCGGCGTCACAAGGGCCGACGCGGCCCTCCATCTGGAGTGCCATCCACCCAAAGCTGCTCGAGTTGGTGCGCTCGCACGGTTCAACGCTGATTTTTGTGAATAGCAGGCGCCTCGCGGAAAGAATTTCCGGAGCGCTAAATGAATTAGCCGGCGAAATCCTAGTGGGTGCGCATCACGGCAGCGTAGCCGTGGCGCAACGTAAGGAAATTGAAGATCGGCTGAAGCTTGGAACTTTGCGCGGCCTGGTAGCTACGTCTTCTCTCGAATTGGGCATCGATATGGGCGCCATAGATCTGGTGGTGCAGATCGAATCGCCCTCCTCGGTCGCCAGCGGCATGCAAAGGGTTGGGCGCGCCAGCCATCACGTCGGTGCGGTCAGCTCTGCCATCATTTATCCCAAGTATCGCGCCGACCTGGTCGCCTGCGCGGCCATTACGCGTGCCATGTATGACGGCAACGTCGAGTCCGTGCACTACCCGCGCAACCCGCTCGACGTGCTCGCGCAGCAGATCGTTGCCATGGTTTCGTTGGAACCCTGGGATGTCGCCGACATTTTCAAGGTGGTGCAATCCGCGGCCCCTTATGCGGGCTTAACGTTGGGAGCCTTCGAGAGCCTGCTGGATATGCTTTCGGGGCGCTATCCCTCTGACGAATTCGCGGAACTCCGCCCTCGCCTTACCTGGGACCGGCTGGCCAACAAATTAACGACGCGGCAGGGCGCGCGGCAAGTCTCCATTATCAACGGCGGCACCATTCCAGATCGCGGCTTGTACGGCGTATTTCTAGCCGGTGCTTCCAAAGGGGCGCGCGTCGGCGAACTTGACGAAGAAATGGTTTTCGAGAGTAGAGCCGGCGACACGATTATTCTCGGGGCTTCCACGTGGCGCATTGAAAATATTTCTCATGATCGCGTGCTCGTTTCTCCCGCGCCCGGCGAGCCGGGGAAAATGCCTTTCTGGCATGGCGATACTGCCGGCCGGCCCGCGGAATTCGGGGAAAAAATCGGCCGCATGACTCGCGAATTGCTTGGCTTGCCGCGCTCGGTCGCATTTACGAAACTCGTTGAAGAACACAGCCTGGACGTTAACGCCGCTGAAAATCTCCTTCGCTATCTGCAAGACCAGGTCGCGGCTACGCAGCGCGTGCCCAGTGATGAGGACATACTGCTGGAGATTTGCCGCGACGAGCTCGGCGACCGCCGTATATGCGTGTTGACTCCTTTTGGCAGCCGCGTGCACGCCCCGTGGTGCATGGCAGTCACCGCGAAACTGCGTGCTGAGCGAGGAATTGAAGTCGAATCCATGTGGTCTGATGACGGTTTTGTGCTGCGGCTCCCGGACAGTGACGCTGCCGTCGAAACTGAAGATTTCGTGTTGTCTCCCGCGGAATTGAAGGAACTGGTCTTGCGCCAGTTGGGATCGACTTCCTTATTTGCCGCCAAATTTCGCGAAGCAGCCTCCCGCGCGCTGCTTCTGCCGAAACGTCGGCCCGGTATGCGCGCGCCGTTATGGCAACAGCGAAAGCGTGCCGCGGATCTATTGGCCGTGGCCTGCCGCTTCTCTTCGTTTCCCATAATTCTGGAAACGTATCGTGAATGTATTCGCGACGTTTTTGATTTACCTGCGGCCGCTGGGATTCTCAGCAAGATTCAGCGTGGCGAAATTCGATTAACGCGCGTGGAATCCGACAAGCCTTCACCATTTGCGAGTGCTCTGCTCTTCTCTTACATCGCCAATTACATTTATGAAGGTGATGCGCCGCTGGCCGAGCGCCGTGCCCAGGCGCTGTCCATCGATCAATCTCAGCTGGAAGAGTTACTCGGTGATACGGATTTGCGCGAGTTGCTTGATGCGGCTGCTCTGGACGACGTGGAAGCAAAACTTCAGGCCCTGGAGCCGGATTATCGGGCGCGCCATGCCGACGGCGTCCACGACTTATTGTTGAAGCTTGGCGACTTGTCTGACGCCGAAATTGCCGCCCGCTGCGTCAGCCCGGAAGTTGCTGCCACCACTGCGGAATTGATCAACGCTCGCCGGGCTGTGCGCGTGCGCATTGCCGGTGAAGGGCGCACAATTCCCGCCGAATATGCGGGCCGTTATCGCGATGCGTTGGGCACGCCACTGCCGCCCGGCCTGGCCGAAGCGTTTCTTCAAGCCCCGGCTGACCCTGCAACGGAAATAATTCGCCGCTACGCGCGCACTCACGGTCCATTCACGACCGCCGATATAATAATGCGCTATCAGCTGCAGGCGCCCGCGGTCGAGGCCGTTCTTCACAGCTTGAACTCTCAAGGCAAATTGTTGGAAGGCGAATTCAGGCCCAACGGCCATCACCGGGAATGGTGCGATCCGGAAGTGCTGCGGCAAATTCGCAGGAAAAGTCTCGCGCGTTTACGCCGCGAAATCGAGCCGGTGGAACAAGCTACATTCGTTAGATTTTCGACGAGATGGCAAGGCGTCACCGTTCCGCGTCGTGGGTTGGACGCGTTGCTCGACACGATTGAAGCGTTGCAGGGTACGGCGCTCCTTGTTTCGGAGCTGGAGACAGAAATTTTGCCTGCGCGTGTCGCTGACTATCAACCCAGCAATCTCGACACGCTCATGGCCGCCGGGGAAGTGACTTGGGTAGGCGTCGAACAAATTGGGGATCGCAACGGCCGAATCGCATTGTACCTCACGGAATCTCTGCCACTTTTGCGTTTACCCCAAGCCGTGGTGGTAAATGGTGCAAATGTACCTGACCAGACTCCACATTCCGAACGCGCCGAAAAAATTGCTGAATTCCTCGCCCGGCAAGGAGCCTCCTTCTTTTCAGAAATTCACAACGCCTGCGGCGGAGGTTTTCCCGGGGACACTGTGGAGGCTTTGTGGCAACTCGCGTGGGCGGGGAGAATTACTAACGACACTTTTTATCCGCTTCGCAAGCTCGTGCGGCCCGACGATCGCAAACGTAAACACGAGACATTCGATGACGAGCGCCCGGGCTCGCCCGGATATTTGCGGCGGCTGCGCTCACGTACCTCCGCGGGACAAGCGCATGGACGTTGGTCGCTGATCGGCCAACGCATTAGCGTCGCGCTGACCCCTACGCCATGGAGCGCCAATATTTCGCAGCAAATTCTGCAGCGCAATGGCATCGTGATGCGCGAGACGGCCATCGCAGAAAATATTCCTGGCGGCTACAACACCATTTATCCCGCGCTGAAAATGATGGAAGACAGTGGCTGGGTGCGCCGCGGCATGTTTGTTGCCGGGCTGGGCGCCGCGCAATTCGCCATGCCTACCGCGGTGGATATGTTGCGCACCCTTCGAGTGGATCCTGCCACTCCCGAAGTTTTGCATCTTGCAGCCACTGATCCTGCCAACCCCTACGGCACTTTAATTCCTTGGCCAAAGATCGATGGCGAATCCGAGGAGCAACTCACTCATCATTCCATGGCGCGAACGGCTGGCGCGTCAGTGATTTTGATAAACGGCCAGCTGGCCGCTTTTTTGCGGCGCCGCAATCCGGCTTTACGTGTTTTTCTTCCGGAGTCAGAACCTGAGCGCAGCCTGTTCGCGCGAGAGCTCGCAAAGAAACTAGCAGAACTGGCCATCCGCCGCCTCAATCTCCGGCAAGGCCTTTTGATCGGCGAGATCAACAACGTTCCAGCACGCGAACATTTTCTGGCTCGTTATTTGGAAGATGCTCGCTTCGTAAACAGCGTTCTCGGTTATCAAATGCGTCGCTCCAAGCCTCTCATTGTTACCGCCGATCCGACCGTGGACGCTGAAGACCAAGACACCTCCAAAATTCAGGAAAGCGCGTGAGATGCCTGAAGGCCACACGATTTATCGCGCCGCGCGTACGTTGAATCTTGCGCTGGCAGGGCAAACCGTCATTTCTTTCGAATCGGCTTTGCCACATCTTTCCCGCGTGGAAATCGACCAGGTCGTTGTGGGAAGAACCGTTGAGAAAGTAGAGGCGCGAGGAAAGTGGCTGCTCATGTACTTTTCGCGCGACCTCATTCTTCTCTCGCACATGCTGATGAGTGGCAGCTGGCATATCTACCGGCCTGGCGAAACATGGCAGCGCCGCCGGTACGATATGCGCGTCGTAATTGGCACACCCAAAATTGTGGCGGTGGCCTTTAACGTTTCCCTCGCGGAATTCCACACCGTGGACTCCCTTACCCGCCGCGAAGGATTCAATTCCGTCGGGCCTTCCACGCTAGCGAAAAACTTTGACGAATCCGAAGTGGTAGCGCGATTACGCTCACGGCCGGACTTGGAAATCGGCGTTAGCCTGCTTACGCAATCGCTGCTTTCGGGGATCGGCAATGTTTTCAAATCGGAGATTTGTTTCGCCTGTGGAATTAACCCGTTTCGAATGGTGTCGGATCTCACCGACGAAGACTTGAAGTGTGTCGTCTCGAAGGCCCGCAAATTCATGCTCGCCAACGTAACCGAAGCATCCGGCGATAAAATTACTACTTATGTCCCCATGCGCCGAACCACCGGCCGTGCAAATCTCTCGGAACGTTTGTGGGTTTATAGGCGCACCGGCGAGCCTTGCCGCCACTGTGGCAGCGTCATCGTTTCACGCAAACAAGGCTTTGGTGCGCGCACTTCGTTCTGGTGCCCGCGTTGCCAGCCGATGGGGATGAAGCGCGCAAGCGCTTAATTTCATGCGTCGGTTCGTGCAGACCTGCGAAGCCGTAGCGGCAACCACCAAAAAAACCGCCAAGGTCACACTCGTAAGCGAACTCTTTAAATCTTTGCCGTTGGAAGATGCCGCCCGCGCAGCGATTTTCCTGACTGGCCGGCCGTTTCCGCATCGCGATGAACGCGTCCTGGGGGTCGGCGGCTCGCAACTAGCGAAAATTATCACCCAGATCGCTGGTGCCGACCCCTCCGACCTCGGAAAAAGCTATCGCGCCCACGGCGACCTTGGCGACATGGCCGAACATCTCCTACGCAAACGCCCCAGCACCGCCGACGTCTCACTCCAGCAAGTGGCGAAAACATTCAGCCAGCTTCCAGAAGCTCGCACTGCAGCGCAAAAAATGACTTTGATAAAAAATCTATTCGAGCACATGAGCGCCGGCGAAGTGAAGTACGCCATAAAAATAATGACCGGCGACTTACGTATCGGATTGAAAGAAAGCTTGGTCGAAGAGGCTATCGCCAAGGTTTTCGATCGACCCTTGGATGCAGTTCGCCGTGGCAACATGCTGACCGGGGACATTGGGGAAACGTTGCGCGCCGCCGCTTCAGACGGTTTAGCGTCCGTAAAAATGCGCCTGTTCCATCCCATTGGTTTCATGCTGGCCACGCCAGTTGAAACTGCCAGCGAAATACTTCCCGACGGACGCGGCTCAGTATTGGTCGAGGAAAAATACGACGGCATTCGCGCGCAAGTACATAAAAATGCAGCGGGAATAAAAGTGTTTTCTCGCACGCTCGACGAGATCGTGGAATTTCCGGAGCTCAATGCTTTTTTCGCAAAATTGCCTGGTGAGTTGATCCTGGACGGAGAAATTCTGGCTTGGCACGGTTCGCGGCCGCTGCCATTTACGGAGCTGCAAAAACGGCTGGGCAGAAAACAACTGGATCTTTGGCTGCAACACGAAATTCCCGTGCGCTTTGCGGCCTTCGATTTGCTCGATCAGGACGGAAACCTGTTGCTGGAAGAAACGCTGGAGCAACGCCGTGGACGGCTCGAAAAAATTCTGGCCCCTGGCCACGCATCGGTAATCTATACCGCGACGGCAATTCGTTGTGAGTCTGTTTCGGCCATTCAACAAGCCTTCCAGGATTCACTGGCCGCCGGACACGAAGGGATCGTCGTAAAACGTCCAGAATCCTTGTATACGCCGGGGCGCCGTGGCAGGTCATGGTTCAAATTAAAGGAGCCCTTCGCAACCCTGGACGTGGTCGTGACCGCCGTCGAATATGGGCACGGCAAGAGGCATGGACTGCTTTCCGATTACACTTTTTCAGTGCGTGACGGTCAGCAACTTTTGACCATTGGCAAAGCATATTCGGGACTCACCGACGCGGAAATCAAGGCCGGTACAGAATATTTCCTGCAACATACCGTGGAAGATCTGGGCGCACGCAGAATTGTGGAGCCCGCCGTAGTCATGGAAGTGGCCTTCAACAATATTCAGAAGTCACGGCGCCACCAAAGCGGCTACGCGCTCAGATTCCCGCGCATTTTGCGGCTACGCCCCGACAAGCCCGTGACCGAAATCGATACGCTCGAGCGCGTCGCCCAGCTTTACGCTAGGCAGATTACCTTGCCCAGAAATGCTCAATGACTTTGTGACCCTCTAAGGCGCTATGAAATTCCCAGAAGATGACCAACTCACGGTCACCATAAATGCCAGGCTTGCATGGAAACGAAATCCTGTATATAAATTATTCAGGCCTGCCCGGTGCCACGTCCTGAGAATGAAACGTCTCGGGTAAATGTCCCAAACAATCTATTGTTGTTTCAGGTTTGTAGCGACTGACGCGATAAATTTGTACGGAGCAAATTTTTATGCCAGTTAGAATTCTTGTTGTGGACGATCATGAAGTGGTGCGCCAAGGGATACGTACCATCCTCTCCGCGCGTCCCGAATGGGAAATTTGCGGCGAAGCGGTTAACGGTCAGGAAGCCATCAGGCTTGTGGAAGAGCTGCGGCCTGACGCCATCATCATGGACATCACCATGCCTGTGATGAGCGGACTGGAAGCGGCGCGACAAATTACCAGGAATAAAAACAGCCCGCCCATTCTCATTTTCACCATGCATGAATCTCGAAGTCTGGCGGACTCCGTGCGTGAGACGGGAGCCCGCGGATTTGTATTTAAATCCCGGGCGTCTCACGATTTGATCCATGCTTTAGACGTTCTGTTGCAGAACGGAACGTATTTTGGGCCCCAAGGGGACAAACACAATTCTTCCCCAAAAGACGAAACTAATCGTGGAATCAGTTTTCTGCGAGCCTTGGATTTTTTCAAAGGTCTGGCTTTTGTAAGAAATCCCTTTTAAAAATTGCTTAGTGCGAACTAGCGGGGTTTACTGACCTTTTTCTTTCCCGGCAATAGCCGTTGGTCTAACAATTCCAAAGCTTCCGATAACGATTGCCGCTGGTCCCAGAAATCTTCCCATAAATTTCCAACTTTCTTAATTCGTTGCTCCACGTTGTTCAGATTCCAGCGGTCAGCGGCGAACTCTGTTTTCAATTCCGCAGGAGTCACCGGCGTTGACACTGGTGCGTCCGGATAGGCACGAACCGAATACACCGTCGCGAGCGGCTTTCCGCGCGCGTTTTGCAAGGCATCCATCAGCACCTTTCCGCGCGGCCTTTTGTGCACCGTGCGTTCGAAGGTAATCACACCTGGCAATTCGTTGTCGGCGATGCGTCCCACAAGTTCAGCAAAGCCTCTGGTCTGCGCGTAGCTGTAGCGCGGTTTGAGAGGTACAAAAATATGAAACCCGGAGGCGCCGGAGGTTTTGAGAAAACAGGAAAGTTTTATGGAATGCAGAATGGCGTAAATGGTCCGCGCGATTTTAAGTACCGTGGAAAAGGGAGTTCCCGGCGTGGGATCCAGATCAAAGAAAACGTAGTCCGGGAAGTCCTGCGATTCCGAACGGCTTGACCACGGGTTGTGGTCAATACAACCCAAATTCGTCAGATAGATGAGCGACGCGAGGTTATTGGCTACCAGGTAAGGCATATCCCCGCCGCGTTCTTCGGAATGAACCATGGCCCGCTCTATCCAATCGGGGACGGATTCGGGCGCCTCCTTTTGGAAAAATGCCTGTTCTCGAATTCCGTTTGGATAACGGCGCAATACCATCGGGCGATCTTTCAGAAACGGAAGCATCAGATGTCCCACGCGAAAATAATAGGCCAGCAAATCCCGCTTCCGTACGCTGCTTTCGGGGAAATAAATTTTGTTCAAATGCGTCAGCCGCAGCACATGGCCGTCTATTTCGACATTTAAATTTTCTGAGCTACCTTTACGAATCTCGTTCTCAATGCCACTGGTCAAAACCGTCTCGCCCGGTTTGGTCGGGAGTGCTGTACGTTTTACGCTAAGCGTTGAATCGGTTGCGGTTCGCGATTTTGCCAGGCGCTCGCCCCGTTTCGAATGTGGCTCTGCCGGTCTTGCCCGAGGACTTTCAGGTTCCGCCGAGCGGTCCGATCGCTCAGCCAAATGTTCTTGAACACGATCTTCATTCGGGCGCGCCGCTTGCACCGTACACTCCTTTGGCGACACATCCGTACGCATTGCCAGAAACACTGGCGCGCGCAACCGGCGGCCGTCCGTCCAGTTCCCGTACTTCACGCGCGCCACCAGTTGTGGTTGCACCCACTCAATTTGTTCCCTTAATTGTGGGACGTCCTTAAAGACGCTTTTTGCCTGCCTGAGTTGTTGTAACTGTTCGTAAATCTCTTTTTGCTTGCCGTAATCAAAGCCCGTCCCTACACTGCCGATAAATCCAAGCTGCGGCCCGTCGTAAAGTCCCAGCACCAGGGCGCCAAAAAATTCGCGGCTGCGTCGGGGTGCGGTCCAGCCGCAGACAACAGCATCCAGTTCATTCACAATTTTAAATTTTAGCCACAGCGAAGTCCGCTGTCCTACATATGCACTGTTTCTTTTTTTTCCGATAATCCCTTCCAGCGATTGCTGTCTGGCAGCTTCGTATAATTCTTTGCCTTTCTCGATTTCATGTTCTGAGTAACGCATGTGATCGCTCGGGCGAAGGATTTGCTTGAGTAGATTCTTCCGTTGTTCCAGCGGAACTTTTCGCAAGTCGTAGCCATCGCAGTACAGCAAATCAAACGCGTAGTACGTGGCCGGAATGGATTCCAGTAGCTGCCGCGAAGGGTTGCGAACGCCTGCGCGATTCTGCAATTGTTGAAAATTACTTCGGCCCGCCGAATCAAGAGCCACCAGTTCGCCATCAACGATTGCCTCGGTAGCATCCAGCTGATTAGCCAGGTCACGAATCTCTGGGTACTCAAGTGAAATTTCTCTACCGGCGCGTGAGCGCACAGATACTTCTCCGTTCGCCAGGTAAGTCATGCCGCGCACGCCGTCCCACTTCACTTCGAAGAGCCAATCGGGATTTGAAAATGGTTTTTCGCTTAATGATGCCAGCGTCAGAGGGATGGAGCGCGGCATCAGCGTTTTGCGCGCACCTGGAAGGGAACTGATCTCGTTGGCGTCAAGCGGCACGCGGGCCGGCCGTCCAAGTTTCACGTCTTCCAGAGTTCGGCCGGAAACTACGGATTGTGCGTGCTTTTCAACGTCCCAAAGTGGATCGGCAAATTCATCACGATGCTTGATCAACAACCACTCGTTTTTTTCTTTTGCGTTTTTCAACTCCACCAAAACAAAACTGCCCCGCACTTTTTTCCCGTGCAGGATAAATTTCAACTCGCCTCGGGCCAATTGCGCATCCGCATCCAAGTGGCCTTCCAATTCATAGGTGCCCTGATCCCACACGATTACTTCTCCGCCGCCGTATTGCCCCTTCGGAATCACTCCTTCGAATTTGCGATATTCGAGCGGATGGTCTTCCACGTGAACGGCGAGCCGCTTATCCCCAGGATTCAGCGAAGGGCCCTTAGGCACAGCCCACGATTTCAGAACACCACCAACTTCAAGGCGCACATCGTAGTGCAGCCTGGTCGCCGCGTGTTTTTGGATAACGAACCGCGCTTTGACCTCGCGAGCCACGCTGCCAGCGGGTTCGGCGGTTTTGTCAAAATGCCTTTTCTGCCGATACGGTGTGAGTTTTTTCATCCGGTATATGTGACGAAAACGGTGAGTGCAGTCTTCACTCAGAATAAGCACTCTACTCGGAGGAGTCGAGCCTATCTGGCTCCGTTCATCGCGCATCAAGGGTTTACCTTATTTGTGCGCGAGAACTCACGGCGTAGCATGTCGAGTCTGGTACCGCTGAACGCGGCAGGAGGGCAACGATGGCTCATTCTGTGTGGAAAGGTTCGCTCAGCTTCGGCTTGCTAACCATTCCGATCCGTTTGTTTACCGCTGCGCGCAGCGAGCGCATGAATCTTCATCAGATTCACCAGGAATGCAAAACGCGTTTGCGCCAGCCGCTTTTTTGCCCCACTTGCAAACGCAATGTGGAGCGCTCGGAAGTGATTCGAGGCTATGAACACGACGATAGCCAATATGTCCTGGTTGAAGATGAGGAACTCAAAAAGATAACGCCGCGCTCCGGACGCACCATGGAAATTGTGGCCTTCGTGAAAGAAGAGCAAATCGATCCAATTTATTTCGACTCTTCGTACTTTGCATTGCCGGAAAAAGACAGCGAGAAAGCTTATGCCTTATTATTGAAGGCACTACAGGACAAAAAACGCGTGGCCATTGCGACCATGACGATGCATCAACGTGGATATACCGTTTTCATCCGTCCTCGCGACCATGGTCTCACCGTTCATACCATGTTTTTTGAAAACGAGATTCGACAGGTTGAGGGCTATGGCAAGATTGACAAAAATATCCAGCTGAAGCCACAAGAAATTAAATTAGCGGAACAATTGGTGGAGACTCTTTCGGAAAATTTTGAGCCTTCCAAATATCACGATACTTTCCAGCAGAATCTAAAGGCGCTCATCGAATCCAAACATAAGGGCCGAACGTTTGTGGAAGAACCCAAACCCGGCCGTGCCCCGGTCATCGACATGATGGAGGCTCTCAAACGAAGCTTGCGGCAATCAGGAGCCGCCAATAAGGCCAAGCCCTCGAGGACCGGTCGAGACCACGAAGGCCGCCGACGCTTGGCCAGCTAAAAGGAATCGTCCCATTGCGTATTCGCGTTGTCCCAATCAAGCTCTTTCAGTGTAAGTGGGCGATCTCGGGGCTGTGGCTCAGCGGTTAGAGCAGTGGGCTCATAGTCTCTTGAGTTCCAGTCCGCCCCTTGTATTGTAAATAGCTTAGAGCGATAAACGAGCAGCGCGTCCGAGCGCTCAAACTGTCCGCAGCACGCAGGAGCAGCTGAAGTGGTTAGGCATGCGCCGCGAGCGTGGCGGGTAGGGTGAACTGAAAAGTCGCGCCGCACCCGGGAACGCCCTTGGCCCACAAGCGACCGCCATGCGACTCGATGATCGACCGACTAATGGGCAGGCCCATGCCAGTCCCGTTGTCCTTGGTGGTAAAGAATGCTTTGAAGATCTGTTCCGCCTGCTCCGGCGGCAATCCCATACCGGTATCGCTGACCGTGACCAGCACCTTACCGTCGCCGGTTTCCGACTTGATGGTAAGCTCGCCTTCGCCAGTCGTGCCCTTCATGGCATCGATACCGTTGAGCATGAGGTTCATGAAAACTTGCTGCAGTTGGATTCGGTCGGCCATGACCTTGGGAAGATGTTCAGCAAGCTCGATATGGATTGTGATTGAATGGCGATTCGCCTCGCTGCGTAGCAGCACAATCATTTCTTGAATTAGTGCGTTTACGTCAACCAGCTCCCGCTGCAGAGCCCCCTTCTTGAACAGCAAGCTGACGCTGCTAATGATGTCGGCTGCGCGCGTAACGTCACTGACTATTCTTGATGCGGCCTCGCGTGCCTCTTTCACATCGGGGTGATCGCGTTTAAGCCAGCGCAAGCAAGTCCTGGCGTCGGTGACCGCCGCGGTAATCGGTTGCCTGATTTCGTGCGCCAAGGAAGCGGTCAGCTCTCCCATGGTGGTCACCCGGCTAACGCGTGCCAGATTCGACTGGGCCTCGCGCAGCGCTTCCTCGGCGCGCTTGCGTTCGGTGACGTCCATCACGGTACCCACGTACTCAACAACGTCGCCGGACGAGTTGAAAACAGGATGGCCTATTGTGTGGATGTCCCTGATCGCTCCGCCGGGATGAACGATTCGATAATCAAACTCGTAACCTCTTTTCTCACGCTCTGCGGTCTCGGCCATTTCCATGACCATGGCTTGATCATCTGGATGGATGCGTTGAGAGAATGTTTCGAACCCTGGCAGTCCATCTTGCGGGTCAACACCGAGCACGCGGTAGCATTCTTCGGACAAGTACCTGTTCTCGCCTGTGGCGGGGACCCATGCCCAACTGCCTGTGTGGCTGACCCTTTGCGCCTCTGCCAGATAGGCCTCACTCTGCCGCAGGGCGTCTTCGGCTTGGTGGCGTTCCTCGATGTCGATAGCGGTTCCATACCAACTAATAATGTTTCCCAAGTGGTCGCGCAGCGGCACGTTGCGGACCACAAACCAGCGATATTCCCCATCCATACGCTGCAACCGTGCTTCACTCTCCATCGGTTCCCCAGTCACAACGGCAGCTTGCCACTCTGCGACGAACCTTGCGAGGTCATCGGGATGAATTAAGGAACCCCAGCCCCAGCCGAGTATGCCCTCCATAGATCGACCGAAAAATTCGAGGAGACGCTGATTAATGAAATCAGTGGAACCGTCAGGCCGAGCGCTCCAGACATGTGCCGGAATAGTGTCGATGACCAGCCTGAGGCGATCTTCGCTTTGCTGCAGGGTGGCGTAGAGATCTTGCAGGCGGCTAGCAGTGTCGTTGAAGACTTGCCCGAGGTGAGCGAGTTCATCTTTACCGGTTACAGAAACTTGATGTTGAAACTCACCCCGTGCCAATGCCTTTGACCCTTCCACCAATCGCGCCAATGGCTGGGTGATGCTGCGGGTAATGGCCAGGCCAAGGGTAGTGGCGATCAGCAACGTGAAGACGGCGGTCAGCGGCACAACCCAAAAAACGAGACGTCGCACGCGCCTAATGTTCCGCACGGTTTCAGCCTGCTGTTCGCTGGCCTCGTGCTCGACTTTCTCGACGAGCGCCGAGGCCAAGTATTCCAGCGGCCGTACTTGGTTCGAAACGCGCAGACGCACAGTCCGCCAGTCGCCCGATGCTGCAAGTGTGGTGATAGCCTCAAGCTGCGATGGCAGCGCGCTCTGAATGACGCGAAGGGTAGGCAGGATGGTCGGATCTCGCCGGAGGTCCGAAGGTGGAAGACTGAGGGCATTCGTTGCGCGACGGATGTCCTCCAGGACCGCGGTGCGAAGGGGTCCGCCTTCGGTCACGAGTCGACCGACGTCTTGGGAGGCCGCGAGTTCTTCCAGCCGATCGTGAAAGGCCAACAGACTGGTATGGACGCGTAGGACGGCAACTAGTTTCTGGTCAATACCATTAAGGCGCTCCGCCTGAGTCCGGACCAAGTGGAATTGCCAAAGGATAACGGCATCCGCAGCTAACATCGAAAGAACGATGAATACGAAGCCGAGTATCAGGCGGGGCCCGATGTTGAGCCGACTGGCATGAAGAGTTTTCGCTTCAGCGCTTTTGACCCAACGGTTCAATCGTGTTGCAGGGTGAAGCCCCATCGGTTGTTCCTATCGAGCTATCGCTGGCCTCGAATTCACTCCACACCTCTCTCCATTTGCGAGCGAAACTGAAGCCGATGGGCGAGAGGTCATTGGGTCGGTTCAGAGTTCTATTCTGGGTGTGCGGACTTCCCTGGAGGCGGTCCCTTCTTGAAACCGGTGATGCGAACCAATTCATTTTCCAGGGCTGCGGCAGCTTCCGGCGCGCTTTTCTCGCCAGTCAACACGGAGTGCACTGCCTGGATGTAAGCGTCGGTCACGCCCTCGTATTTTTTGCCAGCGACGTCCGAAGGGCGCGAAACCATGCTGGTCCGGAACGCTTGACCTAAAAGGTCAAGACGGGGATTTGGTTCAAGTGCCTCAGGCAGGTCGTAGAGTTCCGACAGAGTGGGCGGCTGCGAAACCACGTGGGTCCGCCTTTCCTGCACATCTCTGCGCGTGAGATACCGGACCAGCTCTAAAGCTTCACGGGGATGAGCCGAGAATCGTGAAACTGCCAAGCCCCACCCTCCCAAGGTGCCCACTTGGCCTGCCTTACCACCGGGCAGCAGGGCCGTATCGAACTTATTTCGGATTGCTGAACCCGCGGCCTGGCTGTCGAGGTACGCTGACGGCCAATGCCGCATGAATGCCGCGTCGCCTGCGACCCAAACGTTTAGCGAATCCCACTCTCTATACCCGACTACACCTGGAGGTGAGATGGAACCAACCCAGCGCGCCGCCCTTTGCCAGGCCCTGATCGCCTGCGGATTATTCACGCTGATGGTCTTGTCTTCCTCGATGATCCGCCCGCCCCCTTCGGTGGCCTGCCATTCCAGCGCGTCGCAGGTCAACCCTTCGTCAGCCGCTCCCTGCCACACAAAGCCCCAAAACTGTTTCTTACCTTTGGCTCGTTCGCCAGCCTGGATTCGAGCCGCCATAATCTCCAGCTCGTCCCAGGTCCTGGGTGGGTCACGATATCCATACTGTCGCAGAAGGTCGGTGCGATAATACAGGAGCCCAATGTCGGCGCGATACGCCATGGCCACCAGCTTGTTATCCACGACGTAGCCGGCGGCTATGGCCGGGAATTGGAGAGAGACTTCGTTGGCGAAATAAGGCTTTAAATCTACGAAATATTCGGACAGCATCCCGGGCCAGATCACATCAATGCCGTAAACGTCAGGACCTGAGGCGCCTGTCTCGAGTAGCTCTCGCCACAAAATTAATCTTTGCCGCGCGGAATCGGGAGACGGAAGGAGACTGACTCGAATTCCTGTTTCTTGAGTGAATTGCTGCAACTCCTGCTGGCGCGCCTCGCTGAACCTCTTGTTCGACCACTCCTCCAGAAGAGTTAACGTAACCGGTTCACGAACAGATGGCTTCGCACAACCCTGCAGAAGCAACGGGAGCAATACAATGGAAATGAGGCGTACCAACTTGCCAGATCGTGACCACCCAGCGTAAAGGCCACGAATTCCCTGTGCGAGCACTCTCTGAATTTTCATCAATATTTCGAGAGCTTTGGGCATCTAGCCGGGAGCTCTCCGCCCTGCACATCTTATTGCCCATCGCAGTGTGCTTCAAGATAAGTTAGCGGCTGCGCTTTTCGGGCCGCCGATCAGCCAACAAACTCCTTCAAGCGTGTGCAGAAATCAGAACTGCGCGTGGAGTTCCGCACATGTTTCGGTTGCGACACACCGCGGTTATCGTTTTCGCCATTCCGGCATAGCTGCCATCGCTCCGAAGTTTACCGCTCACTTAAAAACTCTTCACTTCCAAATATTTGCAAACGGCAACACCATAAAATCATAAAGAGCGATCGCTGCTCTTTGAATGAATGACCTTTTATCTTCTGAAAGTTCCAGGGTCAGCTTTTTCTGCAGAGAAGTTCCTTCCCAACACCTCAAGCAGATTGTTCATGACCACAAGGCCGCGGCGCAGGTTCTTACTGCGAAGTATGCGGAAGGATTCCCAAAAGCCCGGTGGCTCTGCTTCTTGCGCCTTGGCCGCGCCCACCAGGACATCGGGAATGTCTAGGGCAAATTTGTTCAGTAATTCTGGATCCATGGACCCAAGGATCTTGGTCATAATCAAGAGATTACGGATGCCGCGAATCGCTTCTGGCGTTTTGCTTGCGTCTACAACGATTTCAAGAATCTTGTTGCCGCCGCCGAGCACGCCTCGCAGAAGTTCGAGGACGCCTTGATCATGGAGAGCTTGCAGCACATCCAAACCGGCTAGCAGCGCCTCGGCATGCTCCGCCGGCGCCTTCTCCAAGCGCGAGCGCAGTTCTTCTTGCGGGTCGCGCTTGGGTAACTCGAGAGGAATCGGTTTAGCCATAGTTCTCCATCCTTAAATCAATTCGTTTGAATCTGAACGAGCCCGTTACCCGGCACGCGATAATCGGGGCGCTTCCATTTCCGCTCGACCTCCACGCCGTGCTGCGGCGTTGGATGGCCGAAGCGATGGTTGATGCGCGGCAGCGGACTTTCGCCGACTTCTGGCAGTACCCGGAGATGAACGGAAGCTTCTTTGTATGCGGGCGTGTGTGTCACTGCGTCCGTATAGCTGCTGGTCAGCCGGTTTACGGGGCTCTCGACGGAATTCATGGGCATGTAAAGTTGTTTGCCCTGCACCCGGTCGGTAACCAGAGCACGCACGCGAACCTGGCCGTAACGTGACGTGAGCTGCAGCCAGGTGCCGCTTTGAATTCCGCGCTGTTTCGCGAGTTCCGGTGAGACTTCGACAAAAGTGTCGGGCGTTTTCTGGCGAATTCCTTCGCTTCGGTACGTCATATTGCCTTCGTGGAAATGCTCCAGCAGACGTCCGTTGTTCAGATGAAGATCGAATTCGGCATTGGGCTGGTCCGTCGGCTCTGTAAGAACGAGCGGGAACAGTCGGGCTTTGCCATCCGGGAAGGCAAAACCTTTTGTATAAAGTAGCGGCTGATCCGTTCCGTCGGCTGCAACCGGCCACTGAAGAGACTTAAATCCCTCGAGCCTCTCGTACGTTACGCCTGCGAACAAGGGCGTCAACGAGGCGACCTCGCGATAAATCTCGGATGGATGCTGATACTGCCACTTCGCGCCGAGACGGTTAGCAATCTCCTGAATGATTCGCCAATCCGGACGGCTGCCTTCCAAAGGTTCGAACACCTGGTAGAGCCGCTGGATACGCCTTTCTGTGCTCGTGAAGGTTCCCTCTTTTTCAAGACTTGGACTGGCTGGCAGCACGACGTCTGCAAAATGGCAGGTGGCGCTGAAGAAGATGTCCTGCACGACGAAAAAGTCCAATTTCGCGAGCCCATCGCCAACAAAGTTTGCGTTGGAATCCACGAGGCTCATCTCTTCGCCAAACAGATACATCGCTTTGAGCTTACCTTCATGAACCGCTTCGATCATCTCGTGGTTATCGAGTCCCTTCGTTGAAGGCAGTTGTACCTTCCAATTCGCTTCGAATCGCGATCGGACTTCGGGGTCATCGACGGATTGGTAGCCGGGAAGAAAATTGGGCATGGCCCCGTGATCGCTGGCACCCTGAACGTTGTTGTGCCCCCGCAACGGATACGCACCCGAACCTGTCTTCATGTAATTGCCGGTAATGAGCAGAAGATTGGATATGGCAGTCGAGGTGTCAGAGCCCATGGTGTGTTGCGTCACACCCATCGCCCACAGAATGCAGACACCGTTTGCCTCGGCAATCATGCGCGCGGCGTCTTTTAAAATGTCCTCGGAAAGCCCGCAAGTTCGAGAGGCAAACTCCATGGTGAAGGGCGCAAGACTCTTTTTGTATTCCTCGATTCCATTCACCCATTGAGCCAGAAACGTCGCGTCGACCATGTCGTTGTCCAGCAAATAGCGGCTGACCGCAGAAAGCCAAACGATGTCGGTTCCCGGCTCAGGGCGGAGGAAAAGGTCGGCTCGCTTAGCCATTTCGTGTTCGCGCAAATCCGACACGATAAGCTTCTGTTGGCGCAGTTTGTGAGCGCGTTTTACGCGAGTAGCCAGGACAGGGTGACTCTCCGCCGTGTTGCTGCCAATGACGAGCACGAGCCCTGCGTTTTCAATGTCCCGAATGGAGCCAGAGTCTCCGCCATAACCTACAGTGCGAAATAAACCTTGAGTCGCGGGCGCCTGGCAGTATCGCGAACAGTTGTCCATATTGTTTGTTCCGATGACGGCGCGCGAGAGCTTCTGCATGAGATAGCTCTCCTCATTGGTGCACTTAGATGAAGAGACAAAGGCCAGCGCATCGGGTCCGTTCTTTGCCTTGATCTCTGCAAACTTCCGAGCCACCAGATCAAGCGCTTCGTCCCACGAGGCTTCACGAAACTTGCCCCCTTCGCGGATAAGTGGTCTCGTCAGGCGGTCCGCACTGTTCACGAAGTCCCAACCGAATTTTCCTTTGACACATGTGGAGATGCCATTCGTTGGGCCATCCAAAGGCTGTACTTTCAGAATGTGGCGATCTTTCGTCCAAACGTTGAAACTGCATCCGACACCGCAATACGTGCAGACTGTCTTCGTGCGACGGATGCGCAATTCCCGCATGTGCGACTCGGCTTCCGAGAGCTTAAGAATGGCTCCATAGCCGGTCTCCGGCTCGACGCCCTTCACCACATCGATCATGCCGCTCAACGCTGTCTTTGGCAGGGCGGTGAAAAATCCCGCATGCCCAAGCATGGATTTCTCCATCAGCGCGTTGCAGGGGCAAACAGAAATGCAATGGCCGCAGGAGACACAACTCGATTCTCCAATTGTTGAGCCGCCATCCCACAGCACACGGGGATGGGGATCCTCCCAATTAATCGAAAGGGTTTCGTTGACCTGCAGGTTTTGACAGGCTTCCACACATCGGCCGCAAAGAATGCATTGTTGCGGGTCGTAGCGGTAGAACGGGTTGGTATGATCTTCTTCGTAGGGTTTGGAATGATAGGGAATCGGCTGATGTTCGATACCCAGCAATTTTTCAGTGTTATGAATGGTGCAGTTTCCGTTGTTGTTGTCGCATACAGTGCAGTACAGCACGTGATTGCTGAGAATACGGTCGAAGGCCTCTCGCTGGGCTGAAGAGGCCTTCTCCGATTTTGTGAATACTTCCATTCCTGGCGACGCGGCGGTCGCGCACGCTCGCGCGAGTTGCCCGTTGATCTCTACCATGCAGGTATCGCACGTCTGGATAGGACCGAGTTGTGGGTGATAGCAGACCTGAGCAATCTGCGGGCCCGCTCTATTGATGATATCGATCAAGCGTTCACCGCTGATCGTTTCGTGAACTACACCATCGATTGTTACCGTGATCATCGCGATGGTTCCTCGACTGCGGGTCAAATCCAGAGCTTGTAACCCAGGGCAATATTTACGGTGACCGCCCACGTGCAATACATAAGCCAGATTCCGGTGAGGCATTGGAGCAGCGCTACAAGCCGTGTGCCGGCGCTCCATCCCCCCAGTCGCGTTGGAACTTCCACGAGATATATCAAGGTCAAGCCGATGAAAATGATCATAACGGGGACATCGCCGGCACGGCCAAATACATATGCTCCGAGGACCGAAACGAAGAGATAAGCGATGGCCATCCATCCGTCCGGCGCGGCGCTTGACCCGATGTAGCGGCGATGCGCCATCGCGAACCAGTGAATCCCATACACCGTGAATGCCACGCCTGCCATGTAGAGCGGTGCGGTGTTTCCGAAGACGTTAAACCAGGTCAATCCCACGATGAGATATACGCCGGTGATGAATTGGCAAAAACCGGGCATCCAGAAACCCCACATGCCCATGGTACGATCGACTTCGGGGCCGTTTTTGGGATGACCAAAGAGAACCTGCCCGCCCCAGATGAAGTAGCCTGTACCGAGACCAAAAAAGCCGATCGCGACAGGCCAAAACGGCGAACTAGCGAATGTAAGGGACTGCGGCGTCATTGTCTCCAACCTCATCCACTAACATAATCCAAGACGGCGCGGACCTGCGACGCTTGGCCGAATAGCGGGTTAGTTGCTATTTCTGGAAACACTTCGCGGAGCACATGGCCGCTCTTACCAGGCAGTAGCAAATACTAACGCCATCGCCAAGTGTTCGGCCGGGTGCTCCGTCGCCGTGGTTAAGACCGGAGCCCTTGTGTGGTTGATGCAATCCCGTTCCGGCGTTACCTCGGCCATCAGTTGAAGGGAAATTCGCCCTCGCTCGTACTGGGCCAACAGGAAGCGCTTCGCGTCGCCGGGGTCCTTGATTGTTTGCAATAACCAGTTCACTTCTTCTCGGTTCATGACGCTCTCCTTCTCTGCCAATTGGCTTCACGTGGGAGTAAAGCACGCGCGTTTCCACGTTCCCGTATTTGACGGATAGCCGTTGTGATTCCATCCAAAAGGGTTAGCGATGGAATGGAAGGTGGGAACCAAACCGCGCAAGCAAAGAGGACCACTCTCTGACAATCTGTCAAAATGTTGGACGGGCTTGCGAGTGAGATGATCGGTTCGGATTATGGGAACTGGAGAGCAGTCGCGTTGTTATGACCACGGCAGGGATCAGATAAACAAACGTCACGCAAACCCACATCAGGGCGCCCGCATACTCTTGATCTTGAAGAGGTGAAATAGCGAAATGTCGATTCCCGGACAGGTAACACGGATAGACAACGCGGTCGCAAAACGTAAGAAACGCTGAAAGTATGTCACACGGAAAGGTGGCAAAAAAAAGGTATAAGACAATGGACCACCGTGGCCACCGAGCCTCGTTTGGCCAAGGCTGGATAACCGGCCACCAAAAAAGAAGTCCAGTTCCGAAAAAGCATGCGTACTCGACTTCGTGCCACAGATTGGAGCGCATGGCCAATTCGAATGCAGCCGGAACATGCCATCCAATGAGGGCGATTACGGCGGCAAGCCAGCCAAAAATCGGATGTCCAAGAGCGTGGCCCAGAAACGCGGCTGGCGCTTCACCGACGAAGTGCTGCAATAAGGCGTGCCCGAATGATTGGAACGGGTCTCCAAGCAGAATCAAGGGCGGAGCCACGGCCATCAGTAGAACATGGTCCACCATATGGATGGAGAGCAGCTCATGGTGAAGCGCTCGCAGCGGAGAACCCAAGGCAATCCACAGTGCAAATATCCCGGTCATGAAAGCGGCAAGCTGCCAGGGCAAAATCGGGTTAGGACTGGTGCTACGTAGACGCAACCAACCGCGAAAGTAGCCGCATGCAGCGAGGAACAGGGCAAACGTAACTGGGTAGGATACGGACCATGGCGCGAACTCGGATTGGATTGCAGGTGTCATGGGTGACCTGAGGAACGCACGCGACTAATTCTGCCCGCTTTTTTCGAGTGCGATGGCTCGGGAAGGGTCGCGTGCCGGCGCCTGCCCCGAAGGATGTAGCGTGTGCAGGAATGCCACGAGAGCAGTCGTCTGGGCGGGACTAAGATTTTTGCCGTAGGCGGGCATGTTGCCACCGCCTTGGATCACCTGGCGTATCAGCTGATCCTGTGTAAGTTGTACAGCGACGCGGTCCAGCGCCGGACCCCGCTGGCCTCCCTCGCGTCCAAGGGCGTGGCAGTTATGACATTGTTTCGCTTGGAAAACGAGAGCGCCTTGCCTCTCAAGGGCAGTCCTGTGCTCCAGGAATCGGGCCGGGATGGGATCACTGCTCCACGCGTTCATGTGCGGACTCCACGGGGTATATCCCGCGAGATGGGTGAAGGTTGCGAGTGTAACGGCGATAAGCAGAATCGTGAGCACTGCAATCGGGCGCCGACGCCAACTTTTCTCTCCCTCACCGGACAGAAATGGGAGTAGAAGCAAAGCGCCAATCACAATGACCGGGCCGATGAGCAGAGCCGGCGTCTCCATCGACGGAGGCAGGAAAGAAAGCACGGCATAAAGCCACAAAAAAAAGTAATCGGGCTTTGGCGCTGTTTGGATGATCGTCGGGTCCGGCTGGCCGGTTGGCCCGAACGGGCCAAACAACGCCGCGCAGGCGGCCACCGCCAGCAAAATAAACGCGGCGAAGAATATATCCTTCCACACCGCATAGGGTACGAACGGAGCGCCATCCTTCTTCACCAATTCGCGATACTGGCTTTCGTAGGTCGCTTTCTTGACCAGACGTCCCGGCATTGGCCATTCATTGATCCCGAGTTTCAGCACCAACAAGAGATGCACGCCCACGAACGCAATTAGCATCCCTGGTATCACGAACACGTGCAGGGCGAAAAATCGTGACAGGGTCGGACCGGCGATGATTGGTCCACCGAGCATCAATTTCACGATGTCCGACCCTAGAAACGGGACACGGCTGGCAATCGACGCTCCGATTCCGAGGCCCCAATACGCGTCTTGATCGAAACGAAGAACTTGTCCGGTGAACGCCATGCCCATGGTCATGAGCAGGAGAAATACTCCCACCACCCAAGTGAGTTCGCGGGGAAACTTATAAGCCCCGAAGAGGAATACTTGCACCATGTGGATGAGCACAATGGCCACCATGAAGTTCGAACCCCATCCGTGCAAGGCGCGGATGAACCAGCCAAAAGTTATGTCGTGATTCAAACTCTGCAAACTGTTCCAAGCCTCGCTGGCGGACGGAACATAAATGAATGCCAGCATGATTCCGGTGGCGAGTTGCAAAAGGAACACCACGAGGGCGGCGCTTCCAAACACATACCACCAACTAGCGGTGTTTTTCGGCACGGGGTGCTCGGCAATTTCGCGGATGGGTGCGGCAAGCTGCAATCGCCGGTCGAGCCAATCTCCGATCTGAGCGATCAGGCGCATGGCGGTTTCTTACCGAAGAGAGAAGCGTTCGGTGACCCCGGCGTCGGTAACTCACCCGCTTGGATCAAGACCAGACCGTCGCGGATTGTGTGCGGATACTCGAACAATCCCCGTTCCGGCGGCCCGGAGGCGCGCGACCCATCCTGATAATACGCACCGCCATGACAAGGGCACATGAACAACCCGGATTGCGGGAACCAGCGCACGGGGCAGCCGAGATGCGCGCAATTAATGGCGAAAATCTGAAATTGCTGTGCTTCGACGCGCCTTACCCAACATGCGGAGTCTGCGGTCTTGCCGTCCGTTGGCATCACATACGGATTGCGAAACGTGGCGAGGCGCGTCTCTCCTTCCGGGAATTGGCTGACGGAACCCAGCGATACCCAGGAGACGTACCCGTTCGCGCGTCCACGGAAAATCGGAGACAAGAGGAATCGAACAATCGGAACGGCAAGCGCCGTGGCGACCAAACCGTTGAATAGAATTCCTATTTTCATAAACAGCGCGCGCCGGGAAATCGTACTGTCAGTCGACATCGTGATGCTCCAGATACTGCGCGTTCTTTGAATCTGGGTAGGGCTGGCCCGGGCTAGCGGCACGCCGCGAGGCCAGCCAAGCGACTACGTCGCTGACTTCCTGGTCGGACATGGGTCTGCCGGGCATATCCTCGCGCCAATCCGGCGCGCCAAGTTCCGGCCGCCCGGCTATCACCGTGATTCGCAGATATTGATCACTCACCAGGGCCAGATAGGACCTATCTACAATTGAGCTCGCGCTTTTGCCGCCTGTTCCATTGGGGCCGTGACAAGAGGAACAGAACGTTTGATAGACTTCGGCGCCGTGCTGCGCGTTGCCGGCAGTTTTCGCTGTATAGGGCGGAGGGTTAGCGTCGTGAAGACCGCGAGACGAAGCCCAGGACCGGAGTCCGCTAACCAGGGCATCGATCTGTTTGTCGGTGAGCATTCCGCCGGCGCTTTGCGCGAATGCGGGCATCGCTGTGCCACGCACTCCGTTGGAGGTTGCGTTGCGAATCACGGAATCGTCAGCGATTGCCAGGAAAATGGGATCGCGCAGAGCGTTCCCCGCTCCGCCACTTCCGCCAGTGCCGTGGCATCCCGCGCAGTTCTGGGCGTAGAGAATATTGAACTCCATAATTTGATCAGGCGGGAGGACCTCGGAGTGTGGTCCCGGGCGTCCAGGCGCACTGGTACAGGCGCAGAACAAAGCAGTAGAGGCGCATAGAATCGACAGGATGGCCAGGCGTGTCATTGGCCCCGATCCTCTAGGTTTTTGTTAGCTACTGCTCCGGTCGCCTCCATCCCGGCACGAAGAGCAAAGGGGAGGTGTTGCCAAGTGTGTATTCGCTCCTGACGGAAAACGACGATGCCAGCAGCGATGCCGAATCCCAACTGCGAGAGCACGAACCAGAACCAGTCAATGCGCTGATTGAGCACCGGATTGACGATTCCGAGAATGCTGTAAAGCAAACCCGACCACAGTATGGGCGCTACGAAGCCTCCCAGAAGTATCGGCCGGCGGGGGAACATAGGAAGCATGGCGCCGTAGAGAAGACCGACAATTAAAGACGTGACCAAGTGAACGGCCGCTGCGATCAGCAAAGCGTCCCAGTGGAAGGCGGCAATTCCCGCGGTAGTCATTCTTGCCGGAAAGAAGCCAGCAGCCAAAAGGTTGATCGGATACCAGATGCCATGCTTACTGGCTATTCCATAAATCATCGCGAGAATCGCCATAACCACGCTGCCGGCCAACCCGCCTTTAATTCCTGCAGAAACCGGATAGATTTCCAGGGGGAGCCAGGACCGATTCAATTCGTCGGTTATCCATCCGACGCGCTCGACTTCGGGACGAGTAGTGACTACCGGCTCGACTTTGTCAGAAACTACCACGGTCTCGTGTGCTTCATGGGGTAGAACATCACGAAACCAGCCAATCACGCCGGCCAGAGCGAGCACCGCGCCAAGAATGCTTACAGAGATGGCGGTCAGCAATCCCGCGAATAGCAACGTGATGCCAAACGCGAGCACGATCGGCCACGCGGTTGGCGCGGGCAGTTGCAAAGTTGCCGGCGGGATTTGTCGTGTTTCTATCGGTAATTCCAAGTCGTGCATCTCCTTCAGCGCCCGATGACGTAGACAACCGCGAAGACAACGACCCACACGGCGTCCACGAAATGCCAGTAAAGGGCCAGGACATCGACGCGCTCTGCGTGCTCCTGGCGCACATATCCAAGTAATGCGAACAGCAATACGGTTGTTATGGCTAGAAGGCCTACGGTCACGTGGAAGGCATGCAGACCGACTAGCGAATAGTAGGTGGTCCCGAACAGGTTGGTCTGGATCGTAAGACCTTCGTCGTAGATCAAGTGGTGCCACTCGCGAGCCGTGCCAGCGAGAAACGTCGCTCCGAGGGCGAGCGTAAAAAGCCACCACAGTGCGAAGCCGCCAGCCTTCGCGCCCTTTAGTGATTTGACCGCGAGATGAATCGTCAGACTGCTCGAAAGCAAACAAATCGTGAAAAAAATTGGGGCATGTAGCACGTCTCTCGGAGTAGGACCAGTCAGACTCTTGCCAAGGTAAAAAAGATAAGCCACGACGAAAATGGTAAAAATCGCGGACTCAGCTGAAATCAAACAGTACATACCGACGCGACCGCGTGAAGGAAGTTCCCACGTGATGTTGGCGTCAGAAACTACTGCTGGCTGCGCATTCATGAGACTTCCATTTACTCGTATTTCCAGTCGGGATCTTCAGGGTGCTTGAGATCCCAAAGAGGACGGCGGCTGCGAACCTCTGGAATGATCGCGAAGTTGTACGCGGGCGGCGGCGAGCTAGTGGACCACTCCAGAGTCCATGCATCCCAGGGATCGCTGCCCACAGGCTCGCCATGGAAGTACGACCAGAGCAGATTGGCAACGAAAACCAAAATGCCCGCGGCCTGGAAGAAGACGCCGATAGTCACGATCAGATTCAAAGTGTCCCAACCACGGCCCGGTTCGTAGGTGTAAATCCGGCGCGGCATTCCGAGAAGTCCAGGAATATGCATGAAATCGAATGTCAGATGGAATCCGATGACGAAGAGCCAGAAATGCAGTTTGCCGAGCGACTCGTTGTACATCTTTCCGGACATCTTCGGAAACCAATAATAGAAGGCGCCAAAAGTCGCAAAAAGAATGGCGCCTACGATGACGTAATGAAAATGGGCCACAACGAAATAGGAATTCCCGAGGTGCCAGGTGAACGGCGCTACGCTTAGCATGATCCCGGTGAGGCCGGCAATCAAGAATTGAAACAAAAAGCCTATGCAGAACAACATGGGCGTCTTGAAGTGAATTTTTCCACCCCACATGGTGGCCACCCAGTTGAAGATCTTGATACCGGTCGGAACAGCGATAGCCATCGTAGAGAGAACGAAAAAGGTGTTGGCGTTTGCGTTCATGCCGACCGTGAACATGTGATGAGCCCACACGCTCATGGAAATGAATGCAATGCAAACCGTTGCCGCCACCATGACCGGGTAGCCAAAAATCGCCTTGCGAGAGAAAACAGGGACTATCTCGGAAACAAAAGCGAACGCAGGAATAACCAGCACGTAGACTTCCGGGTGGCCGAAGATCCAGAAAAAGTGCATCCAGATCACCGCCGAGCCGCCCGCTTGCGTATCGAAGAAATGCCCGCCCAGGTAACGGTCGACAGCCAACATGATCTGCGCCGCGGACAGTGGACTGACGGCAAGTATTACGAGCACCGCCATCACCAGATAGAGCCATGCCAATAGCGGCATCTTCGCCAGAGTCATTCCCGGGCAGCGCATGCAGAAGATTGTTGCAATGATATTGACCGCCGCTCCGATGCTGCCGAAACCGGAGACTAATAAGCTAAAAGTCCAGAAGTCTGTGCTATGTCCCAGTGAAAATGTCCGCGAGGTGAGCGGCGCGTAGGCAAACCATCCGACATCCGGAGCGGTTCCGTCCCCGTACAGGCCATTGGCTCCGACGAAACTAAAATAGAGAAGAATGCCTCCGAATGCCGTCAACCAGAAACTGAACGCATTGAGACGCGGGAAAGCCATATCACGCGCACCGATCACTAGCGGGATGAGGTAATTCGCAAATCCAAACAACATGGGCATGACCACGAAGAAAATCATAGTGGTGCCGTGCATGGTGAACATTCGATTGAATACTTCGGGCGATACGAAATTGTTATGTGGACGGATGAGCTGGACGCGCATGATCGCCGCCTCGATCCCGCCGATTATGAGAAACACTAAGGCATAAATGATGTACAGGATGCCCAGTCGCTTATGGTCGACAGTAGTTACCCAATCGTGAAGTTTAGCGACAAGAGGAAGAGAGGCCGTGTCGGCCCGGAACGTTGAGATTGCGTCGGTCGCCATTGAGTGTTCCCTTTAACTCACTCAGTGCAGCGTCCCCAAGTAAGCCGTCACAGCGTCCAGTTGGTGATCGCTCAGTCCCATGGCCGGCATCTTGGAGCCAGGTTTGATAGAGTCAGGATTTTGAATCCAAAGGCGAAGATTTTCGGGTGTGTTCGGCGCTATTCCGGAGGCGATTGTTTCGCGGCTCATCAGGTGCGTCAGGTCCGGGCCGAAGCGCCCGTCTGCCACGGTGCCGTTCACGGCATGGCAGTTGATACAGGCAGTCGTCTCGAAAATGCGCTGGCCCTCAGAAACGGCGGTGCTCGAGTGTGGCGCGCGACTTTGCTCTTCAACCCAGCGGTCGAACTCCTGGCGTGATTGCACATAGACGCGGAGCAGCATCTTCGCATGCTGCGTTCCGCAATATTGCGCACACTGGCCCAGGTAGAGCCCAGTCACCTGCGGATCAATCCACATACTATTGGGGTGATTGGGAATCAGGTCTGTCTTACCGCCAAGACGGGGAACCCAGAAACTGTGATCCGTATCTGCGGAGAGGAGCGTGATGAAGGTCGGAGTAGGATGCGCCGGGTCACTAGCTGGTACATGGAGTTCGTTCGCGGTCACCACCTTCAGACCAGGATAGCGGTACTCCCACCAGAACTGATGGCCGATGGCAATCACTTGAATCGCGTTGCGCGGCTGGGCAGCCTCCTGGATGCTGGCGATCACTCGCGCGGTGGCCAAGAATAAAACCACAACGATGAGAACCGGAATCACGGTCCACGCTAGTTCCACCTGATTGCTGCCGTAAACCTGGGGAGGCTCGCGGCCATCGTCGTCTACCCGCCTCCCAAATCTCACGACACAGTACACCAGCAAGCTGAACACGATCGCGAATATGGCTCCGGTAACCGCAAGCACAAAAAATGAAAGCCCAATGATCGAATGGGCCGGCGTGGAGGCCGGCGCAAAAATATTCGTTGGACTGAGAGAGCGGCCCGCAGAATCAGCTAAAGCGGTTTCTGGCACACACAGGAGAACAACGACCTCCACTGCCGACCGCAAACGCCACATCTGAGTTGACATTTCTTTTCGCGTTTCTGTCGTCATTCCCGCGGATTCAAATTCGGACCGAGGCGCTATTCAGGTGTGTCAGTTCATCTTTGTTGTCGGGGCTCTCGGTTTCGCGACATCCAGTAAAAGCACCTCTCATACCAAACCCAATGTTCGTGAGGTCACCCCAAGCAGTTGATTAGAAGGGCGATTCGAACGGAGGGTGAAATGCATGTGTCAGAATGTCGGACACAGCGACCGAGTTCTGACACGTCACGTGCAGTCTTACGGGGCATCCGACCTCCCAGCGAGTGCCAGGGTCCAAAAGATTCGATAGGTGACTGTCGCGGGCTGAGGCGTAAGTCTTGTCTGTTTGCTTCCAGCCAACATCTTGCGTGAATAACCGGCTCAAATCGGAGACAAAATCCTGTTTCCTGGCCACGGATAGGCCTCAAAGGCAGTCAAAGTCTCCTCAGGGATGTTCTCCATCTGCTTCCCTATCTGTCGTTTGGATCGAAATACCAGCAGCATCGTCGCTGGGTGCGCTGCGTTTCCATCCCAGTTGAGGCCTCTACCTCAGCAGGTCTTTCGCGTATTTGACGGGGACAGCAAGGTTGGAGCCGCCAAAATCTCTGAGCACCGCGAAATTTATGCCGATCACTTTTCCGTCACGGTTGAAGAGCGGTCCGCCCGAACCGCCAGAGGTAGTGGCGGCGTCGTAGACAATTTTGTCGTCAAGCACGTCGCCTATATGGCCCTGCGTCGTGGTGGGGCGGATGAGGTGTTGCGAAGCGAGTTGCGACATGATGCGATTGACGTCCTGGGTGTCGCTGACGATTTTCTGGGCCACATCGCTACCGGCCCTGGCGAGAATGCCTTCAA
The DNA here is from genome assembly GCA_035996445.1 of Candidatus Acidiferrum sp. Taxonomy (GTDB): domain Bacteria; phylum Acidobacteriota; class Terriglobia; order Acidiferrales; family UBA7541; genus Acidiferrum. The sequence continues at coordinate 1,498 of DASYJM010000253.1, read as the reverse complement.
TTCCCGTCGGATAACCAATCAACACAACTGCCTCCCCCGACACGGTGGCTTGTGTGCGATCGTCCAGTTGGAGCACTGCGGAATTGGGGGGAAGCGGAGAGTCGAGCTGAAGAGTCGCGAGGTCCGCTTTCGAAGAAATGCGATCCAATTTGGCGCGCAGACCCTCCGCTTTTCCGGGGAAGTAAACTTCGTAGGACATTACGTAGGCGTCGGCGCCCTGATCGATTAGTTTTTTCAGATCCTGGTCTTTCCACCAAGGCTCGACGACATGGTGATTAGTAATGATTTTGCCTTCGCGTTTGACGACAAAGCCGGTACCGAAGACGTCAATTTGGAGGTGAGGTCCCGTGCCGCCCTCATCGAGCGTCACCATGCCTTTGGCGTCGACCAGCGGCTTGCCTGCGGCATCGACGGCGACTTGGATGGGATGGCCGGTTTCCTTGTCGAGAAATTCGACGACAACATGCAGCAAGCAAACGCTGGGTCCATAATCATGGACGACGTTTTCGGCGATCTTGCCCTCGCTTTCCAGAAGCTTCAGGCGATTCTGGGTGTCCGCGAGCTGGTGCTTCAGGGAGTCGGCGTCGGAGCCACCGCGGGCGACGCGTTTGTGGAGATCTTCAGACTGCGCTTTCAGAGATTCGCGCGTGACAGAGGTGGACCGTGACTGCGCCTCGAACAACCCGCGGGTGAACTCCGCGCTACGCTGGAAGTCGCCTTTTTGGCCCAGATTGCTGTTCAGACGCGTGATTTCGGCCCGCAGCTGACGAGTCTCCTTGCGCGTGCCGCGGCTGGAAATGTCCAGATAGATGGCCGCGAGCACTGCCGCCGTGCTGAGCACTAAGATAGCGGGGATCATCCATAAGCGGCGTTTACCGAGAGGGCCGCTCAATGATTCGACGGCGATATCCGCGAAATGCTCTCGTTGCACGGCGTACTTGAGCATGGTCTTGAGCTCTTCTTGCGGCTTACGCTCGCGGAATTGGGATCGGATGATGGCGGCAAATTCCACGGGTTCGAAAGGAAAGGAAACGGCGTCATCGGCGCCGAGGTCCAGGGCGCGCGCACGCTCCAGCGCGCCGCCGTCCACGATGATGACGATCTTAACCGGCGACTCGGTTTCGGGGCGCGACTTGAGTTGCGTGACGAGAGCACAGCAACTGAGATCGGAAGGTGTGGCTTCGGTTACCAATACTTCGGGGGAGAGAGCCAGCACTTGATCGACGGTGAGTCCGCTTTCCACGACCACTTCGTAGCCCTGTCCAGACAGGGCGCGAGTTGTTGCGTCAAGGGACTCCGGGCGGAGATTGTGGATCAAGATACGCATGACGTATTCGATGCGCGGAGGCATTCCACAGGCACAGTCAACTTTGAAGAACCAGCTGGAAACAAATCAGGTGCCTGACGAGCGATAGCTGCACGCTTGGAATAGCCCTTCCGTAAAACGCAGTGTCCGCCGTCTAGCGAAAGCGCTAGGCACTTGGCAGCCCCGCTTCTG
>DASYJM010000252.1:0-8564 GCA_035996445.1 Candidatus Acidiferrum sp. | reverse complement strand
CTACGATGAGCATCCTTGGGTGACTTTTGATGCGCCTATCGTGGTGGAAGACACGAACTTCCCGGGCATGCAGCAGTGGCCCAAGGAGTTTGTATTGAAGAACGAGATTTACCAGATGAGAGATTGGTCGCGAAAAAATGTACGGGTGCTGATGAGGCTGGACAGCGGCAAGATTGACCTAAAAAATCCGCAGGTGCACCGCAAGGATTTCGATTTTGCACTGGCCTGGGCCAAAATGTATGGAAAGGGGCGCGTGTACTACTCGACGTTGGGACACGTGGAGCAAAATTGGGACGATCCGAGGTTGCAACAGATGTATGTGGGGGCCATCAAATGGGCCATGGGGATTGTTGACGCGGATGTAACTCCGCGCCCGATTCCCGGTCAATCCGGTAATGCGCAGAATCAGGTGGGAAATCTAGAAGCGCACTTCGAGGAATTAAAGGCGCAGTAATTTATCTGTGCGCCAGTACTGGTGAATAAGTTTTTTTTCAGGGTGACGTTAGTGGCAGAGTATTGGCGATTAATTTTACGACTCGGTGTCCCAGTTCAATTTCAGCGAGGAGGCGGTCTTGTTCCAGCGGAAAATCTTACACGTAATGCTCGCGGTTTGTGCCGTAGGGTTATCGGTGCCCAGTGGTGTTCGCGCGCAGCAAAATTATGCGGTGATCACGCAGGATGGCATGTCGATGAAAACGCGTGACGGCGTGAAACTTTACGCGGACATTTATCGGCCGAAGGCTGACGGGAAATTTCCGGTGATCCTGATGCGCACTCCGTACGATAAAAGCACGGGCTGGGCGGTGAGTCCGGCATACGAGATGGCCACGCATGGGTACGTGGTCATCGTGCAAGATGTGCGCGGGCGGTACACGTCTGAAGGCGAGTGGTATCCGTTTCGCCATGAGTCGGAAGACGGGTATGACACGATCGAGTGGGCTGCGGCGCTGCCGTTCTCGAACGGTAAAGTGGGCATGACGGGCGGCTCTTACGTAGGCGCAACGCAGATGCTCTCCGCCATTGCACATCCGCCGCATCTCGCGGGAATTTGCCCGGTGGTCACCGCGAGCAATTATCACGACGGTTGGACGTATCAGAGCGGAGCGCTTGAACAATGGTTCGATCAAAATTGGTCTACGCAGCTGGCCACCAACACACTGTGGCGATTGATTGCGAAAAATACGAATGCGCTTCAGGGCGCGCGGGTCCTGCCACTCACCCAGTATCCAGTTTTTAATTACGTTGCACTTCCGGCGGGCGCCGATGCCACGGCTCAGATTGCTCCTTATTATCTGGATTGGCTCGCGCACCCGTCTTATGACGAATATTGGAAGCAATGGTCGATCGAGGAGCATTTTTCTGATATTCGAGTGCCGGCGCTGCACATCGGCGGCTGGTACGACATTTTTTTAGCGGGCACGTTGAGGAATTACATGGGAATCAAGGCGCACGGCGGAACGGAAGAGGCGCGTAAAGGCCAGCGGCTGCTGATACAAATAGGTGGACACGCGGGTTTTGGGCGGCGCATCGGGGATGTGGAATTTGGGGACGAAGCGCTCAAGTTTTCTTCCACGCAGGTGGTGCTGGACTGGTACGACTATCTTTTCAAGGGTGTTCAGAACGAATTTGCCGCGGAAGGAGCCGGTGCGGGCAAGCCGATACACATTTTTGTGATGGGCGCGAATAAGTATCAGGAGGAGACGGATTGGCCTCCGCCACAGGCTAAGACCACTCGCTATTTCCTGCACTCGGGAGGGTCGGCTAATTCGCTAGCCGGCGATGGTGCACTTTCCACCACGCCGCCAAAAAAAGAATCGCCCGATAAATTTACATACGATCCGGAAAATCCGGTAACGACTATCGGTGGCTCGCTATGTTGCGACGCCGAACACTACGAGCCCGGGCCACGCGACCAGCGCGCCGATGAAAATCGCAATGACGTGCTGGTGTATTCCAGCAAGCCAGTCGGGGAGGATATGGAAGTTACCGGGCCGGTGACGGCGGAACTCTGGGTTAAATCTTCGGCGGTGGACACCGATTTCACGGCGAAGTTGGTGGACGTCTCGCCGGACGGGTTCGCCATGAATCTCACCGATGGAATCTTGCGTATGCGTTATCGGGATTCGCAGGAGAAGCCTACATTAATGAATCCGGGACAGATTTATAAAATCTCGGTGGACCTGTGGGCTACCAGCAATGTCTTTAAGAAGGGCCACGTGCTGCGCCTGGAAGTTTCCAGCAGCAATTTTCCGCGCTTCGACCGCAACCTGAACACCGGCGCGGAGCAGGCCACCAGCCGCGATTTTATTTCAGCCACAAACACGATCCTGCACGACGCCGAGCATCCCTCGGCGTTTTTGCTTCCGGTGATCGCCGCCGGAGCAGCGGCGCCGTGATCGACGCCCGGTAAATCCCCTGTCGCGCTATGATGCAATCTATGGCGAAGTTTCGCGGGTATCGCCGGGCTGATCCGGGCACACAACCGGATCACCTGCAGCCATCCTACGTTTCCTCCATCAAGCGCGCGCCGTCGAAACCGCTGGTATACCTGCCGCATACTCTTTCTGAAGTAACAGGGCCGAGTTTCGATTTTTCTGTGATCGACGTGAAGGCCAGCGACCTCACTCGGCAGCATCATGGCGAACCACTTGGCGAGCGAATCATAGTCAGCGGGCGGGTGCTGGATGAAGATGGACGGCCGGCTGCGCACACGCTTATCGAAGTCTGGCAAGCGAATGCCGCGGGCCGCTACCGGCACAACGTTGATCAGCACAATGCTCCGCTGGACCCCAATTTCGAAGGTAGCGGCCATGCACTGACCGATGAGCAGGGCCATTTCAGATTTATTACTATTCGGCCCGGCGCTTATCCGTGGAGGAATCACTACAACGCGTGGCGCCCGGCGCACATTCATTTCTCGGTATTCGGTCCGGCCTTTGCCACGCGATTGATTACCCAGATGTATTTTCCTGGGGATGCGCTGCTGGAGTTCGATCCCATCTTTAATTGCACCGCGGACGCAAAGGCCCGCAATCGTTTGATTTCGCTCTTCGATTGGGAGACGACCGTGTGTGAGCAAGCCTTGGGGTACAAGTTCGACATCATTCTTAGCGGGCGCGATTCGACGCCTTGGGAAAAATAATGAGCTTCCAGGCTACAAGTTCACAAACGGTGGGGCCATTTTTCCAGATTGGTCTGGCCAGATTTTATATTGACGATTTGACCGGCCCTGGTATCTGTGGAGAAACGATCGAAATCGTAGGGCGAGTTTTCGATGGCGATGGTCAGCCGGTGCCGGATGGGGTGATTGAAATCTGGCAGGCCGACGCGCAAGGGAAATACGCGCATCCGGAATTGTCCGCGGAGTTGGAAAATATTCAAAAGAATGACATACCGGCGAAGGAACACATGGAGGGGCAGCGAGGGGAAGGCGCATTCAGGGGTTTTGGGCGTGTGCCCACACAGTCCGATGGATCGTTCCGGTTCAAGACGATCAAGCCTGGGCGCGTGCCTGCACCGGATGGAACCGTGCAAGCCCCGCACATTGCGGTTTCCGTGTTTACGCGCGGATTGATGCGCCGGCTGGTGACGCGTATTTATTTTCCGGACGAACCAAGCAATGCCGCAGACTTCGCGCTCAAATTAGTTAAAGCGGGGAGGCGGCACACGCTCATCGCCAAAAAAGTGCGCGGCAGCCAGCTTGAATGGAACGTGGTTTTGCAGGGCAAGGACGAAACGGTTTTCTTCGATTGCTGAACGGTTTTGAGTGCTTAGCAATTTTCGCGCATCCGCGTTGATGGAAGAATTGTTGTTTATCCGGCTTGTGCAATGCTTGCGTAATCGATAGGTTGGCTGGATTCCAAGGCAACGCCGTCGCGATACGTGACGAAACGGCTCGAAATAGCCATCACTTTAGCGCCCGGCACCACAATTCCTACGAGATTCAATGGATCGGCTGCCGAGATAGTGATTGTTTCGCCTGTTGGCGGCTCCGCGCGTGTGGATCGCAAAGATTCTACTGCGGCGGGAAGAGCAAATTGTTCGCCAAGGAAACCGGCCACGAACCTGCCGCCGCGCACTTCGCCGCGGTCTTCCAATCGTCGCAGCGTAAGAAGGATTTCGCGCCAGTTCGGCAAATTCGATTCGCGCGTGAGCACTTCGCGAAAGACTACTCCATAGCGCCGTAGTAGAACTTGGCACATGGCTTCAAGGGTGCGCGCCTGGTTCTCGGCGGTAGTAGGAAATAATAAGGACCAGCGACCGGCGCTGTAACGCGGGCGGCCATCGCGTCCGTTGCTGAGATCACGGCGTTTGGGATCAATCAATGCGCGCAAATTGTCAAAGCCGTCGGCCGTAATTAGCCCGGCAGCAACGAGTTCCCATAGGCCAGCTTCGGCTTCCTCTTTCGGTTTGCGGGTGCCGCGAAGAATATCAGCAAAGAAAGAAGCGCCGCGCTCCTTGAGAAATCCGAATGCTTCCTTGGCGGCCGAACTCAGTATGCCGTCGATATCGATTTCCTGCTGACGCGCGGTCATCCAATCCGACTCGCCACGCACGAAGAACGTGATTGGCGCCGAACCGGTCGGTGCGACCCTGTGACTCCCACCTGGTGAGTCGTCGACAATCGACGGACCTGGCGACAGTCTTCCCCATCCGATGTTGCCGTTGAAGCAAAGTTGATCGAGTATTTTTGGATCGTAGCCGGCGACGCGACGTGACAATAGTTGCCGCTCCCAGGCGTTCGCCGGGGCTTCATAACCTTGCAACTGGCGCAAAACTTCCAGCGCGCCGTGTTCGCTGAATAGTTGCGTTTCGGGCGTGAGGTGTTGCCAGCGCAATAGCCAGCGCATAAATTGCGCGGCGGATACCGGTTCGATTTCCTTGCGGAGTTTGCCGACAGTTAGGCGGTGAATGCGCGCTAGAAGTCTGCGGTCGCACCATTCCATATCTGGTGAATGCGGGTCAGAGAAGCGACCGCGCAACACGGCTCCGGTCCCTTCAAGGCGGAGCATGACTTTTTCGATTTCATTCGTGGGCAATGCCAGTAAATCGGCGAGAGACGCAATGCCAAAGGGGCCGCAATGCTGTGCCCATCCGGCTACCAATGCCAACAACGCATCTTCTTTTGTTGGAATACAACATTCCACATCGGCGAGGGCTGTCGCAAATTTGGCTTCGGGAAATAACTCAGCGAATATTTTTGCTCGTTCGGCGGTCACCCAACAGGCCCGGTCCAGCACGAGAGCGCGACCGGCGCGGCCTTGCTGTATTAATTCGTCGAAAAGAGTCTTCCATGCTCCGATTGACCGTTGAACAGTATCTTCCAGCGAGCCGACCTCGGTGGCTTTATTGACGGCACTGATTTCCGGCAGCGCGATTAGCGTTTGCAGCGCGTCGTGCAACTCTTCGGCGTCGCGCACGTCTGGCCAGGCTTCGCCGCGAACCTCTTCGATCGCGCTGGCGTCAAGACGGCCAACATCGGACAAGACACGTTCGGGCAAAACACGCCGCATCTCCACGGCGCGCGCGCGGCGTTCTTCGAGCGGTGCATCATCGAGATATGCAAATGGATTGGCATTCAAAATTTCGTGCGAAAACTGCGACGGCACGGGAGTATCTACGGCAACGCAGTTAATGGTGCCGTCAATGATCTGGGCCAGGACTTGGCGCAAACCTTCTACGTCCATTGCCTCCGTCAGCGCGTCCTTCATTACTTCGTTCACGAGCGGATGATCGGGAATGCGCACGGCGCCCTCTAGATTTTCCGGGCAAGCCGCGGCATCTGGAAAAACCGAGGCCAGCAGGTCATCGGCGCGCATTCTCTGAATTGGAGGCGGAACTTTCGCGCCGCCCTGGAATCGCAGGAGAATCAAGGCGCGCGATGCGTTCCATCTCCAACGTGTTGTAAAGAGGGGCGAATCAAGCACGGCCTGCTCCAGCACCTGCCTCACCGAGGAGGGATGAAGGAAGCGAAACACGTCCGCAAGCGGAAAACTGTGTTGCTCCGCCAAACAGATGTTGATGCCGTCATCGGTAGCCGCGGCTTGCAATTCAAGATTAAAAGAGCGGCAAAAGCGCTTGCGCAATGCCAGGCCCCACGCTTTGTTGATGCGACCGCCAAACGGAGCGTGAATCACCAGCTGCATGCCGCCGCTTTCATCAAAAAATCTTTCCGCCACCACGGTTTTCTGTGTCGGCACGGTGCCAAGAACGGCGCGGCCAGCGACGATATGTTCCACGATCTGTTCCGCGCCGGCGTTATCGACGCCGCACTCTTGCTCGAGCCACGCAACCGTTGTGCGCACCGCCGGAAAATTGAGCATTTCTGGCGAAGGAACGGCATCGCACGTCATCACGCTGATCTTCTCGCGCAACTCTGCCACTTGCTGTGACAATTCGGCCGTACGCGCAGGCGCTTCGCCACGCCAAAAAGGAACGTTGGGAGCTGCGCCGTGCGCGTCTTCCACGAGCACACGTCCAGCCTGCACGCGACGAATGCGCCAGGAGCTGTTGCCCAGCAACATGATGTCGCCGCGCAAACTCTCCACCGCGAAATCTTCATCGACGGTGCCGACGACGGTGCCCTCAGGCTCGGCCACAACGGTATACAAAGCGTTATCGGGAATCGCGCCGCCGCTGGTGATCGCTGCGAGCCTGCTACCGCGCCTTCCCCGGACCGTCCCGGCTACGCGATTGCGATGAAGATAAGCGCCACGTCTGCCACGGCGAGCGTTTATTCCTTCTGAAAGCATCTCCATGATCGCATCAAAGTTAGCTCGCTCGAGAGCCCGGTATGGATAGGTGCGCCGGACTCGGTTAAAAAGTTCATCTTCCGTCCACTCTTCAGACGCGCACATGGCCACCAGTTGCTGCGTCAGAATGTCCGCCGGATTTTCCGGGATCTCCAGAGTATCCAGATCGCCCTGCCGCATTGCGCGCACCAGCGCCGCACATTCCACCAGTTCATCACGTGTGGTGGCAAAAATGCGGCCTTTGGGAACAGCGCCGAGCCAATGGCCCGCGCGTCCGATTCTTTGCCAGGCCACAGAAATCGAACGCGTCGAACCGACCTGGCACACGAGTTCGACAGAACCGATGTCGATACCCAATTCCAGCGATGCGGTCGCTACTAGGGCTTTTATTTCGCCGGCTTTAAGTTTATTTTCGGCGGCCAGCCGCAGCTTGCGGGAAAGACTGCCGTGATGTGTGGCAACCCTTTCCGCACCTAATCTTTCGGCCAGATGATGCGCAACGCGTTCGGCCAAGCGGCGCGTGTTTACAAAGATCAGTGTTGAGCGGTGCTGCTGAACCAGCGCAGCCATGCGGTCGTAAATCTCGTCCCACAATTCATGGGAAGTAACCGGGCCCAATTCGCTTTTAGGAACTTCGATGGCGATATCGACTTCGCGCTGATGTCCAATTTGAACTACGACAGTGTCGGGCCGCACAGTTCCTGCCAGAAAATCGGCGACCAACTCGATGGGTTTCTGCGTGGCGGAAAGGCCAATGCGGAGTGGAGGTTTATCAGCCAGTGCGTCCAGGCGTTCGAGAGACAGCGCCAAATGTGTCCCGCGCTTATCGTCGGCAACCGCGTGGATTTCATCCACGATGACCGTCTCTACGGTCCTGAGAATTTCGCGGCTTTTTCGGGCAGTAAGCAGTATGTACAACGACTCGGGAGTTGTGACCAGGATGTGCGGCGGCCGCACCAACATGGCGCGGCGGTCACGCATTAGAGTATCCCCAGTTCGCACGGCCGTATGGATTGGAGGCATCAGCAGCCCGCGTTCGCCGGCAAGCTGTAGGATTTCTCCAAGTGGCATCTCCAAATTTTTCTGAATATCGTTTCCCAACGCTTTCAAGGGCGAAACATACAAGACTTGCGTTTCATCACGCAGATGGCCGGCAAGTGCTTTGCGTACCAGTTGATCGATGCAAGCGAGGAACGCGGCCAACGTCTTTCCCGATCCGGTTGGCGCTGAGACGAGGGTCGTTTTTCCCGCAAGAATGTGCGGCCAACCCTGTTGTTGAGGCTCAGTAGGGACACCAAGCCGAGCGAGGAACCACTCCCGAACTACGGGATGTGCCCAATTCAGCGCGGACGAAGAGACCATTTGAGATGCAACGTTATTCATGGAATAGCTGATGGCCTGTATCAGCGGTTGGTTGGCCAATTGTTAGAGGTTTTCTGTTAAAAAAAGAATACACCAAAAAAGGTTGTGATGCATCTTTACGAGTTCAGAGCAATTCGAACAATGTCACCGGGGCCCTTCGTAAAGAGTTTCCTCCTTAGGGTCCTTGTTTAGTGTCGAATTTCCGTTGCCATCAAATGGCCAAATAAGGGGCAGATAGCTCTGATAGAGGGAGTTTTGGTACTGTTTTGGTACGGTGACGACCGAAAAGCGAAGTCGGATTTTGGAAACATTGAAAATGCTTTAGAATGAAGGTAGTTCCCACTGTGGGCGTGTAGCTCAGCTGGGAGAGCACCTGCTTTGCAAGCAGGGGGTCGCCGGTTCGATCCCGGTCACGTCCACCAAATACGCTTATTAAGGAGTGGGAAAGAT
>DASYJM010000251.1:0-2979 GCA_035996445.1 Candidatus Acidiferrum sp. | reverse complement strand
CGAATCTTCTGCTTACAGCGCAACAGGACCTTCGGCGCGCTGCGCCGCTTCGGCTCCTTGTTGTGGCTGAAGCTGAACCCCAGGAACTTTCGTGTTTCCGGTCGAGCTACCGCACTCTTAGCCTCGTTTACCTTGAGCTTTAGTCGACGTGTAAGAAAACGAGTGACATTCCTCATCACTCGCTGCCCCGCTCCTCGGCTGCGGACGTAAATGTTGCAGTCATCCGCATACCGTACGAAGGGATGCTTGCGTCGTTCGAGCTCACGGTCGAGTTCGTCCAGTACGATGTTCGATAGAAGCGGAGAAAGTGGACCACCTTGCGGCGTTCCTCCTTCCGCCGGACTCACCAGTCCGTTCTTCAGCACGCCCACTTTCAAGAACGCTCCGATCAATCGAAGCACTCTCTTGTCGGTTACCCGCCGCGCGATCGTCGCCATCAATTTGTCGTGATTGACTCGAGCAAAGAATTTCTCAAGATCGAGATCTACCACCCAGCGATGCCCTGCGGCGATGTACTGCTGCGCCTTGGCTACCGCTTGATGTGCCGAGCGTTTCGGCCGGAACCCGTGACTGTGTTCAGAGAAAGGTTGGGTCCCATCTGCGTTGCAGAACCTGCAGTACCGCCTGCTGAATGAATCGATCCAGCACCGTCGGGATACCAAGCTTTCGCACCCCGCCGTCCGGCTTCGGGATTTCCACCCGTCGCACCGGTTGTGGTTGGTAGGTCCCACGCAACAAGCTGTTCCCGTATGGAGGGCCAGCGCTGCTTCAGGTAGCCCGAGAACGCTGCGACTTTCATGCCGTCGATTCCCGGACTTCCTTTGTTCGCTTTGACGCGCTTGTATGCCTGCCAGCAGTTTTCCCGCTCGCAGACTTCTTCCATCAACTGCTCGTGACCAGCTGGACGTTCGGTTTCGCATTTCGCCGTGCGCGATTCGGTCCCTTCCTGAGAAGCCTTCGGAGCTTCACTCCTCCCCTCCTCAGTAAAGGCCAGCACTAGCTGGTTCTTCTGCCGCTTGTCGCTCATCGAGTCCTGCATCCTACTTGCCGCTCCCTGCTGTTTGGGCCTTCATCGCTTTCGCGACTACTACGCCCGCTGCTGACTTCTGCCGCACGGTCAGAGTGAATCGCTCCACCCTCAGTCACGATTCCGTGACATGCAGCAGATCTCCCGAGGTAAGTTCGATCGCCTTCCACGCACAACCGCCGGATTTACCACCAGTGCCTTTGATGGATGTGGGCTTCGCGATCATTTGCTCGCTCGCCCGGCACCGTAGGCCTCAAATCCAGTTCTTGTCCATCGGCTCGCGTGTTTGCTCCACGCTTCTTTCAGACCTCGCCTCGCGGTTCGGCCCTTGCGCTTCGCTATCACTTCGCCTCCATCAGGCTGTGAAGAGGACTTTCACCTCCAAGCTGTCGAACATGCTCGGCACACAAAAAAACCGCCGCAAGATTTTCATCTCGCGGCGGCCCGAGCTTCAACTTTGTAAGTAAGAGTTAAAACTCAAAACGCAGCATGAATTGCATCGATCGCGGGTTGGTAAGCAGTCCAGTGTAATTACCGAACGTGTTGGCGTTGGTAAGGGAAAGGCTGAGGCTCTCGACGTCGAAGCGAGTAAGGTTGAGAACATTAAATACTTCCCATCGGAACTGCAGACCCTTCCCTTCCGTGATTTTCCAACGCTTGCTTAGACCTGCGTCCAAGCCAGCGAAGCCATCACCACGAAGGTCATTGCGGTTACCTACGTCGCCAGGTAAATCAGGCGAGAAAGCGCTGAAGGCGGTCGCAGCCTGGGAAGCATTCCCGAACAGGTTCACGGAGCCGTCAGGGTTCTTGACGACGGTGTGAGTGGTCACGGGCCCTGTCTTGGTTGCAAATCCTGATAATTCCCAGTTGGTGGGCCATTGGGCGCCGTTACTGACGCCGATTGGGAATCCGCTGGTCCAGCGGGCCAAGCCAGTAAGCTGCCATCCACCGATCAAAGCATTGACAACCCCATGCGAATCCCTTCCGATCCATCGGCCATTGCCAAACGGAAGTTCCCAAATCCAGTTCGCGTTGATCTGATGAGTTAAGTCGAAGTCGGAAACTGATCGGAGGGCGGTTGGATTCCACGGATTAATCACCTGTCCGCCCAAGCCGCCTTCGTCAACGATGCGGTTAGCATCCGAAGAAATGTCTATCGACTTCGAGTACGTATAGTTGAGGTCAAACTGCAAGCCATGGCTCATTTGTCTGCGCAGAGTGACCTGCAGTGCGTTGTAGGACGCGGTGCCGATGGAACGCCACGCGTACAGGGCCGCGAATTGAGGGTCGACAAAGGTGTAAGCCCCGGTAGTCGGGTAGTAGGGAATGCGGTTGTCGTTTGCGTCCGTCAGGCTGAAATCGCGGAATCCGAATCCCTGATCGATGCCTTGAAGAGCGGTAGTTTCATTATTAGCGAATCCGCAAAACAAATCGTAGGCTGCCACGACCGGATCCGTACTCGGAAACGGTGAAGTCGCGCAACGGCTGATGCGAAAACCCTGACTGCCAGGTGCGAAGTTGGTTGTACCCATTAAATCCTGCCAATAAGAGGCAGTGGGCCCGATCTGCGCGGCCGTTATGCTGTCCGAAGGCACACCTGCACGGTACAGTTTTGCCAACGCCTTAGCAGCGGCGTAGTAGTCAATCCCGGTTTTGGGATCCACTAAATCCAGTGGCGCAGAGACGTCAGCCTGTGACAACAGTCTATGCGACAGACGTCCTACATAAGAGACATCCAGCGTAAACTTGTGTCCGAGGTCTCGCCCGACTGAAAAGTCCAGCGTGTAGGAGTAGGGAGTCTTAATCTTATTATCCATGCCAAAGTAAACGGCATAGGACCCAGTAGCACCCGTCACACCGCTGGGGAAAGTTTGCGGGAATGTTCCCGCCGGGGCCGGAGCTAACAATTGGTTGCCTGCGAGATCCGTGGTTGGAATGTTATTAAATCCAGT
>DASYJM010000250.1:0-3350 GCA_035996445.1 Candidatus Acidiferrum sp. | reverse complement strand
CGTTGGGGATGTAGCGAACAACGCTGTCCTCAACCGAGCAGAACGAGCGCACGCCGGTTTGGTTGTTGGTGATCGGGTTCGCGTTCACCGCGTAACCGGTATTCAAACCGTTCGTGGTGGCGACCAGGTAGGTGTAGAGGTAGCCGCTCTTGCCGCTGTTGGCGGGCTGTCCATTGCTGGCGAGCACGTTGTCGATCAAGCAAGAGGTGGCTTGCGTCGGAGGAGCCGGGCAGGCGCCGCCGTCACCCAGTGCGAGCAGGGTGGCGGAGTAGCCAACCGTCGGGTACGCCGAGTTGTAAGAAACTTCCGCCGTATTTACGGTGCGAACACCGCTGACGGCCGATGACTCATTGGCCGCGATACGCGCACGCAGCAAGTTCGGAATCGCAATGGCAGCGATGATCAAAATGATCGCCACGACGATCAGCAATTCGATTAGTGAAAAACCCTTCTGTTTCCGCATTTCTAGTAGTCTCCTCGTCTCCGATTGTGTGGTCGATATAGACCAAAACCCGCTATCACTATGGCATTTCGGCGACCACATCAAAAAGTGACTGAAGTCATTGGACCACCGGCAATAAGCGGTGCATTTTCAATTTCACGTGTTCCGGTAGTAACATCTCGAAGTTTGTACGATCCGGTCGGTTTTGACAGTTTGAGGAATTGGCAACGACAAATTGTGTCAGGGACTAAGAACTATGGAGCTAATTGACAGCAAAAAAACAAAGGGGCATCGGATGTCCGATGCCCCTGGCTTCGCACCCTCCCCTGGGTGTGTTGCCAACCTTAAAGCGCTTACAGCAGTGGCGCGATGGCATTCGTGCAAGCCAGACCGCCGCCGCTCGGGATGTAACGAATGACGCTATCCGAAACCGAGCAGAAGGAACGCACACCGGTCTGGTTGTTGGTGATCGGGTTCGCATTGATTGCGTACCCGGTATTCAGACCGTTGGTGGTGCTGACCAAGAATGTGAAGCTATAGCCGCTCTTGCCGCTGTTGGCGGGCTGTCCATTGCTGGCGAGCACGTTATCGATCAAGCAAGAGGTGGCTTGCGTCGGAGGAGCCGGGCAGGCGCCGCCGTCACCCAGTGCGAGCAGGGTCCCTGAGTAGCCGACCGTTGGGTAGGCTGAAAAGTAGGAAACTTCCGCCGTATTCACGGTGCGAACACCGCTGACAGCCGATGACTCATTGGCTGCGATACGCGCACGCAGCAAGTTCGGAATCGCGATGGCGGCGATGATCAAAATGAACGCCACGACGATCAGCAATTCGATTAGTGAAAAACCCTTTTGTTTCCGCATTCTCTAGGCCTCGTCTCCGTTTGACTGATAGCTGAATAACAACTCAGCTGCTACTACAGCACTCTGCATGCCAGTGCGAAAGTAACGGAGGGAGCAGGTTTAACTGCACTAACTCCTTTCATTGGCATAGGTTTCCTATATCGGGATAAATGTGACCACCCTGTACTTCCCTGATCTGACCTTTTCGGTCGGGTAGTGACAATCTGTGGCACTCGGCGAGGGCATGCCCACAGTTTGTAGCGAGCATTCAAAAGATCCCCCGCGAGATGGTAGCGTAGAGAACAGTTTCCGAAGAGCAACCCGGGCGCAGCCCTCACGATGTGCGCGCTAGAATGGTAGGTTTTTTGAGATCCCTTATGGCGAATCTGCAAATGGATCCGGACCGCGACATAGCGCGTGCCTCGACGCTGGCTGCTTCGCGCTACTTCACAAAAGAGACTTTCGATGAAGAAAAGGACCGCATTTTCTCCAGCACCTGGCAGTTGGTGGGACATGCTCACCAAGTCAAGACTGCGGGTGATTACTTCACTTTCGACCTGGTCGGCGAGCCGCTGCTAGTGGTTCGAGGCGACGACGGAATCTTGCGCGCTTTCTACAATGTCTGTCGCCATCGTGCCGGCAATCCCGCCACGGGTTGTGGAAACCGTAAGCTCTTTCGCTGCGGATATCACGGATGGACTTATCGCCTCGATGGAGCTCTGCTGGTAACGCCGGAGTTTGACGGAGTCGAGCATTTTGATCCCAGGGAACACGGCCTCACTCCGCTTCAGGTGGAAGAGTGGCTCAACATGGTATTCGTGAACTTGGATCCTGGCGCCGCGCCCCTGGCGGAATTTTTGGGAGAGCTGCCCTCGCAAGCTGAGAAGTTCGACTTCCGCCGCATGAAGTTTTCCGAGCGCCGAACCTACGACATGAAATGCAACTGGAAAACCTACGTCGACAATTATCTCGAAGGGTACCACTTGCCGAGTGTTCACCCGGCGTTGAATCGCGAGCTCAACTACAACTCCTACACCGTCGAAGCCTACCGCCAACATGTGCGTCAGTGGAGCCCGATCCGCGGCGCCCAAGCCGGCGACGCAACTCCGCGACGCTACCAGCAAGCCGGAGAAGATCTGACCGCTGACTATTTCTGGGTCTTTCCCAACTGGATGCTCAACTGCTATCCCGATAACGTGTCAATCAACATGATCCTTCCGCTAGAGCCCGAGCGCACACTGGCGATCTTCGAATGGTATTTGCCGGAAGAAGACCTCGGCAGCGAAGCGGCCCGCAAATCCGTGAATTTCAGCGACCAGGTGCAGATCGAAGACCTCGCAATCTGCGAAATCGTGCAGAAAAACCTACATTCAAGGAGCTATCACAGCGGACGCTATAGCGTGAGGCAGGAAAAGGGCGTGCATGCATTTCATCGAATGTATCGCGAGTTGATGCCGGGATCGTGAAGCGAGAATCACTTAACCGCCCAGAACCCCTAGTTCGCAGAGTTTTCCGTTTCCAATTCTCTGCGTGCTCCGCGGTTAAAAGGCTTAGGCCCGCTTCAGCAGCAAACACGTCATATCGTCATGCTGCGGCGTGTTGCCTACGTAAGCATCGAGGTCAGCCAGCAGGCGCCGTAGAAGTTCTGGGGGCGTGCTGATCCCAGCGCCATCGATCAATCGGATCAGCCGCGGCTCCTCGTATTCTTCGCCCCCTGTGTTCACTGCTTCCACTACCCCGTCGGTGAAGATGACCAGCCACTCGTCCGCGTTTAGTTGAGTCGAGCCTGTCTGGTGAACCGCCTCCTGCAAAATTCCAAGCGGGATTCCCCCCGTATCACGCCTCTCGAGTCCGCCGGAACTATTCCGCAGAATCGGTGCGTTATGTCCAGCATTAACGTAAACAACATTCCCCGTTACGGGATCAAGTTCCGCGAGGAACGCCGTCGTGAAGCGCACGCCGCCTTGGCTGTTGGTGCAGGCATAGTGATTCAATCCCACGACCAGCTCTGCCAACGACACACGGCTGCTTGAAAGCGTACGGAGACTGGCCTGAAATGTCGCCATCAG
>DASYJM010000249.1:0-25009 GCA_035996445.1 Candidatus Acidiferrum sp. | reverse complement strand
CATCACTCTTTGGCGCAAGCCGCCTGATAGCTGGTGCGGAAATTGCCCGGCGCGAACCGACGGCTCCGGCACAGCCGCAAGCCGCAGCGCTTCGAGGACCCAATAATCAATCCGCCCTTTATTGGTGTCTGGAAAATGCGCGGCAATCGCTTCGGCGATTTGCTGTCCCACCCGCATCACGGGGTTCAGCGACGTCATTGGCTCCTGAAAAATCATCGCTACGTCCAGGCCGCGCAGCCGCTGCCAGCTCGCCTCGTCTAATAACGCCAGATTTTGCGGTGCCGCATTGGCGGGCGCCAGCATGGCCTCGCCGCTTACTCGCGCCCCCGGCGGCAACAATCCCATCAACGACAGCGCCGTCATGGTCTTGCCGCTGCCCGATTCTCCAACAAGACCTAGCGATTCGCCGGCGCCAATGCGCAAAGACACTTCGTTCACGGGGCGCACCCAACCTCGCGCGGTGGGCAAATCCACAGTAAGGCCGCGAACATCGAGCAATTCACTCATACTTTGAAACTCTTCCACCCTCGCGCCATCATAGACACGAAAATCCAATCGCGGAACACAAAAACGCCGCATCATTTCCACTATTTTGATTATTTAGACTGCTTGATTGATATGCAATGGGGCTAGCGTTTGTTCACCGGGATAACAAATTTTAGCGCCGTGTGCGTGGCCGAAAAGCCCACAACCTTTATATCCGTTAGCCCCGCCTTACGCCCCGCGGACAGAACGTCAGCCTCGGTAATATGCTCCTTTCCTTTCGGATAAATAATCCACAGCACCACGGCGCCGAGCATCCCTCTGGCGATTTTTGCAATCAGCGTAAGTTGCTTATTCGTATCGATTCTCAAAAAAATAGAATCGCAATCCTTCGGCGGTGCTTGGTTTGTAGGGGTCACCACCGCTTTTGTGTTTTGTATCTCCTTCTCAAATTCGTCATCCTGATTTTCAAACCCGATCAACGAAACTTTTGTGCCAGACTTAATGCCAAGTTTTTCGATTCTGGTTTTTGGATGCAGAATCTTTTCGCGCCATTTCGCCGCGGTAGCCGCACCTAATTCAAATATCGCCACTCCTTCGGCGGTGCCCACCTCTAAATCATCGCCCATAACTTTTACGGTTTGAATTGTCGCGAACGGAATCTTCAATCGAAAATCACCGCGAAAAATTATTTCGCTAGTCTCCAACAGCGCTTTGCCCTCTGATTCCTGCTTGGCAAAGCGGACCCGGGACTTCACTGCGCTTCCCATAGACCTCCTTTTGAACCCCGAGAATGGTCGACGATCAATATTTCAAATTCAAGCCCGGAAATGTGACGCCCACCTTTGCTGCTGTCACATCGCTGCAATAGTAAACTAATTAATTCCATGGCTACCGCCGTTACAAACCGCATCGATTGGACGCTGATCTGGGCCCAGCGGGGCTTCCGTTACTTCTTTACCGCCATGTTTATTTCGCTTTTCGGCGGTGGCATGAATTTTGCCGGCGTGAGCTGGTTCATTATGGCCACCACGCATTCCACGGTTAAAGTCAGCCTGCAGGTGATCGTCGTGACTTTGCCAGGCTTGTTCATCCCATTCATCGGCGGCGTTCTGATTGATCGCTTCGACCGCCGTTACCTTGGCGTAGCCCTCGATCTCGCGCGTGGCATCACGGTACTGGCGACAGCATACATCGCCTGGCATGGCCATCTCGCGCTTTGGCATCTCTACGGAATGACCCTGGTTACCGGCGTGGCCTCCGCCATGTATTGGGCCACCGTCAATGCCCTGGTGCAGGAAGTTATACCGCCGAGCCAATTCACCGCCGCCAACGCTGCTGTGCTGATCGGCGTGCAGAGCGGCCTGCTCATCGCGGGAGCCTTCGTCGGTTTTACTTACGACCGCGCGGGCATCGCCGGAATCCTGGCGATCGATGGCTTGACTTACTTTGTTTCCGCATATTGTTTGTACAAAGTTCGGCGCGGCTATGTTTCGCCACGCGAGCATCAAAAATATCGCGAATATTCCGAGGCTACCGAACTGACCGCCGAAGCGCTTTCGACGGGCGAAAATCCGGAAGTGGCCGAGGCCGGAATTTCTCTCGCCATGTACGCTGACCTCCGCGAAGGTTTTCAGTACCTCAAGCAACAGCCGCTGGTCCGCGCCCTGGGAATCACGCACTCCATCCTGATGGCCGGAGTGGTCAGCGCCAACGTGGTCCTCGTGGCGCTCACCAGTGATGTTCTTCACGCCGGCGCCCGCGGCCTGGGCTATCTCGAATCCGGATGGGCGGCTGGCGCGATCATTGGCGGATTGATCGCCACGCAATTGCGCGAAGAAGTGCGGCTCGCGCTTTACGTCGCGGCGTTTGCCGGACTCGCGCTCGGGCACATGGCCGCACCATTCATTGCCTTTCTTTTGGCCGCGTCACTATTGCAAGGCTTGTTCGGATTTTGCCGGGCGCTGGGTGGCGTCGTGGCGCAGTCCGCACTAATGTCCATCGTTCCGCGCCATTTTATGGGGCGCACGCAATCCGCCATGGCCATTGTAACCACCGCGGTACAGCTGGCGATGTGCGTGGCGCTCGGATGGATCGCGGAAAGAGCAGGCATCATCGCAGGCTACACTTTGCTGGCGTTGCTTTACGCGGGGGCTACACTTTCGGCTTTTCACGCGCGGCAACTGCTTAGGGTTGCCGCGGAATCTTAGAAATTTAGCGGTTAGACTTGCGGCAGTAATTTCGCTGAGGTCACCATGGAAATCACCACCATCAGCCCGTTCCTAAAATATTTCGACAGTGTCCGCGAACGCACCATGCGCGTCGCCCGCTGCATTCCGCCGGACAAAATTGATTGGACGTATGCTCCAGGCAAGTTTACTCTTGGCGATCTTTTGCGCCACGTCGCCGTCACCGAGCGCTATATGTTCGCGGAAAATGTGCAGAATCACGACAGCCGTTACACCAGCCACGGAACTGAATTAGCAGCGGACTACGACAGCGTGATCAAACTGATGAAGCACCTGCACGCCGAATCCCTGACGATTTTTGCCAAGCTGTCGGATGAAGATTTAAAGCGCAAATGCAGAACGCCAGGCGCTGGTGAAATTCAAACCGCGAAATGGCTGCGGGCCATGGTCGAACACGAAGTGCATCACCGCGGCCAAATTTATCTGTATCTCGGCTTGCTGGGAGTGCCAACGCCGCCACTCTACGGCCTGACCTCGGAAGAGGTACGCGCCGGCGGCCACGCCGAATGATTTCGTGTGTCGTTAATTCGGGGCGCTCCGGAAAAAAACGCCTCCGATATTCGGAGGCGTTTCATTTCTTGCGATTCAATTCACTGCTTCTATAGATAATCCCTCGAAGGCCCTTCCAAAAACGCTCGCAGCTTCCGCGAACGCGAAGGGTGCCGCAACTTGCGCAACGCCTTAGCCTCGATCTGGCGAATGCGTTCGCGCGTGACGGCGAAGGATTGTCCAACTTCCTCAAGGGTGTGCTCACTGCCATCGTCCAGCCCAAAGCGCATCTTGATGACTTTCTCTTCGCGAGGCGTCAGCGTCTTCAACACGGAAGAGGTCTGTTCCTTCAAATTCAAGTTGATGACCGCATCCGAAGGAGAAACTACCGCCTTATCTTCGATGAAGTCGCCGAGATGCGAATCCTCTTCTTCTCCGATGGGGGTCTCCAGCGAAATGGGCTCCTGCGCAATCTTCAGAATCTTGCGCACCTTGGAAACCGGAATGTCCATGCGCTTGGCGATTTCTTCGCTGGTTGGCTCGCGTCCGAGTTCCTGCACCAATTGCCGGCTGGTGCGCACCAGTTTGTTGATCGTTTCGATCATGTGCACCGGGATGCGGATGGTGCGGGCCTGGTCGGCGATGGCGCGCGTAATAGCTTGGCGGATCCACCACGTCGCGTAGGTCGAGAACTTGTACCCGCGGCGCCACTCAAACTTGTCCACGGCTTTCATCAACCCGATGTTGCCTTCCTGAATCAGGTCGAGAAATTGCAGACCGCGGTTGGTATATTTTTTCGCAATGGAGACAACCAAGCGAAGGTTGGCTTCAATCAATTCTTTTTTGGCCTGGTCGGCTTCCGCTTCACCGCGATGAATGAAGGTAAGAGTGCGCTTTAATTCCGTCAGCCCAACTTCGCTGGCCTCTTCAATGTCCTTCAGCTCACCGCGCCGGTTGCGCAATTCCTTACGGGCTTCAAAAGCGACATCGCCTTTCGCGACATCCGCGCGCCGCTCCAGCCGGCCAGCCTCACGCTCCAGCGACTGCAGCCGCTCAACGGTGCCGCGCATCTTGTCGATCAGCCGCTTCTTTTCAAAGGGATTAAAAACGATGGCGCGGATGGCCACGGAAATTTCCACGCGCGTGCGTGCCACTTCCCACTTGGCGCGAATATATGGTTTCTTTTTGGACTTCGCGGTGTTGTCAAGCCTCACCGCTTGCTTTAACGCCTGTTCATACAACTTGGCAATCTTGTCGATGTACTTCAGGGTCTGTTTGGTTTTATTGGCAATCTTCTCTTCAGTCAGCTCTTCGTCGTCAAACACGACGATTTCTTTGATGGATCGCGCACCCTTGCGCAGATCCTCTCCGACCGCGATCAATTCCTTAATCACAATCGGCGAACGGGTGATCGACTTCATGACCACCAGTTGCCCGCGCTCAATACGCTTGGCGATGGTTACTTCGCCTTCGCGCGTCAACAGCGGCACGGTACCCATCTCGCGCAGGTACATGCGCACCGGATCGTTGGTCTTTTCGAGCGAGCCCGGAGTTAGATCGAGGTCACCGTCTTCGCTGTGGCCTCCTTCTTTCTCCACCACCACGACATCGTGGTCAGCTCCAGGTTCAGCGGACACTTCCACGGCGCGTGCTGCTTTGGCGGACGCCGCATCTTCGTAAATTTCGATGCCATTGCGCTCGAACGTCGTCAGAAGATCATCAATCTCTTCCGAAGAATGCACTTCGGCCGGGAGCGAATCGTTCACTTCGTCGTACAGCAAGTACCCGCGCTCTTTGCCTACTGCAATGAGCTGGCGTACCGCATCATATTTTTCTTCAAGACCTGCTACAGCCACGAATTACCTCCCGCGGTATCGGAAACCAAAATTTTGTAATTTCTTTGTAAAATCTGCGAGGTAGAGCTTGACGCAAGCTCCGGCGCACGCCCCTGAATTTCAATCGAATTGTTCGTGAATGCCACCGCGCCGCAACGCTTGCTTGCCGCTAAAATCGTGTGCGTTTGCCCACTATCCCGCACGCTGAAATTCGCTACCGCCTGTAAATACATCTATAAGATGCAGTTAAGAGCAAAACAGTTACGCGCGAAGCCCTACTACGCTACACATTTAACTCTAGCCCCGTCAATCTATTAATCGTTGGAAATCATAGAATATCTCTAAGTCCTTACGACGTAATAGGAATTTTGCCGGCAAGCCCTCAATTGGTCACCGCCCAGCAGCCAGGCGCCGCATCAGTTCCTGCTTTTTCTCGAGTAAGCTGCGCATCTCTGCAGGGGCCGGATTGGCCTCAATGCCCCGCTGAACCTCCGCTAAAGCTCTCTCCGTTTGGCGGTTTTGTAGTGATTCGATGCAGCTTTCCGCTTCTTCCCAGGTGAACTCGCTGGATTCTTCGAAGAGTATCTCGAACAGCATGCGCCGGTCGCGCTCCTCCAAGCTCGCGGCAATCTCCGTTGCTTCTATCGTGCCGCCCGCCAGATTTGCCGTGATTAACGCGGCAAACACTTTTTCTGTTTCAAGGCCCGCGCACAAGCCCGCATCGCTTAACCTCCCAGCCAGCTCACGCCGAAAACTGTCGGCTTCCGCCAGCATGCGGATCAATCGCCTCTCGACCGGCTTGGCCGCGCGTCCTACCAGCTCCGGCGCCACTTTTAACCCGCTGCGTCGCTCCGCAGCGGCTTTGCTCAAGGCCGCTCGCAACACCGGTTCTTCGAGCCGCAGTTGCTGCGCGATGCGTGTGGCCCATTCGGACCGCAACAAGCGGTTCGGAATTTTCTGCACGTACGGCAAAAGAAAATTCACCGCGCGTAATTTCCCTTCGCCCGTCGAAAGGTCCATGTGCCGCGCGCGGCCGATCAAATAGTCCACATACGGCGGCGCCTCCTTTAATAATTTGGTGTAGGCCTCGACGCCCATTTCCCGGATATAAAGATCCGGATCGGCGTTTTTCGAATACTTGGTGCCATCGCCGGCGGTTAGATTCATTGCCGGAAGTGCCAGCACGCGCACCTCGAAATCGTTTTCGAGCAGTAAAGAAATGGAGCGCTCCGTGGCAAGTTGGCCCGCGGTGTCGGGATCGTAGTTCATGATCACGCGCTTGGTGAATCGCGACAGAAGTTTGATCTGCGGCTCCGCCAAACTCGTGCCGCAACTGGCCACTACATTACTGATGCCGGCACGCGCCACGGCGATAGCATCCATGTAGCCTTCCACCAGCACCGCGAAGTCCGCTCGCCGCAAGGCTTCCTTGGCGCGATCCAGGTGATATAAAACGTTGCTCTTCGAATAAATCGGAGTTTCCGGCGAGTTCAAATATTTCGGCTGGTCATCGCCCAACGCACGGCATCCAAAGGCCACAATTTTCCCTGATTCATTGGCGATCGGGAACGTGATTCTCCTGCGGAAACGGTCGTACATTCTGGCGCCGCCGCTTTGGTCCCGGGATACTAGGCCCGATTCAATCAGCAACGGCTCTTTATATTTCGACTTCAGAAATCGCAGCAGTGCGTCGCCGCCGCTCGGGGCATAGCCAATGCCAAAGCGCGCGATGGCATCTTTATCCAGGCCGCGATCCTCGAGGTACGCGCGCGCCGCTTTTCCTTCCAGCGTTCCGCCAAGTTGTTGGACGAAAAATGTTTGCGCTTCGCGATGCATTTCCACCAGCAAAGTGCGCTGCTGATTTTCCTTGCGCTCTTCAGGCGAGCTGGCCTTCGGGCGCGGAATGGCAATTCCGCATTTTTCCGCTACGACGCGTATCGCTTCCGGAAACGCAACCTTATCCATCTCCATGACAAATTTGAAAACGTCTCCGCCTACCCCGCAGCCAAAGCAATGGTAAATCTGCTTTACGGGATGCACCGCAAAGGACGGCGATTTCTCAGCATGGAAAGGACACAGCCCGGTAAAATTTTGCCCGCTCTTTTTTAGGCGCACGTATTCGCCAATGACCCGGACAATGTCCGCCTGCTGCTTCACGCGCTCCGCGAATGATCCCGCTTCCGGCATTTATGCCCGCAACTCCACGACGGTGACGGCCTTGCCGCCGCGTTCTTCGGTTTCAAACGATTGGCTATCCACCAAGGGATGCTTCGAAAGAAATTGGGCCAGCCCTTTGCGCAATGCGCCGGTGCCATGACCGTGAATAATTCGCACGCGCGAGCGATTTGCCAGCGCTGCTTCGTCCAGAAATTTGTCCACGCGTTCGGTGGCTTCCTCCACGGTGCAGCCGATCAAATTAATTTCGCTGCCAGTTCCCAAATCGCTAGCTTGCGCGCGCACGGTAACACTGCCCTGGGGGGCTCGCGCGCTGCCCGCAACGCTCGGGCCTTCTACGCCAGTGATCTCCTCGAGCCCCACTTTCATGCGTAACGGCCCCGCTTCAATTTCCGCCGAGGAGCCATCAATGCGCCGCAACACCACCGGCTTGCCAAATCCGCGTACGTGGATCCTCGCGCCCGGCTGCAATTGCGCCGCAGTAACGCTTTCTTTTCCAGCCGCTGGCGTACCGAGATCCGGTTGCGACTCTGAAATGGTCTGCACTACCGCCGCATTCAGCTCTTCGCGCGCTTCGCCGCGCACATCCTGTGCTTTGCGTCGCGCGAACTTTTCAACTGAGCCACGCAACTCTCTTTCCTTTACCGCTTCAACGACGCTCGCAACATTTTCGTCGAAGCGCTTTTGCATTTCTGCGAATTTTTCTTCCAAATCCCGGATGCGGCTTTGCTGCCGCCCCACCCACTCATCGCGTAATTTCTTACGCTCTTCCTCCAGCGCATGCCGCTCCGCGGTCATCTGCTGCTGCATGCGGTCCAGTTCATCGCGGCTGCGATGCAGATAGGCAATCAAGGCAGCGGCTTCGAGCGCTTCCGGCGCCATGAGGGCGCGCGCTCGCGTGATGATTGGTTCGGCAATTCCCAATCTTCGCGCAATCGCGATTCCGCTGGACCCGCCCGGCACACCGACCATCAGCCGGTAGGTAGGTCGAAGATTTACATCGTCAAATTCCACGGCAGCGTTCACCACTCCAGGCGTTGTTGACGCGTACGTTTTCAGGCGGTCATGGTGCGTGGTGGCCAGCACAATGCAATTTTTTGCGCGAAATTCATCGAGCAGCGCCACCGCCAGCGCCGCTCCTTCCTCCGGCGCAGTGCCCGTTCCCATTTCATCGACTAACACTAATGACCCGGGCGTGGCTGCTTCCAACATCGCTTTCAGATTCAACATGTGCGCAGAAAAAGTGGAAAGATCGGCGGCAATGGACTGTTCGTCTCCAATGTCTACCAGCACGCGGTCAAAAAATGGAAGCACCGCACGTTGCGCCGCCACCGGAATCCCAGATTGTGCGGACAGCGCCGCGATGCCGGTAGTTTTCAGCGCTACCGTTTTCCCGCCGGTGTTCGGCCCGCTGATGACCAGCACGCGCTCTTCGCCGCCGAGCGCCAAGGTCATGGGCACCACCGCGCGGCCTTCCTTGCGCAGTTTGTTTTCCAGTACCGGATGGCGCGCTGCCTCCAGCCGCAGTCCGCTAGCCTCCGAAAATTCCGGTATTGCAGCATCAAACTCCTGAGCAAAACGTGCGCGCGCAAACATGCTGTCCAATTCCGCGATGGTTTCCGACGCCAGCACTAAAGGCTCTCGTACTCGTTGCAGTCTTTCCGTAAGTTCGCGCAGTATCCGAAAAATCTCCGCAGCCTCATCCTCGCGCAGTTGCACCAGCTGGTTATTGGTCTCGACCGTCTCCAGCGGCTCCAGAAAAATCGTCTGACCCGTGGCGCTCGCACCGTGAACCACCCCCGGTACGCTGCGGCGATTCTCCGCGCGCAAGGGAATGACGAAGCGGTCGTTGCGCAAGGTGACGTAGTCTTCGCCGGCCTCGGCATTCTTGGTGCGCAGAATATGTTTCAGTGTTTTCTGGAGGGCGTCGCGTGTCTGGTTAATACTTGCGCGTATCCTGCGCAAGGCCGGTGAAGCGTCGTCGCTGATCTCGCCATTCGGCAGTAGGCTCCTGCGAATGACCGCTAACAAATCTTTGAACTCACTCAACGCGGCAGCACGCGCCGCCAATAACGGAAATTTAGCCTCTTCTTCACGGAACTGCTGGCGCAACCAACCGGCGGTCTCCAGCAAAGTCGCCGCATCCAAAAATTCGCGGGCCTCCAGGATCATTCCTGGCCCTTCAATGCGCTCGAGCCAGCTTTGGGGATCGGCGAGCCCACCAAATCCCAACTCTCGGGCGCCGCGCAGCCATTCCCGCGCTTCGCGAATCAACGCAAAGGCTACGGTAATCGCAGCACGATCCATCCCAGGCTGCAAGCCAGCTACAAACCGTCGACCCGGCGCACAAGTCGTTCTCTGCCGCAGCAATTCCAGTAGCTTGTCGAATTCCAATACATCCAGCGCGGTCCGCGACATTTCTCCTACATTTCCGTTTTTAGACTATTCCACAAAAACTCTGCGGCCTCTTCCGGCGTTGCCACAGTTCTCAAAATCTGCGCCTGCACTTCAGCCCAAGGATTTTCCTGCCCCACTTCCACTTCCCGCACACACCGCAAAATCGGCGTCCAAAATTCCCCGAGCGCCACGAACGGTTTAGCCGGCATCACCGACTTGTTCATCATTTCCCAAGTCACCGCCAATTCCGCCAAAGTGCCTGTGCCGCCTTTGCAAGCTACAAATCCATCCGCTAAGCGAATAATCTCAAACAATCTTTTCTGCCAGGTTCTCACGCGTACTTCCACGTCTACCCATTGATTGGCTTTCGCGGCCCGAAAAAATTCCGTGGTCACCCCGTAGGTCTTGCCGCCAGCTTCTTTCGCGCCGCGGGATACCGCTTCCATTGTTCCGCCATACGCGCCTGTGCATATCGCAAAACCTTTTTGCGCCAGAGCGCGGCCCAGCTCGCGAGCCTCAATATATTCCAAATCATTTTCGCGCGGCCGCGAGCTACCAAACACGCTGACAATCATTTCCTTTTTCATTTTTCCTGCTGCTTATTGTGGCTGCTTGTGTTCGCGGGAG
The DNA here is from genome assembly GCA_035996445.1 of Candidatus Acidiferrum sp. Classification (GTDB taxonomy): domain Bacteria; phylum Acidobacteriota; class Terriglobia; order Acidiferrales; family UBA7541; genus Acidiferrum. The sequence continues at coordinate 14,754 of DASYJM010000249.1, read as the reverse complement.
CGTTTGGCGGGCACAGCATTAAATTCTTCAATCATTGCCAGGCACAATCCGTTCATCGCCTCCGTGGTCTCATGATTTTTTCCGTATTCGTTGTTGCTCATAAAAGAAAACACCAATCTGCGCCCGCCGGCCGTGTCTGCGAATCCCGACATGGCCCTCACGTGCTCCACCGATCCGGTCTTGGCATGCACCCTGCCCGCGGCAGGTGTGTTCTTCATGCGCTCTTCGAGCGTCCCGTCCACTCCGGCCACCGGCAGCGACGCAAAAAAGCTCTCAAACCACGGTCGCGTTTGCGCGTAGCGCAACAAGGTAAGCATGGCTCGCGGAGTGACCATGTCGTGCCGCGATAATCCTGACCCGTCCGTCTGAATTATGTCTTCCGGAGCAATTCCCACCTGGGCATAAAAGTCCGCCGCAAATTTCGACACGTCATCGAAAGAATTCCAAGTACCTTTTTGCCGCATGGCCGTACGCAATAACGCTTCGGCATGCAAATTCTGACTTATCTTGTTCACCAGCTTCACGGAATCGCTCAAAGGTATCGATACATGTTCCGCGAGAACCGTCGGCGTGACCCCCTCTGCGGTAATCGCTTCGTGTCGCGCTCGCAATCCGCCGTCAACTTCGACCCCTCGTTGCTCCAGTAGTGCCTTTAATAATGTAGCCGCATGCAGAGCGGGTTCCTCAATCGCGAGCACCAATTTTCGCGGAGCGCTTTTTGCCGGCAACGTTCCCCGTACCACAACCAAGTGCGCACCAGGCTCGCGGGTCAAGGTCAAATCAGGTTTTACGTTGGCCGCGCTGGTCAAAACCTGGTTATCCACTGCAAAATCCTGAGTGCGCGGTGCCACCACGACTTGCACGGCTTCTCCTGCAGTTTGTCCCGGCGTGAGCGTCACCATCGCGGTGTTATCGCTCACCACCAGCGCCGAAATCGACGCGCCGTATTCCCACACCATGTCGTCAATTTCCCAGCCATTGGGATAGCGCTGCCTAGGAAAGTAGCTGTCATCTCCGATCACGTCGCCGGACATTTTCTTTATGCCCTGCGCCGCCAAAGCGTCGGCAAGCTCGGCCAGAGCTCTTTCCGGCGGCCCATCGAATTCTTCTTTCAAATTAAATGGGAATTTGCGATTCGAAAGATTGGGATCGCCCCGGCCCACCAGTACCAGGTCGGCGCTCAACTCGCCCTCTGGCGTAATAACTCCCGTACTTTCCAGTGTGGTATGAAACCGGAACTCCGGGCCAAGTTTGTCCAGCGCCAGCGCCGTGGTAAACAGCTTCATATTCGATGCCGGCACAAAATACTTCGCTGCATTCTGCTCGTACAGCGTTTCGCCCGTTTCTGCATCGGCAATCAACAAGCCCCACTCGCCTTTACTGGCAGGCGCGGCTCCCACGAGTGTGTCTACCCTCTTCGCGAAGCGCGACGTCGCGGTCGCAGTGCTTCCGCCGTGACGGATTTTTTTCTTTTGCGCCAGCGATGCGGACGCATCTAAAAACAAACCACAAAACACAACTACCCATATCGCCGCAGCGTATTTCAAACTCGCTCGCCAGATATTCATTCCGCTCCCTGCTGGTAAATTACGGTCAACAAAAGTATAGTCGAAGCGCCGCGGATCACTCCCTTCAGAGCGTTCGCTTACCACTGGCGATGCGCGTTTGGGTCTGAGAACGCAAGTCCGCCGGTCGCGTCCACGTTAACCGCTTTTCCAACTATTGCGTTAAAAATCGAAAACGAGGTGAATTGAATATGAAGCGAATGCTTTCGTTGCTGGCCCTGGCCGCGCTCGCACTACCACCGGCCAGTGCAAGTTCAAAAGAAGAGCAACGCCTTCAGAATTGCGGCACCGTCTTGCGGGAAATCATGGATATTCCCGAAGACATCCCGCAAGACCTGATCGACAAGGCCGAGTGCATCATCGTTTTTCCATCCGTGCTTAAAGCGGCCTTTGTTGTCGGCGGTAGCTATGGCCGGGGTGCCATGACTTGCCGCACTGGCGAGAATTCCAGCGGCCCCTGGAGTCCCCCATCCATGATGATTTTGGAGGGTGGCAGCGTCGGTTTTCAGATCGGCGGACAAGCGACGGATTTCGTATTGCTGGTGATGAATCCTCGCGGCGCGCACTCCATGCTCAAGAACAAAGTAAAGCTGGGTGCGGACGCCTCCGTTGCCGCGGGCCCCAAGGGACGCACCGCCGAAGCTTCCACGGACGCGGCTCTGCGTGCCGAAGTTCTCAGCTACTCACGTTCGCGCGGGCTCTTTGCCGGAGTTTCATTGGCAGGCGCAAGCGTGCGGCCTGATAACGACGCTAACGCGCGCATCTATGCCAAACAGATCGACGCTGAAGACATCATCTTTGGTAACAAGGTAAAAGTGCCTAAAGCGGCGCAGCGTATGATTTCCTATCTCAACCGCCGCAGCCCGAAAAACGCCTCGGATCCGCGATCCTTGCGCGATGACAAGAAGTAGTTTGCGCTAACGGAGCTGTCTGACTCTGGAAAAGAGCCGATGAACCAAGTGAACGCCCGAGTCGGCAACGGCTTGGGTGTTTCGTTTTTGCGTATTAACGATGGGACGTTTCTGCCACAGGATGTTTGATTTATGGTCTAATATGACCTATAGTCATATATGGTTATAGGTCACATGAAGCCCTCCTTGACCACAGTTTCTCCGGACCGCCGCCAGAAGCGCTCCTTGCAAATCCGTGAACGCCTGTTTCGGGCGGCGCTCGATCTCTTCGCGCAGCACGGCTTCGCGGACACTACCGTAGAAGACATCACTAATGCCGCTGACGTTGGCAAAGGCACGTTTTTCAATTACTTCCCCAGCAAAGACCACATCCTACTGGCGTTCGCGGAAATGCAGCTCGCCAAGCTGCAAGCCATCATTGAAAACCTTCGCAGCACCCACGAGCCGGTCCCGCAATTCCTTCGCACTCTTGCTGTGCGCATGACCGAAGAGCCTGGCCGGAATCCTTCCATCGTGCGCGCAATGCTCCTAGCCAATTTGTCGAGCACTCCGGTGCGTGAAGGTATGCGCATTAACCAGGCTCGGGGGCATAAATTGCTCACTGAGTTTGTACAAATCGGCCAGGAGCGCGGCGAGCTGCGCAGCGATCTGCCTGCCGGCGACATTGCTCACGTCTTTCGCCAAACAGTTTTTGGCACGCTCCTGGTTTGGTCCTTATATGGAGACGATTCGCTGGCCAGTCGCATACGCACCGCCCTCGACGTTCTTTGGCAGGGCTTATCACCGCGCAACGGTCTGGCGCCTCTAGCGCAGCAAGAGGTGCAACATGAGTCGTAAAAACAGCGCGATTTTAATTGTGCTGATGGTGCTGGTCACCGCTGCGGTCGTGTCAGCGCGGTGGTTTCACCGGCGCAACGATCCCACCTTGCAAGGGTCCGGCACGGTGGAAGCGCGCTATATCCGCGTAGGCTCCAAAATCGGCGGACGGATCGACAAGGTCCTCGTCCGCGAGGGCGATTCCGTAAAAGCCGGCCAGGTTTTGGTTACGTTTGATGACAAGGAACTGCAAGCGGCACTCGGGCAGTCACGGGCGACGTTTGAAAAAGCCCGGACCGGTTCACGTCTTGAAGATATCGCCCAGGCGCGCGCCGCCACCGCCGAGGCCCAAGCCGAATACGAGCAACGCAAGAACGGCTATCGCATCGAGGATATTGGCGCGGCTCGATCGGACCTCGATCGCGCCAATGCGGAAGAAGTTCGCACGCACAATGATTTCGAGCGCTATGACGCTTTAGCGAAAAAAGATCTGGTCTCGCGCCAGCAACGAGATGCCGCTGAAGCTGCGTGGAAAGTAGCGGCCGCGCAGCAAAAAAATGCGCAGCAAAAATTGGCCCAACTTCAACGCGGCTACCGTCTAGAAGAAATCACCTCCGCGGAAGCGCGCTATCGCGCTGCGCTAGCAACCCAGGAAAAATCCGAGCGTGGCAGCCGCATTGAAGATATCGACCTCGCCAAAGCCGCTTACAACTACGACCAGGCGCGCGCGCGTGAAGCACAAGTTGTTTCACCCGCCGATGCAACGGTGGAAGTCCTTGATGTGCGCCCGGGAGATTTGATTTCGCCCAATACGCCAATCGGCACGCTGCTCGAGCGCGATCAGGTGTATATCCGCATTTATATCCCCGAAACGGAAATTGGACACGTGCGCCTGGGCCAGCAGGCGGAAGTCCGCGTCGACTCTTTTCCCAACACCGTTTTCAATGGCGTCGTGGAACAAATTAATCAACAAGCCGAATTTCTACCTCGTAACGTGCAGACTCGCAGTGAACGGGTGCACGAAGTAATCGGCGTAAAAGTTCGCGTCAATGACACCACCGGCGGCGTGCGTAGCGGCATGGCCGCTGACGTGAAGTTGAAAGCTGCGAATTAAGTTTTATGCCTGTCAATAACGGTCAACGCGCGGAAGAAGCTTCCATCATCGCCAAAAATCTGGTTCGTCGCTTTGGCGACTTCGTCGCGGTTGACGGCGTCAGCTTCCGCGTCGAAAAAGGGGAAATCTTCGGCTTTCTGGGTCCTAACGGCAGCGGCAAAACTACGGTCATCAAAATGCTTACCGGCCTGCTCCCTCTGAGCGCAGGGTCTGCCTGGGTTGCGGGCCTTGAGGTGCGCAGCGATGCTGAAACCGTCCGCGAGCGCATCGGCTACATGTCTCAAAAATTCAGTCTGTACGACGACCTCACGGTCACCGAAAACTTGCAATTCTATGGGCGCATTTACGGCCTGCCGCCGGCGCGCATGAAGCGGCGCATCGACGAAATCGTCCAACTCAACGGGCTCGGCCCGTACATGAATCGACTCGCCGCCCGCCTCTCTGGCGGCTGGAAGCAACGCCTGGCACTTGGTTGCGCCATGCTTCACGAGCCTAAACTTTTATTTCTCGATGAGCCCACTGCGGGTATTGATCCCGTCGCGCGTCGCGAATTATGGGATCTGCTGTTCGAGCTCTCCGGCCACGGCATCACTTTTTTTGTCACCACGCATTACATGGATGAAGCCGAGCGCTGCAGTCACGTGGCCTACATCTATTACGGCAAACTCATTGCCGACGGCACTCCCGCCGAGCTAAAGAAAATTCCCGACGTGCAGCCCGCCGGCACGAAGCGCATCGAAATCAACACTCCTGAAGTGACCCGCGCGCTTCGCGTGGTTCGGAAAATTTCCGGAATTCGCAGCGCCACAATTTTTGGTGAATCCATTCACGCACTGGTCGAAGACCGTTACGACCTTTCCGACCTTCGCGCGCAGCTACTCAAAAACGACATCATCGTGAACGATATCCGCCCGCTAGCACCAAGCCTCGAAGATGTTTTTGTTGAACTTACCTACAAATACCAGGCGCAACTGGAGACTGCCCGTGAATAATCTCTTTCGCGGATTCGGCGCCGTTTTTTATAAAGAAGTGCTGCACGTGCGGCGTGATTCCGCCACGCTGTTTTTCTCCCTGTTCATACCGCTGATTCAAATGTTTGTGCTTGGTTTTGGCATCGATACCAACGTCCGCCAGATTCACACTGTGGTTTTCAACGGCGACGGCCGGCGCGAAAGCCGCGAGCTCATCGACCGCCTCAAAAATTCCGACACCTTCAATATCATCGATTACGTAACGAACGACCGTGATCTTAACGACGCCATCATCGCCGGGCGCGCTCGCGTGGGTATAAAAATTCCCGTGGACTATTCTGACCGCCTGATCCACAGCATGAGTTCGCAGGTTTTGGTACTTATCGATGGCTCTGATTCGTCCGTCGCCGGTCAGGCCATTAACGTAACCACTGCGATTGGCCTGGACGAATCGCTTCGCCGCGTCCTCGCTAACCGCGCTTCCTTCGCCGTGGACATGCGCCCAAAATTACTGTTCAATCCCGACTCGCGATCTCCAAATTTCCTGCTGCCCGGACTGACCGCCATCTTGCTGCTGAACGTCACCACTTTTCTTACCGCCTTCGCCATCGTGCGCGAAAAGGAACGCGGCACTCTTGAGCAGCTCTTCGTGACCCCGGTGCGGCCGTTTGGTCTGCTGCTGGGGAAATTACTGCCGTATTTCTTCATTGGCTTTACCGAGCTTTGCCTGATTCTTACTTGCATGCGTTTTATTTTTCAGGTGCCTATCCACGGCAGCGTTCTGCTTCTCGCCTTGCTCTCATTGCCTTATCTGTTCGTATCGCTTTCGCTGGGCATTTTAATTTCCAGCAAAGCCGGCACGCAGGGTGAAGCCATGCAGCTTGCGTTTGTTACCATCCTGCCCAGCATTTTCTTTTCCGGCTACATCTTCCCGCGCGAGACCATGCCCATCTTTTTTCGCGTCATCAGCTATTTGGTTCCGGCCAGCTATTTCATCAACATCACACGCGGAATTATTCTTCGCGGAGCGGGGATTCAACATCTATGGATTGACGGCTTGGCACTCTTCGCCATGGGCACATTTTTGCTCATCATCGCGGCGCGCCGTTTCCAGAACAAAGTCATCATGGCCTAAGAACTATCTTCAGTTTCGTGCCGTTGGTTTTTTGCGATCCTAACTCGCCTTGCTCAGTGAACAGCTCTGAATCTGCTCCAGCCCGCGTTTCCCAGCTCCGCCGTTCCACGATAGCGACATCTGCGAGCAAGCCCCTGTTCTGGTCCGTTCCTCCCAGGGTCGCGTGGAAAACCCATGCTCCTTGCGAATTTTCGCCACGCGCTCCGCTGCTTTGCGTTTGTATTCCTCAGGTGCGTAGCCGTTTTTCACGTACCACTCCTCGTATTGTTTCGCCAGCCGCGGAAACTTCTGGCGCACAAAGGGAAAGAACTGTTTCGCTGAAGAGGGCATCAGGAACAACGGATTCGAGAAAAACCATTGTGCGCCGGCAGCACGCACCGCTGCAGCTACCGCTTCCAAATCTCCATCGCGGTCGGTTATTCCAGGAATCAGCGGCGACGCCGAAACTCCTACTGCTAATCCCGCTTCGCTCAATTGCCTTACCGCGGCAACGCGCAAATCCGGTCGCGGAGCTCGCGGCTCCAAAAGCCGCGCCAGCCTTGGCCGCAAAGTCGTAATGGTCACGTTGAGAGAGAGTGAGGAACGCTCCGCGATGCGTTTGAATACGTCAATGTCGCGCACGATTTGATTGGACTTGGTGATTACCGAAATGCTCAGGCCCTCGCGTTTTGCCAATTCCTCCAGGCACGCTCGAGTGACGCCGTATTCCTTTTCGGCCGGCTGATACGGATCGGTCGCCGTTCCGATGGCAATGTGGTCCGGGTGCTCGCCGCCGGATGCCTGGGACTGGTACGAATATTTGCGTGCCACATCCCACGCCAGCAGCGCCCCTGCATCCTTCTTCACGTATATCTTTTTCTCAAATTCGGCGCCGTCCAGTTCCAGGTATTCATGGGTGTACCGCGCGTAGCAGTAATGGCAGCCGAATTCGCAGCCGCGATACGGATTAATGGTCCATTCGAATGGCACGCGCCGCGAATCGCAGCGGTTCAGAATCGATTTGACCGGCAACAAAAAATACTCCGGTCGCTCCGTCGAAGTCCGGCGAGTTTCTGCCGGAGGAGATTTTGCTGCGAGGCGGGCAATACCTACCAGCGGCGAATTTACGCCGTTGCCAGGCGCCACAACAGCAGCACGGGTACCGGTTTCTGACAGGTTTTGGGGGCCTGCCGAAACCGCTGGTGACGGGGGGCAATCCGCCACGTGCGTACCCGGGTTGCTGTTGTGCGGATCGCTAGCGACCGGGGCAAGGTCTGCGATCCCATTCCTTGGGCTCTGCGTGTCAGGGCAATCGGGAAAGAGAGATGCGGTGGTTGGTGATGCGATGCGCCGTCGAGCGAAAACTCTCGCCGGCGAGGAGAACGACATAGGGGACATAGCCCACCTCGAAGCACGTCCTCAGTATTTCGCCTTTTGTTCGCCTAGTCAACAAGTATTTTCGCTTTTAATTCGCTACCGGCCTTTCCGATGTCTGCGCGCGGATCGTCGGTTCGTTAAGCATGTCCCCGAATTGCCTCAGTCGCTTGTACAGAGTATTCTTCCGTGGCCTTATTGTCGTTTGATTGGCGCGCGCCATCCCAGAGGAGTCACCGAGTATGTTTCCGCGTTTACTGTGCCTGACATGCTCGTTACTCTTCTGCGCCAGCTTCCACATTAATCAATCCTTCGCCCAGCAATCCGCAAGATCGCCCCAGCAAGGCGCCGAAGTTCCCAAGCCCGCGCAAGCTCCAGCGAGCCCTCAATCGACGCACTACCCGATTCTTCTTCTCGGTCATGGAAGCGATCCTGTTTGGAGCGTACTAATCGGCCAGAAAGGCCCGGAACGTTTTGACCGTGCCAATTACCCGCCGATCGCCCTCGAGCCGGCTAGTGTCAGTCCAGAGGGACCGGAATCGTGGGTCTATCACGCAAAAGATATCGCCACCGGCGCGGAGGTGACAATCCATCTCACACGCGAAGTTTGCATCGACTCCGAAGCAGCCGCTAATCCCGAGACAACGCCGAAAACGACGCCAGCTGGAAAAGCCAGCACACCTGCCGCGCCTTCTTCAACGATTGCCAAGAATGCCTTTCGCATCGTTCTGGAACACGCGCAAATCGGCGCGTTCCGAGGCTGCGCCCGCGTTGCCGCAGAACTTTTCCCGAAAATCGTAAATCAAAGCGCGGATGACGACGACACCGACAAGAAAAAACCGCCGGTTACCGCCATCACCAACTTTAAACCTCCCACCGCGATAGCCTACGTGACCGCAACTGGCAAAATTATCGTCAGCCGCGGCGCCGTCAAAAAAGTTGTCCCTGTTGCGGCCACCGACCTCTCGCTTTCACATGACGGCAAAAAACTTCTCTTCACGCGCAACGATTCGAAGATGGGCTCGGAGCACACCATCGTGCTCTACGATTTCGACACCGCGCGCTCCAAAGATTTGGTTCATGGCGCGGTGCGCGAAGCCTTCTGGTCGACCGACGATTCGCGCTTTGCATATCTGCAATCGCAGGATCAGAAATGGCGCGTGATGGCTTCCTCCGTCGGCACGCCACAAACTCCCACGGCTCTTTACAACGGAAATGTTGATTCCCTGCAAGGCTGGGTTGATGGACATATTGTGCTAGCAAACGACGCGCAGAGCCTTTACTGGATCAGCGATGACCGGCCGCAACAATCTTTGCCGTTGAAAGAAATCTATGGAGACGCTTTTCGGCTGTCGGATTCCGACACCATTCGCATCCATCCCATTAACCCGGATTTGCTCCTAGTCTCGGCAAAATATTTCACCGCCCCAGCCGGCGCGCCAGCCGATGCAGCAGGAATCTTTCTTTACGAAATTCACGCCAAGCGGCGTGTCGTGCTAACCCCTGCGGAGCAGTGGTCCAGTCACGGCGAATGGTCTCGCGACGGTATCCAGATCTTTTATACTCGTCGTATGTCGGCCACTTCGTCGGTGACCTACCGGATTTTCTGGGATGGCAGCGGGGCCCGCCGTTACCTGGATGGAACTGATTTAGTAGTCGGTCAGTAATAAGTCGGGAGAACAAATCATGGTCAGCATTTGGGCAACTCCGCTAAAGGGAGCATCCATCACTTATGGCGTGTGCGCGCTTATCCTGGCGATCGCGCCGGCGCTGCGGGCGCAACAACCGTCGCCCAATCCGAGCCCCATACCTCCGCCATCGCAACCGGCTCCCAATTCTCCAACCGCTCCCACGGCGCCCGTGGCTCCAGCCAATCCTTCCGCCGGAGCTTCCCCTTCGTCGCACATGATGCGTGTGTGGCGACAACTCAAGTACACCTGCGATGGGGACGCGAAAGTAGTCGTCAACTTACACGCAAAACAGGCTCGCGTGGTCTTCAAAGGCCACACCTATAACCTGCAGCAGACGGACGAATCCGAGGGTCAGAAATACACCGACGGGGCCGTCTTCTGGCGCAATAAGGATGAAGTCGGGACGCTCGAGCGTGCCTCCAAATCCGGTGGCAACAAATCTCTGGCGACCGGCTGCCGTCTGCAAAGCGCCGGCACCGCGCCCACAACACCCCCGCCAACTCACCGGTGAAGCGGGTTTATCAGTATCGAAATCGCTAGCCGAAGCTCCTGATTCCCGCCGTGAAACGGTGCAGCGCATTCGTCCTTTGTTCATTGGCCGATACGCCGCATGTGTACTCTTGCAAAATTGGCGCGCCTAGCCAGCGGTTATAATCGAGGGATGGACAGCAGCGCTCCAACCCCGCCTGAAAAGCCTCGCCAGGTGGCCATCCTCGTTCTTGAAGAGGACGCCGATAATGCCGTGGCCGTTCGACAACTTCTCGATTCGGAAGGCTGGCGGGTCGCGATTGTCACGGACAGCAATCTTCTTTTAAACGAGCTGCGCAATGGCGAATGGGCCCTGGTAGTAGCTAACGTGGCGGTCACTGGCACAGATAGCGCGGCCTTTACCACCTTGCGGGAGCTGGCCTCCGTTCCCGCGGACGAGGGTGGACGGATCCGCGTGCTTTACATTGTTCCGGAAATGGCAGACATCAAATATGTGCAAATGCTGGAGCGCGCCCACCTTCCCTACGTCGTCCGGCCCTTTAATTTCCACGATTTGATTCAAAAAGTCAGCGACCTGCTATTCGAAGTGCACGCTATCGCCATGCCGCTGCGCCAGGTTGGTCGTGAATTCGGCACGGTGCGCAAAAAGAAGCTGGAAGCCGGCCGCACTAACAACAGTATGTTCGCATCGCGCGACTCCTACTCCTACTCAGAGGAAGAAGTGGCCGAATACGAGCGGCAGGAAGCCAGTACCAGCAGGCGCCACAAACCGCGCACCAATCTCGGCGATCCCAACGGGTAGCCTGTCCCGCGCCGCAATTTCTTCTTACCGTTTCTTGCCGGGCAAATTCCACGTTCGCAGTGCAAGATTTTACTGGTGGCTCGTTCTAATCCCGTGCGCTCACGCACAGGAGGTTTCACATGGAACGCTCGCTACTAAGTGCCCTCGCGGGCACTCTTCTCGGAATCAGCGCTGTAGGAAGTGTCGCTTTCGTGTGGGCTGGATCAGGGTCGCCCGGTGCGGAACCTAAACCGGAGAGCGGTTGGCGCCTTCTCGATCCCATTACCTATGAAAATATCTCCATCTTTCCGGTAGTCAGTTCTGTATCGCAGGACAGCAGTGCATTCGTGACGTTGGATGAGGGCCTTTCCAGCGGTGATGTCGTCGTTCGCGAGCAAGGCAGCGAGGGCATGGCGCGCAGCCGCGGTACTGCATCGCCGCACTACAACACTGACGCGTCGGTGAACCAACTGGTCCTGATAAACCGCGGAAAGCGGCCGGTTCTGCTGCTGGCCGGTGAACTCGTTAGCGGGGGTAAGCAGGATCGCATCATCGCCAAAGATCGGATCATCGCTCCCGGGACAGATCCTTTGCCGCTGGATGTGTTCTGCGTCGAGCATGGTCGCTGGTCCTCCGGATTGCAATTCAGCGCTGCCAAGACCATGGTTCATCCCAGTGTTCGGGAACAAGCTGCCGTGAACCAGAGCCAGAGCGACGTATGGGAATCGGTACGAAAAGGAACAACGGCGAAGGTTAACGCCGCCCCCAGCGCGGCGCCGCGCATCGCTGCAGCGGACCTCGCAGAGGTGGTGTCCAGCACTGCCCCAACGCAGTCTTACTCAAAAATGTATGAAGGGAGCAGGGTTGGGGTTTCTGTCGACAGTTTCGTCGATGAAATGCAGCGGCGCTTTGCTCGCGCGACTTCGGGCAAGAAGGTTGAGCACATTGTCGGGGTCGTCGTCGCCTATGGAGGCGAAGTGGCCTGGAGCGACATCTTCGCTTCCAGTGATCTCTTCCATCACTATTGGACGAAGCTACTTCGCAGCTACGCGGTCGAAGCGTTGGCCAGGCCCACCATTCGCGAAGTCGCTTCCCGCGACGATGCCGACGACTTCCTGCGCCCCTTGCACGGTCGTGAGCAGGTGGAAAGTGAGCCCGGCGTTTACCGCTGGTGCGAAATCACGGAAGGGCGGATGGCGCAAATTGAGTTAGAGGCACTGCAGCCTAAGCCGATGACGCTGCACCGTCTGCTGCTGCACCGCACCAGTTAATGTTCTTAAAACCTTCGGCAAGGGGCGGAATGAGAATCGTTCCGCCCTACCAATCTTTTCCGTGTCTATTGGCCGGGCGTTCGCAAATCGCCTTTGGTCTTTTTTTTCACAGCACTTTTGTCATCAAGGGCGGCGAGCAACTGCGTCGCGCTTCCGCTCCACGACGGGTGCTTCAAGTCCGGCGCAATCTCGGCCAACGGGGCCAGGACGAATCGTCGCAAATGCATGCGTGGGTGCGGTACCTGCAACTCCGGGGTGTCAATCGTCTGCCGGCCGTAAACTAAAATGTCGAGATCTATCAACCTGGGGCCGCGCGGCACCAGTTTTTTGCTGCCCATTTTCCGCTCAAGCTCTCTCAGTTTTTTAAGCAGCGCTGCCGGCGGCGCTACTGTTTCTCCCTGCACCACACAATTCAGAAACCACGGCTGCTCCAATAAGTCCACCGGCTCCGTCTCATAAATTGGGGAAACCTTCTTTAATTGCACACCCAGATTGGGCAAGGCGGCAATCGCGGCGCGAAGATTTTTCTCGCGGTCTCCGACGTTCGATCCCAGTGACAGGAAAACAATTTCAGGTTTTGTTGGTTCCACGATAATCCGTAGGTTTCGCAGGCAGCCGCATTATTCGTGCAGCAAAATCAAAACAGCCTGGGTTGGCGCCTTGGCAGATCCCTGCCAAAATATTCATAGGCCCGAGGAGTGGCGACACGCCCTCGCGGTGTACGGTCGATCATGCCAATCTGCATCAAATACGGCTCGTAGATTTCTTCGATAGCGTCTTCTTCTTCGCTCAACGCAGCCGCCAGCGTGCCCACACCCACCGGGCCGCCGCCATACTTATCCAGCAACGCCAGCATCAGGTTGCGGTCCACCTCATCAAGCCCCTGCTCATCCACACCGAGCATTGCCAATGCTTCCTGTGCTACCGCCTGGGTGATACGGCCCGCCGCACGCACTTCCGCGAAATCGCGCGCGCGCCGCAGCAATCGATTGGCGATACGCGGTGTCCCGCGGCAGCGTCGCGCGATCTCTTCCGCGCCTGCCTCATCCATTTCAATATTCAAAATTTTTGCCGAGCGCCGAATAATAATCAGCAAATCGGCCGGCTCGTAAAAATCCAGGCGGTGCACAATTCCAAATCGTGATCGCAACGGTGCAGTGATCAATCCAGCGCGCGTGGTCGCCCCGATTAACGTGAAGTGACCCAGCTGAAAAGGATGGATCCGCGCGCCAGGCCCCTGTCCGATGATCAAATCGACGCGAAAATCTTCCATCGCCGGGTACAGCACTTCTTCCACGGCCGGTTGCAAGCGATGAATTTCATCCAGAAAAAATACTTCCTTCGTTTCCAGGGAAGTAAGAATCGCCGTCAAATCTCCTTTGCGCTCGAGCAACGGCCCAGCGCTGGTCTTTATCGGCACTTGCAGTTCGTTGGCGATAATCTGCGCCAGCGTGGTCTTTCCGAGCCCCGGCGGCCCATATAGCAGTACGTGATCGAGCGCTTCACCGCGGCTCCGCGCCGCCTCGATGGCAATCTGAATATTTTCTTTTACGCGTTTTTGTCCGATGTATTCATCCAGGCGCTTGGGTCGCACGCTGGCTTCAATGCGCGCGTCTTCGTCGAAGGCTTGCGCGGACACGATGCGCTCCGCTGTTTTGCCGATCACTCGTTTTGCGGTTCCGTCTGGCATTTAGGAAGTCCTGGCGGCTCGCCCCTTGCCCTGGCTCAGCACTTGCAACGCAGCGCGCAGCAATTTTTCAAAATTGGCTGATCCGGATTCCTTACGCGCTTCATCGACGGTTTTTTCCGCGACGCGCGCGTCGTAGCCCAGATTCACCAACGCCGAAACTACATCGGCCTCAACACCTGCAGGCGAACTCGCCGCTGGTTTTTCTTTTTCCACGATTACCGCGTCCAGTTTGTCTTTTAATTCTACGACCATGCGCTCGGCGGTTTTCCTGCCCACTCCTGGTATTTGCGTCAATCGTCCCAGATCGCTTCCGCGAATCGCGGGCACTAATTCGTCGACGCTCATGCCGGACAAAATTTTCAGCGCCAGGCTGGGCCCCACGCCGGACGCGGAAAGCAGCATTTCGAAAAGGTGTTTTTCGCGTGAGGAAACAAAGCCATACAACGATAGCGCGTCTTCGCGCACGTGAGTATGAATCAGTAGAGTCACTTCGGTGTGCAGTTCGCCCAGCGCGGCAAACGTCGATAGCGGCACCTGCACCACGTATCCTACGCCGCCCACATCCACCAATACCTGGTTCGGTCTTTTTTCGGCGAGCCTTCCGCGCAACTGGCCAATCATGTCCTCAAAGTATTGACGACGCTTCCTGCAGTGTCAACGCGAGTATGGGTTAGGTTACAGAGCGGGGAAAAGTGATACACCTCCGATGCGCTTCTTAGGACCGTTAACACTGTAGAAATGGAAAGGCGTCTAATTTCACGGCGTGGATCGAAATTTTCGCGGGTGTGTCGTCTTATAAGTGGCGTGCGAACGCTTTTGGCGCATTTCGCTGACAGAAACTATTGAAACAAAACTACTTGCAGAAACGTTTACACGCACCATGAATTCATTTTGGAAAAAAGAATGCAACAAGGCGTCATTTGAGGGCGACGAAGCTAAGGAGACATTGCTTAGTGCAATGCACTAA
>DASYJM010000248.1:0-5156 GCA_035996445.1 Candidatus Acidiferrum sp. | reverse complement strand
ACTTCCGCAGCATTCTCCCGGTGGTTACGCTGACGGTGACACAGTTTCTCTGGTTTCTCTTGCCCGCGGTAATTGAGTTAGTCAGCGGCCGCGAAATCCCGCAGACTCGTTACAGCAGCGGGCTGCTCGCTGTGCTCCATTCCACGCAGTATTTGTGGATTACCAGCTATTACCAGAAAAAGGAGGCCCGTGCGGCTGGCGATTCCCGTTGGTCGTTTTCCCGTTACCTTGTGACACTGATTGCCGGCGGAATCGCGCTTTTCATCCCGGGGCCTTGGATCGTCAGCCGCGTTTTTCACGCTGATTTTGCCGCGAGTTTTCTCACATTCACGGCTCTCGTAAATATTCACCACTTTATTCTGGACGGTGCCATCTGGAAACTGCGCGATTCGCGCATCGCTGCAATGCTCTTGGACGGTAAGCAAAAATCGACCCATGCTGGAGACGAGAAACAAAATAGTTTTGCGCGGGCGGCCCGCTGGCTAACGGGACGCGCTCCCGCCGCTCGGGCCTCCCGTATCGCGACGGTGGCGTTGCTATTCGTTTGGGCTGCCGTGGACCAGCTGCATTTCTGGTGGTCCAGCGAAACGAGCGCTCTCCCTATACTTCAGCGTGCGGCGGCGCTGAATCCTGACGACAGCTCCGTGCAAGTCCGTCTCGCCCGCGCCGAGCAGCTTGCCGGGCAGCGTGACGCCGCTCTCGCGGCCATGCGGCACGCGGCTAGCCTCAATCCCGCAAATCTCGCGTTGCAAGAGTCTTATGGTCGAAGTTTGATTGAAGCAGGGCGCGACGCCGACGCCTATTCGCAGTTCCAAAAAATCATCGCACGCTGGCCGCGCAACGCCGACGCTATGGTCAATTATGGAATGCTCGCGCATCGCCTCGGCCATGACGGAGAGGCCGTCGACAACTGGCAACACGCCGTCGCTGCTGACCCAGCCCAATCCAACGCGCAGCTCTATCTCGCGCAAGCTCTCGATCAACGAGGAGAACTACAGGCGGCGGCGCGCCACTATCGTAGCTATCTGGAAATCATCGCCGCTCGCCACCAAAAGAATCCCGCCGATATCGGCCCCGTGCTCGCGGCCTTCATCAAAGTGGCCGACGCTGATGCCGCCATCAATCACTCGAGCGATGCTTCCAAGGGTTACCGTGCTGCCGCCGGTTTTGCAGACCAGGCTGGTGAGAAGGCGTTGGAAAGCCTCGCCCTCGTTCATCTCGCCGATTTGCAGGAAAAGCAGAGTGATATTCATGGAGCCGAGCAGTCCTACCAGCGCGCGTTACAACTCGACGCAGGGCTTCGCGATCCGCGCAGCGCGGCGTCCGACTGGTTCAACTACGCCCAGTTCTTGCACAAGCAACAACAGCCCAAGCGCTATGTGTTCGCTTGCTTACTGCACGCCGAAAATGCTCTGCAGAACGCGCCCGGCGACGAACTCACGGTGATAGCGCAAGCCCGTAAGGAGAGCGAAGCTCGTCTTGGACAGGAAGCCGCCGCCGTCCGGCGCAAGTTGGACGAAACCGTCACGGAGTCGTTAAGCCTGCAGGTCCCCGCTCGGCCGAAGAAAGAATAGACGCAGAAGATTCCAAGCTGAGACCAGCATGCGCTTCCATCGGTGCATAGCCATATTGATGGTCAATGCCTGATAAAAAACGCGTTCACCGACTTACCGCAGAGGGTAGTTTCATTCCCTCCTACTCCTATCCCGCGCGCGCGTTGACAGCAAAATTCGGCGGGGCGTATAGTCGAGCCAACCGTTACATTAGTTACCCCGTGGACGCGTAACCACCCCAGTTCCTGCGGGCTTGTTTTTTAGTAAGGGCAGGAGTTGCCCCAAGATGCCGCAAGCTCCTTACGTCCGGCGCGTCTTCTGTTTCCTGACAATATCGGTTTTGTTCAGCTTTTGCGGCGTGCTTTATGCGCAAAATTCTTCAGCACCCGATCCTGCGCCCACCCCTTCATCCGCCAACGCCCCTGGGCCTCCTAAGCAGGATGAAAGCGCCAAACAAGACGCAGAAAAAGCCACCAAGACGCAACAGCCCCCCGAAAATTCTGAGCTCGTCAGTCAAGACACCCCGGCCACTTTCAAAATGCGCGTCAACCTGGTGCTGGTGCGCGTGGTCGTGCGCGACGACAAAGGCAAGGTCGTTCCTAACTTGCGTAGGGAAGATTTTCAGCTCTTCGATAACCGCAAGGCGCAAGCGATCACGTATTTCAGCGTAGAAACTCCCGAGTCTCAGGCCCTCAAGCCGGCCGCCGCCGCGCCGGCAGATGAGGAAGCGGGTGCAACTCCGAAGGATCTAGACACCGCGGCTAAGAATTTACCGCAGCGCTTTGTGGCCGTGCTGTTTGACGACGTGCACATGTCCATACAAGACACCACGGTGGTGCGCGACGCCGCAACGCGATTGTTCGGAGCCCTCGCGCCTTCCGATCGCGTAGCCATGTATAGCGCTTCGGGACAGTTCCAGCTAAAGTTCACCGCCGACCACGAACTGCTGGCCAAATCTCTGTATTCCATCGTGCCGCATCCCACTGCTGGCAACGCGGGATTCCACGACTGCCCGGACGTGCCGTATTACCATGCTGATCTCCTTCAAAATAAGAATGATTCGCAAGCTTTGGCCATAGCCGCGGAAGATGCCGTGCAATGTGCATTCAATGGCGACGAATCCAAGCTCTCAGAGGCGATCGTCATGGCTCGGAGCGCTGCCGCGCGATCGTTGGCTTTTGGCGATCAGGAAACCGAGTATGCCTACCGGCATATTGAAGACGCCATGAGGCAGCTATCCGCCATGCCCGGGCAACGCGTGATGGTTCTCGTCTCACCGGGTTTTATTCCCAGCACACTGTGGTCGGAGACTTCTGCGCTCATAGACCGCGCCAGCCACGCGGGAATTGTTATAAATACCATCGACGCTCGGGGACTCTATACCCCCGATCTGGGCGATATCGCCGATCCGCCGCGCGATTCGGCGCGTACGGGCGGGTTCCAAGTTTCTTACCGGCTGCAGGCGCAGACGGCCCAGGATCAGGTTTTGGAACAATTGGCTTACGGCACCGGCGGCACTTTTTTTCACAATCGCAACGACCTGGACGAAGGCCTGCGCCAGGCGGTTGCCGCGCCAGCTCTTTCTTACTTGTTGGGATTTTCTCCGCAAAATCTAAAAGTGGACGGGCGCTTTCACGGCCTGAAAGTTTCCCTCGCCAACAAACAGAAATTTGCCATTCAAGCGCGCAACGGATATTACGCCCCCAAAACCATCCCCAACCCCGTGGAAGCGGCCAAGCAGGAAATCCGCGAAGCCATTTTTTCGCAGGAAGAATTGCATGACGTGCCGGTAGATGTGCAAACTCAATTTTTCAAGAAGGATGCCACCTCTGCGCGCCTCTCGGTCTTAACGCACTTCGATTTGAAGGGCATTCACTTTCGCAAGTTGGAAGGCCGCAATGCCGACATCCTTACCATTGCCACCGCGATTTTCGACGACAACGGAAATTTCGTAACCGGCGGCGAGAAAACCGTACAAATGAGATTGTTGGACACCACTTACAACCGGTTGAGTCGCTCGGGACTCACCCTGAAATCCAGCTATGACGTGAAGCCAGGCAGCTACATGGTGCGATTAGTGGTCCGTGACAGTGAAGGATCGCAGATGTCGGCGCGCAATGGCGCGGTAGTAATTCCGAATTGATTGGGCGGTCAGGGAGGCAATAGCCATGAACACGATAACCAAAGTCAACAGGCTGAGCTGGATGGTTGTTTTGCCAGTTGCACTACTCATCTCGCAAGCGCGATTGAATGCGCAGTCGGACGATGCTGCCACCCCGATAGTGGCGCCGCCCACCGCCGAGGCGCCTAAAGATGCGCCGCCGGCTCCGCCGCAATCACCGCAGCCAGATTCCACGGTGCCGCAGAGCAGCGTGGTCATCAAAAAAGAATCTCGCTTGGTGTTGGTCGATACCGTAGTGACAAACAAGAAAGGCGAGTACGTTCGCGATCTGAAGCAAAGCGACTTCAAAGTTTATGAAGATAACAAGGAACAAACCATCTCCACTTTTTCCACCGGCTCTGACCCCGCCATCCAGGCCAGCGGCCAAAAACGCTACCTGATTCTTTTTTTCGATAATTCCACCATGCAGAAGCCCGACCAAATTCAGGCGCGAAATGCCGCGAATCAATTCATCGCCGCCAACGCAGATGCCGATCACTTGATGGCCGTGGTGGATTTTGGAGGCGCGCTGCGCATCGTGCAGAATTTTACCGCCAATGCCGACCTGTTGCGAGCCGCGGTGGCTGGTGTGAAAGCCTCGGCCGTAAATCCCAACGCCAATGTGCCAGACCCACAGCCAGTAACGGTTGCTTCCGTGGGCCTTTCCTCATTGAGCAATGCTGAGGCTGATTTTGGCGCACGCAGCGTGTTGCTGGCGGTACGCAGCCTGGCTAAGAACCTGCGAACTGTGCCGGGCAGAAAAATGCTGGTGTTATTTTCCGGAGGGTTTGCGTTGAATCCTGAGAATCAATCGGAGCTTACCGCAACGATTGATGCCTGTAACAAATCCAACGTGGCTATCTATGCTTTGGACGCGCGTGGTTTGGTCGGCGGAATTCCTGGAGGAAGTGCGCGACTCGACACCGGTGATGCCGCTAGCGAAGTGGCCACGAACGGCGTCGGCGCAAGGTCTAATAACGGAAAGCCGCGATTGATGCTGGCCTCTTTTCCCGCCTCAGCTGAACCCGATCCGCAGCGGCCCGGTGGCGCTGGTGGAGCAGGCGGAACTGGCGGCGCGGGCGGTGGACGCGGGACAGGCGGAGCGCCTGGCGGAACCGGGGGAGCGCCTGGTGGAGCAGGCGGAAGGGGAGGCACGGGAGCGCCTGGAGGAACTGGTGGAAGGGGAGGCACGGGAGCACCTGGAGGAACGGGAACAACCGGAGGAACCGGCGGGAAGGGAACCACCGGCGGCACAGGCACGGGTGCGGGACGCCCGGCAGGTGGCACAGGAGGGGTTGCCAACCCGGGCGCCTACAATTTCAATTCGCCGTACAACCAGCCCCGCACTATCGTTCCGCCGTTTCCGCAATCGGCGTCCACGAACCAGCAAATCCTGGCGATGTTAGCGGAAGGTACTGGCGGATTCACGATCTTCAACACCA
>DASYJM010000247.1:0-2972 GCA_035996445.1 Candidatus Acidiferrum sp. | reverse complement strand
AGGTTTAGCAGCGGTCGAACCGAGGGCACAGCGGCAGCGCGTGAGGCTGCGTCGGGAACAAACGCGGCTGAAGTCTGGTGAAGGTGTTGGCGCAACCCTTCATAATTTGCAAACAGAAAAGTGCGGTTGGTTCGTATGGGGCCGCCCAGCGCTGCACCGAACTGGTTGCGCTGGAAAGGAGGGGTGGAACCCTGGTCGAAATAGTTTCGGGCGTCTAGCGCGCTGTTCCGTAGGAACTCATATACGCTGCCGTGGAGCTGATTTGTCCCCGACTGGGTCGCAATGATTACCTGACCGCCAGGCCGCTTGCCATATTCGGCGCCGTAGGAATCGCGCAACACATTGAATTCGCGTACCGCATCCACGCCCAGCAACTCCTGACTGGCCCCACCGGGCTGCATGTTATTCTCTGCCGCACCGGTGAATTCGACACCGTTCAATAAAAATAGATTTTGTTGCGGACGATTTCCCGACACCGCAAAATTGTTCCCCGTGGTGGAATTTGAAACGCCGATTCCTCCCGTCTTCTCCCACGTAAAATTGACGATGCCTGGATTCAGGGTGAGCAGTAAGTCATAGCTGCGCCCGTTGAGAGGCAAATCCTTTACTTGTCTCTCGCCAACGAGTCCGGAGATGTCCTGAGTGGTCACGCTGACAACAGGGGCATCGCCGGACACATGAACTTGTTCGCTGACTTGTCCGACGTGGAGACCTAACTCGATGGTCGCTTCCTGGCCGACCACTAAGCGAATCCCTGTGCGGATCTCCTGCGCAAAACCTTCTTTCTTGACTCGAAGTTCATATCGTCCAACTGGCAAAGCGAGGAAACGATACGCGCCCGCTTGATTCGTGAGCGTATCCCTTGAAAGTCCGGTGTCCAGATTTGTCGCCGTCACAGAGGCGGCCACAACCGCGGCTCCGGACGGGTCTGTAACCACTCCCGATAGCGTCGCGGATACCTGGGAGCGCGCGAAGGGAGAGCACAGGCAAATCAGAAGCAATAGAAGGATTAAGGTTGCAGCCCTTCTCATCCTGTAGCAGAGAATCACATCAAGAACATCGAACCGCGGAAACCAGCTAGTCTGCACTCGGCGCATGTCGGCCCTCCATAAGAGCGTTGACAGAAAACTGGAAAGTGTACACTATATACGGTTTTAAAGTCGAAAGAGAGTCGTTTATGTGTGGAAGCTAAAAAAAGAAAACAAGGCTGTGTACACCACCGCACGTATCTCAAAAATGAACAACTGCGCCAAATGCTTCGGCTTCACAGAACCGCGCAATTTCGGAAGTTCTGACGAATACCTTGCAATCGTGCGCCAACTGATCGAGGTCGTGCGCGAGGGACGGTTGACGGTAGTTACTGCCACATATCCTTTGGAGGATGTCTTCAACGCCCCAATCGTGGGCGATTGTTTTTTTCACCACTTCCAATGCACGACGTGCGGACGTGTATTCCAACTTTTTGCCGATACTTATCAGGGTAGGGCAAATTGGACGCCGGGTGACATATCCACTTCCTGCGATCCACAGTGTTGACCGCGCCGGATGCTGATTGTAGGATTGCGTTCCGATGCCGAAGGCAGGCAAATCCGGGCGGAAGAATGACGAATTGTTGAAGCTCCGCGATGCGGCATTGCAATTGGGGGTCAGTTTCCCCACCATCAAGCAGTGGATTTACAAGAAGAAAATTCGTAGCGTCCAGACGGCCGGGGGACATCATCGGATCCCGCAGAGCGAACTTGACCGGCTTCTTTTCCGAACGCGAGGCAAAACCGAAAAGGAACGAGTTGATGTAATCCGGCGCGTCAGCGGACGCAATCAGCTAGTCGGAAGGATCGATGCGGTGCGCATCAGCGGCCTGATGGCGGAGATAATGATTTCAATCGGCGGCCAGCAAATCACATCCATAATTACCTCACGTTCCGCGCGGGAAATGAACCTCAAACCTGGCCAGACTGCCGCTGCCCTCATCAAGTCAACGGAAGTAATGATCTTGCGTATTTGATATGAAACAACTTCTCTTCGCTTCCGTCCTTATCGCTCTAATTCTCGATACGGCAACAGTTCTGTGTCAGCAAGTCACGATTCAAACGGATAACGGGAAACAAACCGTATTATCCAGGGCTGACATCGAAGCCCTACCACACACGGACGTCAACACGAGTGCTGCCGGAGTGCAGTCCACTTTTGTTGGCGTTTCACTGAAAGCCCTACTCGAAAAAGCGGGAGTTGCCTTTGGAGAAGCCATCCGAGGAAAGCGCCTTGCATCGTGCTTGTTGGTGGAAGCTGCCGACGGGTATAGGGTCGTCATCGCCCTGCCTGAAATCGACTCAGCATTTACGGACAAGCAAGTCGTGCTGGCTTACTTGCGGGACGGTAAGCCTCTGGATGACAAAGAAGGGCCCTACCGGATCGTCATACCCGATGAAAAAAGAATGGCTCGTTGGGTGAAGCGGGTCACTACTCTAAAGATTGTGGATGTGCAGTAGCAAGTCAGTCATTACAGGTCATTCCTTGCAGGTCAGTCCTTTTGAATCATTACCTCGGTAGCCTTGATGACTGCGGAGACGGTATCGCCCTTCTTCAGTTTGAGTTCGTCGGCGCTGCGCCGGGTGATGGCACTCTCGATAAGATTCTCGCCCACGCGAACGGCAACAAGGGCCATGACATCGCCTAATTGAATTTCCTCTATACTCCCGCGCAATTTGTTTCTGGCTGAGATGGGCATGCCGTCATTATAGTCGCTGGAAGCGCCATCCGCCACGGCCAAGCCTCATCCCCAGCTAAAGGAATTACTGATATTGGCCGATTCTCCCCATGTAAGCGTATTTCCGTGCCGCTGGACCCGTTAACGGATGTTGAATGGCGTTCGATCGCTGTCTGGTGCGGACTATTCGAGGATTCCAGACTCATGCAGGCTTTGGTCGTTGACGATTCCGCCGTCTATCGCAAGTTAATCGGGGACCATCTTC
>DASYJM010000246.1:0-2747 GCA_035996445.1 Candidatus Acidiferrum sp. | reverse complement strand
AAGACCGTTTGACCTGCAATCCCGCCCTGTTGACGGCCGCTTCGTCACTCTTGACACCTAGCACTCGGTTTTTCCGGACAGCTTTGGATCCAGGGACTTACGCTCTGCAAGTTTGGTACGCGGAGTGCCTTTCCATGATTGTGCGGAGGAATGGCGACAAGCTAACCGCCGCCGAATTCAAGGAAACAATACAGAGTGAGTGTTGTTTTCGGAAGGGACAAAAACCATGGAGTGGATGGCGCCGAAGTTCGAGGAAGTTGCGCTGAACTGTGACTCTTAACGGCAGCGCCTCGCTGTAATCCCGGTAGCGATGCACACCTAAATTTTGGACTCGCCCGCATTGGCGGTTCCCCCTGTGGAATCGCCGTCTCCAAAGGAGTGCGGGCGAGAGTAACCGCAATTTAATTTAAGGAGAAAATAGAGATGTCGATTAAGAATCGTCACGTGTCGTTTCCAACGGGCGCGTTCGTCAGCGTCCTTTTATTAGTGTCGGCTCTAAGCGCGCAAAGCCAATCAGATTTGTCCCGATCGGGCCAATGGCGAATCGCCGGCGAGAATCTGAACAACACCTGGAGCCAGCCGGCGGAGCATTCCATCACTCCTACCAATGTAAAAGGCCTGACACCAAAGTGGGTATTCACAACCGAAGGAGATGTTTCCGCCACTCCCACCGTGGATGGTAACGCCGTTTACTTCCCTGATTGGGGCGGGAATCTCTTCGCGGTCCAGAAGGAGAATGGACGTCTCATCTGGTCTCACAAGATCTCCGATTACGATGGTGTTCCCGGAGCTGTTTCTCGTGTCAGTCCCGCAATAGATCACGATCAGGTAATCATTGGAGACATTCTTAGTTCCAACGAAACGCACGCTGGCGCAAATGTAATCGCGGTCGACCGGAAAACAGGAGCACTCCGGTGGATTAGGCAGGTGGAGACCCATCCAGCAGCAATCATCACTGGATCTCCGGTGGTTTTCGATGGAGTGGTTTACATTGGCGTCTCTTCCAGCGAAGAAACTCTGGCGACTAATCCCGCGTATCCGTGTTGCAGCTTTCGCGGCAGCGTCGTTGCGCTCGACGCGAAGAGTGGGGCGATGCTTTGGAAGACCTTCGACATGCCCGATAACGGTGGGCAGACGGACCAATACAGCGGCGGCGCAGTATGGCAACCACCCGCGATTGATCCCAAGCACGGTACGCTCTTCATCGGCACTGGAAACAACTACACCGTTCCTGCGGATGTGGTCGCTTGCCAAAACGCAAATCCTACCGCGAACTGCGCTGCGCCTGATGATTTCTTCGACACTGCCATGGCCTTGGATTTAAAGACCGGACAGGTCAAGTGGACAAAGAGGTTGCAGGGTTCTGATACTTGGACCGTTGCATGTCTGACTTCTTCAGGACCGAACCCGAATTGCCCGGTACCCAGCAGTCCGGATTTCGATCTGGGAGGAGCGGGGCCTAACCTTGTAGGCAACATCGTCGGCTTTGGCCAAAAGAGCGGCATCTATTGGGCGCTCAATCCCGCTAATGGCAACATCGTTTGGAGCACACCAGTCGGGCCAGGCAGTTCGCTGGGAGGCATCGAGTGGGGAACAGCTACTGACGGTAAGCGCATCTATGTTGCGATCGGGAATCACGATTTTCTCCCCTATACCTTAGTGCCCTCGGGACAGCAAATTACGTGGGGGTCGTGGAGCGCTCTCGACGTCGCCACCGGGAAGATCCTTTGGCAGACGGCAGACCCCACCACAGGCACCATTGATACCGGTTCAGTGAGCGTCGCAAACGGGGTCATGTATGCGGGCTCTTTTTCCGGGCAGATGTACGCGCTAGACACCAGAACCGGAAACATTCTCTGGAACTTTGCGAGCGGCGGCTCAGTAATCGATGGCCCATCAATAGTGGATGGCGTCCTCTATTGGGGATCCGGTTATCGGAATATCCCACCCGGAATCGGAAACAACAAAGTGTACGCGTTCACTCTGGCCGGCTCGAAGGATGGAGGCGACGATTCCAAGCACGGGCAAAAGTGATGGCTTGCGCTTAACGACGTCGCTTACGCCGACGCTGTTCGACATGATTCTGGGGCCGATCCAACGTCAAGGGCTGAAACAAAAATGGGTCTTCATTACGGGATGATGGCTCAACTTGGTACGCCTAAATGGTGAAGGCCCTTCACCAACTAGCCACGTAACGTGACGGAGGAAAGAAATGCGGTTGAAGACCATCTCTAGAATGTGCGCGATGTGCACGCTTACGATTGCCGCCGTACTCGCTTTCAGCGCGCTCGGATTGGCGCAAGCCTACAAACAAACCAACCTTGATTCAGACATTCAAGGACTCGCTCAAAACCCGCCCAACGGCCAGCCCGATACGCAGCTTGTGAATCCGTGGGGGCTTATCGCGAGTCCTACGAGTCCGTGGTGGCTTTCGGACAACAACGCCGGCGTTTCGACTCTCGACGACGGACAGGGAGTGAAGCAAGGACTGGTAGTAAACATCCCTTCACCTGTGAATGGATGGCGGGCACGCCAACGGGAGTGGTTTACACGGGAGCCTCGGGGTTCATGTTCCAAGCGAAGGGCGCTACTGCGACCTCAGTTTTCACCTTCGTGACAGAAGATGGAACCATTGTAGCCTGGGGCCCGGGGATTGGGCCCGACCTTCCCAATGACTCCTTCGTGGTAGTGGACAACTCCACGAATCCCACCGCCGCCGCGGGTGCCGTTTATAAGGGCGCGGCCGT
>DASYJM010000245.1:0-4155 GCA_035996445.1 Candidatus Acidiferrum sp. | reverse complement strand
CCTGTCCCTTCTAGGTCTTGCATTGTTAAGCCAGATTGTCACCGCCCAATCCGTAAAGGTCGAAGGTCTCATCAAAGCTCGAAACGGCGACACCATGATTCTGCAAACTTCCGACTCTCCGAACCTGACAGTCCTGCTGACTGATAACTCTAAAGTGGGTCAGGTTCAGGGCGTGTTCAAGGCCCGCAGGAAGCAAATGTCGATGGCCGCGCTCATCCCGGGTCTCGCCGTCAAAGTCGAAGGGACCTATAACGATCAGAACGAATTAGTGGCGACGTCCGTCTCTTTCAAGGGCAACGATCTCGAACAAGCTGAAGCGATCGAAGCGGGTATGCACGAAACTAAGGTGCAGGTGCAGCAGGTCAAGGCGCAGGCGCTGCAGAACAAAGGTGAGTTAGAAAAACAGAATGCTGAGCTGAAATCGCAGAACGAAGCACTGCAACAGCAGCAGAAGCAAATCGCGGCCAACAAGGCGGCCGTTGAGGCTGCATCGCGCGCTTCGGCCAACTGGATGATTATTACATTTTCGATGAAATGACCGTTTATTTTGGCAACGGGAAGATTACAGTGGATCCGAAGTATACGCCCCAACTGCTGGAGTTGGCCCACAAAGCCAAAACCATCAACGGCTTTATGATTGAGGTGAAAGGCTACGCTTCCTCCGTCGGCAGCGTGACCCTAAACCAACAGCTCAGCGAAGACCGCGCCGATGACCTTACCAATATCTTGGTTCAGCAAGGACACATTCCCCTCACTAGAATGCTGGCCCCGGGCGCCATGGGGGAGAGTCACCAGGTCGGTAACGACAAGACAGCGGAAGGGCAGGCCGAGAATCGTCGCGTAGTAGTGCGCGTTCTGCAGAACAAAGGCATGGCCGGAATATAGAGGCCAGCTCGTAGGCTTCATCCTTTTCGACCAAACCTGGAGGCCACCGGACAGTCGTGACGGCGAATTGATTCGAGCTCCTATAATCGGGACCACGTTGTCGAAGAGTATGCCGCCGCCGAAGAAGGAATAGGTCATCAGGCATGATGAGGTCCGTTCGAACTGATGCGAAGTCGGCTGTCACCGCAAGTTGTCCGCGAGTTTCAACCGATGATCGATCAAACTTATATCGTCTATGATCGAATAAATAGCCTGTAATTTCTGACAGTACCAAGCCCGAGCGCGCTAGGTGTAGCCTCGCAATACTTTCGGGGCTGTCCGTCTGTTCGCTGAGGGATCTCCGGATGGTAGGAGCTCCTGAGAATGACATCGCCAAAATCTAGTGAGCGAGGCGCAAGATTTGCCCTCCCTGAACTGGATACAACCCAAAAACAAGTAATTGCCGCTCTCACAAAGACCCGGGAATACTGGCAAACGACAACGCTGCCCTATAACCCGCTTCGGGCGAGCGAGACTGTGGAGAGCCGCTATGCTGCGGGCAAGGCGTTACGAAAGGGAGTTCCGCGGGAAAGCCATGCGGAATGGAAATCTCCTTCGCAGCGTCCTAGCGGTGCAGATTTTGTGATTGCAAGCAATGCAGGTCGACAGCAAGACTTGGTACCTCTGCGGATGGGACGAATGGCGGTCTCACCCTTTGCCTTTTTGCGCGGTGCCGCAGCAGCCATGGCGTGGGACCTTTCGCATACTCCGATTACAGGGATTCAAACGGTAATCGATGGAGATGCGCATATTAACAACTTCGGCCTTTATGGCACTCCGCAACGCGATGTGGTCCTGGACCTGAACGATTTTGATGAAGCGATACCGGGTCCCTGGGAATGGGATCTTAAGCGGCTTGTAGCCAGCGTCGACCTCGCTGCGCGAGAAAACGGTTTCAACAAGCGCCAGCGCCGGAGGGCTGTAACGGAGTGCGCGGCTGGCTACCGCTTCAATCTTCAGCGGCTTCATCCCATGGGGTTTCTGGATTTGTGGTCTATCTACGGGTATGCGGACCGCAAACCCAAGATTATCAAAATCCCGAAGAAAACATGGGTCTTGATCCAAAAGACGGTGGAGAAGGCGAGAGCCACGACCAATGAAACGCTTCTGCACAAAGTGGCGCAGTGCCTGGCAAATGGCCGGTGGCGTTTCCGGGAGGATCGCCCAATCCTGACGCGCGTGGATGACAGAACGAGAACGGAGGTTATCGACTCGCTAACCGAGTACCTAGAAACTGTTCCGCTAGGATACCGACAGTTTTTGCGACGATACGCAGTGGCGGACGTCGCTCACCGAGTGGTAGGAGTGGGAAGCGTGGGCACCCGCGCCTATCTGGTGCTCCTATTCGGGAACGACGCTAACGATCCACTGTTCATGCAAGTAAAGGAAGCTACCGCGCCTGCCCACGCGCCCTATTTGCCACCGATTTCCTGGAAGTCGCCGCATCAGGGACGCCGCGTGGTTTCCGGCCAACGCATGCTGCAGTCTGCTGGGGATCCCCTCTTAGGCTACACCACAATCCATGGGCGCGACTATTTCGTCCGACAAATGAAAAACATGAAGGCTTCCATGCCTCTAGAATGGCTGACCGGCGAACCCTTTCATGTCTGGAGTTTTGTTTGTGGCGGCCTGCTGGCGCGTGCACATTCGCGTGTGGGGGACGCCGCTAAAATCGCCGGCTACTGCGGCAAATCATATGTTTTGGATGAGGCGCTAGCAGAATTTGCCGAGTCCTATGCTGACCAAACTGAACAAGATCATGCCTCCCTTGTACGAGCTATTAGGCAACACCGAGTAAAGGCGGCGAAGGGATGAAAAATGGGTTCGGAGTGTCGGGAGCACAAGCTCTTCCGGCCATTGTGGGTGGAAGAGGACTGGCAGTAATTTTTCTGGTTTGTTCTAGTGTGCTGCATCCACTGGATAACGCCGCCGCACAAGATGTTAAAACTACTTTTGTCAAATCGGTCGATTTCAACAAATACAAGAAATATGCGTGGGGATCAAACTATCTGCTGACCCAGCAGTCTAAGGAAGATCAAGAACGCATCAACATGGCGATCGTCGATTCGATCAACCGGAGTCTGCGAGCCGCAGGCTTTGTAGAAGACGATAAGAATCCAGAGTTCAGAGTTACTTACGAAGCGGGAGGGCTCCCCAAAGCCGATGTCGCGGCGCAGCGGGACTTATATGCTACCGATATGCTCAACTACACTTGGGGTAATCTAGGAGGCATTTCCTCGGACGTGTGGATCTATAGCCTGGCGAAATTGCAGATCACCGTGACGGATGCCGCGACAAAGAGCAATCTTTGGCAAGCGACGGCGTCAAAAAAGATTAGAGACCCCATCAAATTCAGGAACAATCTCAAAGAGAATGTTGACAAATTTATTCGAAACACAATGAAGAGTTTTCCTCCGAAAAAGTGACTCAACATCGTTCAGAGCCCGCGTTCATGCACCGAGAGTCCACGGAGGGCTCACTAACCCAGTCTAGACCTGAAATGAATTCGCAAAAGGAGCGCCTCACATGGAACCTCCCATTGCCCCGCCAGTTTTTGCTCTATTTCTTCTCATTGGGATGCTGCTCCTGCTGGAAATCGGCCGCCGTGTTCGAGTCAGGCGCCGCTCGAAAGAATCGGAAGGCGAGCAGAGTGGATTGAGCACGGTCGAAGGCGCGATATTCGCCCTATTTGGCTTGATGATGGCGTTCACCTTTTCAGGAGCAGCGTCGCGCCTTGCCGAGAAACGGATGTTGATCGCCGATGAAGTCAATAGCATCGAAACCGCCTATTTGCGGCTGCACTTGCTATCTCAACAGGCACAGCCTGCCCTTCGGGAATTGTTTCGCCGCTACGTGGACTCGCGGCTGGAAACCTATCGCAGGCTTCCGGATATGGTGGCTGCCAAAATGGAGATGGCCAACTCCAAAAAGATCCAGGAAGAGACCTGGACCGCGGCGGTAGCGGCCACTTCGCTCCCGGATTCTCGTCCTTTCGGTGGTCTGTTACTGCTACCAGCCATAAACAACATGATTGACATCAGCACAACCCGCACGATGGCTCTACAAAGCCATCCTCCGAGAATCATTTACGTTTTGTTGTTCGGCTTGGGACTCGTTTGTTCACTTCTGGCTGGCTATCGAATGGCAAGTGGCCAACACCGGAGTTGGCTCCACATCCTCGGCTTCACAGGTCTCACGGTTATCATTGTCTACATCATGCTTGACATCGAG
>DASYJM010000244.1:0-3520 GCA_035996445.1 Candidatus Acidiferrum sp. | reverse complement strand
CAGCTGATTTCGATTGGCAGAAAGGAAATAGGTTCGACAGAGTTGTCCTAGAGCTTTTCCAGAACGAATCGCGCCAGTTCACCGTACGGGCCGTTGAGTCTGGCGAGGCTGGAAGCCTTGCCATCGAGCTTGAAGACGGCTATCAGTTGGAAATATTCCCGCATGATTCAGAGAGCGATGAGCATTGGAGATTTTTCCAGCCGCACACGGAAGAGCCGCATTTTGTCGTCTCTGGTAAGACGCTGCGTGGGTGACGGTTGGCCACCAGAAATCCCTTCGGTCCGTAGTTGTTGAAAAATCGCCATTACACTAGCTACGAGTCAAAATTCTCAGTTAGTGTAATCGCCTGTTAGCAATAGTTGAAAACTCTCCTCGGTTCTCCTGGCTTTTTTCTTGACTCATATGGGGTTACGAGAGCAAAATTCGACCGTTCGCTCTGCAAGGGGCAGTTTCCCATCGCCACCTCGTCAAGTAGCGACGCGAACAAATCTATTTCTTAAGGCTATTCGAGCCTGGGCCTAACGAATCCTGGGTGTAAAAGAATCGCGCGTCGCGATGCCACGGACGATCGCGCACGTTTGTTTTTGGGAACGTCAAATCCAAATGTTACTCGAAAAAGAGGACACCATGATTCAATCCAGTGCTACACAACAAGGCAGCAAGCAAGAAGCTGACAAAAATGCGATTCGTCCCTTTCACATGAGTTTTCCGGACTCGGAGCTTACCGAGTTGCGCAGGCGCATCAATGCGACCAGATGGCCTGAACAAGAAACGGTTCCGGACGCAACGCAGGGCGTGCAACTCGCCTTCATTCAAGCGCTCTCGCGGTATTGGGCGACCGATTACAACTGGCGGAAGTGCGAGGCGCAACTGAACTCTCATCCCCAATTCATCACCGAGATCGACGGGTTGGATATCCACTTCATTCACGTCCGGTCGAGACATGAAGCTGCCATGCCGCTCATCGTCACCCACGGCTGGCCTGGCTCGCCCATTGAGCAGCTGAAGATCATCGATCCGCTGACCAACCCCACGGCTCACGGCGCCAGCGCGTCGGACGCCTTCCACGTGGTGATCCCGTCGATGGCCGGCTATGGGTTTTCAGGCAAGCCCACGACGCCGGGTTGGGACCCCGCTCGCATGGCGCGGGCGTGGGTGGTGCTGATGAAGCGACTAGGTTACAGCCGATTCGTTGCGCAAGGCGGTGATTGGGGTGCGTTCGTCACGAACGCGATGGCTCAACAGGCACCTCCGGAGTTGATGGGCATCCATGTGAACTTCCCCTGTATGGCGCCCTCTGACGTTGCCAAGGCGCTTCAGTCCGGCGGGCCGCCGCCGGCGGGTCTCTCCGCTGAGGAGCAGCGGGCATACGACCAGATGGCGTTCCTTTACCAGCACGTCCCTACGCAAATTATGATGGCCGCACACCCGCAAACCCTGTACGGGTTGGCGGACTCGCCCGTCGCCCTTGCCGCCTGGATGATCGACCACGACGTAGCCAGCTACGGGCACCTCGCGAAACTTTTTGTCGATGGGGAGCCCTACGGCGATCTCACACGGGACGACATCCTCGACAACGTCACCTTTTCCTGGTTGACGAACACGGGCGTGTCCTGCGCTCGTCTCTATCGGGAATACAAGGGCGCCTTCTTCACCGACTTCAACATCTCCGTTCCGGCCGCCTTTAGCGTTTTTCCTGAAGAGGTCTGCCAAGCCCCGCGGAACTGGGCAGAGCGGGCGTATTCCAAACTGATCCATTACAACAAGCTGGAAAAAGGCGGCCACTTTGCAGCTTGGGAACAGCCGCGGCTCTTTTCAGAAGAGGTTCGTACCGGCTTCAGATCACTGCGCAATGTGGAAGCAGCAGCAGCGTAGTCGCGCCTTAGCGCACACGATAATAGACCAGGTGCGGAGTTCAAGATGGGACTCCGCATTTTTCTTTCTCCATGCCGAGGTCTGAGCAAAGTATCGTTGTTGGCGTAACATCCCCATTACACTAACTACGGGTCGGGATTCTCAATTAGTGTAATCGCCTGATTTCGACAATTACTTCAGAGTAGCCTGTGACGATCACGAGGCAGTTGCGAGACGAGAGCGAGCTACTTGATCTGCGTGGTCTGCGAGGCCACAGCCAGCCACTTCCCATTGCGCTTCAGAAAAACATCAGTCCACACGTAATGGTCGCCGGATTTCTTGCCGTCAGTCATGGTGATTTCATCGTCGGTGCCGGTGACCACGGCAGTGTCGCCGAAGACGCGGACTCTCATGTCGCCCAGCGTGGCGGAGACTACGTGAGCGGTCTTGATCTCAGCGGCTCTCTCGGCCTTGGTCTGGCTCTTGCCGTCGGGATTGACGGCGATCCAATCATCCGCCACTATTTGTTCGAATGCTGCCGCATCGTTATTTTTCTCGGCATCGAGCCAGGCCTGTTCCATGGCCTGCAAAGTTTGCGAGATGGCGGCATCGGAATCGGCTTTGGGCTGCTCGGCTTGTACAGGCATCGCAGCGGCAAGAACTAAGCTGAGGAAACAGATGTGACGGTTGAATCGTCGTGGCATAGCGAAGCTCCTGTAAACGATGCCTATTATATGCTTAGCAGGAACGATATTTGCCTCGGTTCGTTTGACTGTGCACTCCAGCTACGGCCCACACGCGCACGTCTTCGCTTTTGGGAAAGGTCTTGAAGGCACGGCAACAACGGGTAGTTTCGTGACCGAGTGGACAGGTTCCCCGCCATACATGCACTCTCGAATTATCGTCAAACCGACGATTCTGCCTAGTTCGATGGGTGACGGCGTTCCTCAGTAGCTGTTTCAGCGTCATTTGCGCGCGGAGTTCCGAGCCCTGTTGTCGTAACATCCCCATTTCACTAATTGACCACCGGTCCGCCAATTCTCGGTTAGTGTAATCGCCTGATTTCAACAACTATCCAGTCTTCACGTCAGGACTGATTAAACGCCCCACTCTCCGGGCTTAGGATGTAAAAATACACTGGTTTTCGGAGAAGAGATGAGACTCGACCAAAGGGCAACGACTGCCGTCGCGCTGTGGTTTTCTCTTGCCCAAGGAGTGCTCGCGCAGGGTGCTCCCGTGTCCGACAATATCGCTGCTGGTCTTCCCTGCATGGCGGTCAATCCGCTCTACCGCTCGACGATGATGTCCAAGGAAGTTCAGGACACTGTCATCATGCAAGTGCGAATCAGCAAATCCGGAATTGTCCACGATATGAAGATGTACAACGGCCCACCAACGCTGACGGAGGCTTCAATTAAAGCCGTGAAACGATGGAAGTATAAACCGGCCTACTTCGTGACTGGTCCTCCCAGTGAGCGGCAAACGTTCCTGTCAGTCACGCTGGTGAAGGGCGCTGCTCCTAAAGTTGAAGAGATTGCACTTGGTGTATCCGGATGTATACCCGCCCCCGAGCGTGTCCGCGCTTCGCAGACTTTTATGGAAACACTTTTGCTTAGCCGGGTCGAGCCAGTTTATCCGTCTGAGGCGCAAACTAGGCACATTGAAG
>DASYJM010000243.1:0-10206 GCA_035996445.1 Candidatus Acidiferrum sp. | reverse complement strand
CAGTGTAAAAATCGCGGTAGCCATCGTCGAACGTAATCACTACCGTTTTGGAAACGTCCTGTCTTGTTTCCATAGCCGTCCACATCTGCGTCAAATCCATGGTGCGATAGCCGTTTTGCCGTAGCCATCGCATCTGCCGCGCAAAAACTGGAGGCGAACAATTGATTTGGTAATAGGGATGAGATTTTCCGAACAAGCTGTCAGAAACGCTGTGGTACATGAGTATCGGCACACGTACGGCCGACACTGAGCGCATCACCCGCGCAAGCGGATGAGA
Source organism: Candidatus Acidiferrum sp. (assembly GCA_035996445.1). GTDB lineage: Bacteria > Acidobacteriota > Terriglobia > Acidiferrales > UBA7541 > Acidiferrum. Next base: position 9,929 of record DASYJM010000243.1, on the reverse strand, counting down.
GAGATACACCGAGGCTAGGCGGTCTATTCGTGGCATGAAAAAATCGGTGGAATACATTTGTACGGCGCGCCCTCGGCGCGCCAGTTAGTGATCGACAAAGGTCTGACGATGTTGGTTGTTACGCGAGCCTGCTTAGCGCGCAGCGCCGATTTTGGAAGTGGCGAATTCCTTTACGCTGCTGGTCACTAGGGCCAGGTGCTCCTGCCTCAACTGGGGGAACATCGGTAGTGAAACGATTTCCATAGCCACTCGCTCGGTAACCGGGAACTCGCCCTTTTTATAGTTCAAGTGCTGATAAGCCTTTTGCAGATGCAGCGGTATGGGATAGTGAATTCCGGTTCCGATGCCTGCTTCCGCCAGATGCGCTTGCAGAGCTTCGCGGTCCGCTACGCGCACGACATATAAGTGGTAGACGCCTTTCGTCCACGCTGCTTCAACCGGAATCGTCACCGCGCCCTTTATATCGGCAAATAATTCGTGATAGCGGTGCGCATGTTCACGGCGCGATTGGTTCCATTTCGCCAGATGGCGCAATTTAACGGAAAGCCATCCGGCTTGGATGGAGTCCAAACGCCCGTTGTAGCCTTCGATATCGTGATAATACTTTTTCGCCTGGCCGTGGTCGCGGATCATCTTCATGCGCTTGGCCAGGGCCTCATCGTTGGTAGTGGTGGCTCCGGCTTCTCCGCACGCGCCCAGATTCTTGCCGGGATAAAAACTGAATGCGGCCGCTAAACCCATCGAGCCGGCTTTTTGCCATCTGTTTTCGTTCTTCGAAAAATACTCAGCGCCGTGCGCCTGGCAAGCATCTTCGATGACCACCAGGTTGTACTTGGCCGCCAGTTCCATAATCGGGTCCATATCGGCGGTTTGTCCGTAGAGATGTACCGGAACGATAGCCGCTACACGGAGACTGCGCTTCCGTTCCGTAAGTCGCTTGGTTTTGTTGTCAAAATCACACTGCATTTCCAGATATTCGCGTAGTTTCTCGGGATCCATCGTGTACGTGGACTCGTCAATGTCGACGAATGCGATTTGCGCCCCAGTCTGAGAGATCGCTTCCGTTGTGGCGATAAACGTGTGAGGCACGGTTACGATGATGTCGCCTTCACCAACGCCGGCGGCCATGAAGGCGAAGCGCAACGCATCGGTGCCGCTGTTCACACCGACGCAGTATTTGCTGTCGCAAAAAGCGGCAAACTCGCGCTCGAAATCTTCCACCATCGGCCCGCCAATGAAGCCTGCGCTGCTAAATGCCTTTTTCGCTACCGCCAGTAGCTCCGCTTCCAATTCCTGGTGCGGGGTCACCAAATCGAGAAACGGCACTTTGGTTGTAGGTGTCATCGTTACTTTTTCTCCTCGGAGATAAACCTCAAAAATTTTGCCGGATTCCCGGCCACGATGGCATTGTCTGGCACGTCCTTGGTGACCACGCTGCCGGCACCCACGATGGCGTTATTTCCTACCGTAACTTTGCTCAAAATCGTCGCGCCTGATCCGATCGAAGCGCCTTTGCGCACCACGGTATTTTCCACTTTCCAGTCCGCTTCGGTTTGCAATTCGCCTTCCGCGGTAGTCGATCGCGGGTAGGCATCGTTGATAAAAGTCACGCTGTGGCCAATGAAGACGTTGTCCTCTATGTTTACGCCTTCGCAGATAAACGTATGGCTGGAAATTTTACAGCGCCGGCCGACGCGAGCATTTTTTTGAATCTCCACAAATGCGCCGATCTTGGTTTCGTCTCCAACCTCGCATCCATACATGTTGATGAATTTGGAGAGCTTGACGTTCTTTCCTAGCTTTACATCCGGGGCAATGCATACGAATTCGTTCACAGCGTTACCGCCTCGCCTCGGTTTCGCACCGATTTGTCAGCGGCTTCCAGGATGCGAACAACCCGCAATCCGGCAATGCCGTCATTAAAAGGATTTGTGTTTTCATCGATGCATTTCAGGAAATAGGCGGTCTCGGCGCGCAACGCTTCGATTTGTTCCACTTGTGGCGCCCACATGTCTCCCGAGCGGTAACTGACCAGCAATTGATGCAGGCTGCTGGGTTTCGACATGCTCACACCTTTGTCGTAAATCTTAATCTTTTCGTCGGCTTCCAGATCGTTCCACACCAGCATTTTTTTCTCGCCGCCAATCAGCGTGGTGCGGACCTTCACCGGAGACAGCCAATTCACATTGATATGCGCGATCACGTGGCGAGGGAAATAAACGGTAATGAACGCTACATCCTCGACGCCATTCAAGTGGCTTTCGCCGGTAGCTACCACCGCGTCCGGCTTGTCGCGAATTACATGGTCCATGATCGACAAATCGTGTGGCGCGAGATCCCAGATGACATTTACATCGTGCTGAAACAGCCCCAGGTTGACGCGTAGCGAATCGTAGTAATACAGATCTCCAAGCGCTCCTTCGTCCATCAGTTGACGGATTTTCTTGACCGCGCCGGTGAACAAAAACGTGTGGTCCACCATGATCTTCAATTTCTTGCGGTCTGCCAGTTCAATCAATTCTTCCGCTTGGGTCACACTGCAGGTAAACGGTTTTTCTACGAAAACGTGTTTTCCGTTTTCCAGCGCTTTTTTCGCCAACTCGTAGTGGGTCCATACAGGTGTGACCACCGCGATAAGATCTATGGTCGATGATTTTAAAACTTCGTTTTCATCTGTGGTAAACGCCATTCCCGGATGAGACTTGTGCAAACGTTCCTGGGTTTTAGGGTTCTTGTCGCAAACCAGGGTTACTTCGGAAGATTCGTGAGTATGAAAATTGCGGACAATATTCGGACCCCAGTAACCATAGCCAATTACACCAATGCGGATCATACGGCTCCTTGTGGAAGTTCCGTCCCTCGGCGTAGGTGGCGAAGCGAGGGACGCTTGCCGGGGCGTGGGATTTCGAACGCTGCGACTCCGCCAGACTATTTAAAGATTACTGCAAGCAGCCTTAAGTTAAGAGAGGATTTGATGCCGACGTTCCTAACGGAAACCATCAGTGCGCGCCGTCACCGGAGAAAACCGCGGACGGTGTTTGTACGAGAATTTTGAGGTCCAGCCAGATTGACCAGCCGCGGGCATATTTCAGGTCCAGGCGAACCATGTCATCAAAGCGGGTCCGGCTACGCCCTTCAACTTGCCATAAGCCGGTAATCCCCGGCTTGATTTCCAGCACGCGACGACGATGCCACAGGTCGTATGCCCGGAATTCATAAGCGATGGGCGGCCGCGGACCAACCAGCGACATCTCCCCGAGCAAAACGTTCAGGAACTGAGGCAATTCATCCAGGCTGGTCTTGCGAATGAATCTTCCGATGGCAGTGACGCGGGGATCTTTTTGGATTTTGAAAATGGGTCTCGTTCCGTCCGCAGCAGTTTCACCAATCTGCCCGGATATGAACTGGTTGACGTATTCCTGATGGATTTTCGCGTCGCAATTCGTATACATGGAACGAAACTTCAAAAAGGTAAAGGGTTGGCCGTACTGGCCGAGTCTCTCTTGGCGAAACAAAATCGGTCCCTTGGAAGTTAACTTGATCGCAATGGCGATGGCCGCCAGCAAAGGCGCCGCAAACACAAGCGCCGTGGCACTGCCGAAAATATCCATGGCGCGTTTAATGCCGAACGCCAACTTCTTGGAGTCTTCTTTTCGAGAGATGTCCGGGTACAAAGCGACGTTCGCTTCGGGGTTCGATTCGCTCTTCCCAGGTTCTTCCGGGAAGAAATGAAACGAAACCGAAATCTTCGAGCTCTTTTCCTTGCCCACCGTGTGTTGAAACGAGCCGCGCAGTTTCTCCAGCAGACGTTCGTGAATGATTACGGGAGATGTTTCTCCAAGCTCAGTGCCGATAATTCCAACCAAATTATTCTCAAGATACCAACCCAGAATGTCGGTCTCGCGGGTAGAATTCGTCAGCGCAACGCCTATTTTTCCCAAAGTCCGATTCTTGTTGCCGTCTTCCAACGCCCTTTTTACGTCTACCAGCACGAGAACAAAGCGCTTTTGGGCACGCTCAGCTCGCCTACGCTCCAGGTACAACATGGACACAAACGCGTCTTCACTCAGCAAAGCACGCGCTTCATTCTCCATGCTCGTGACTGAAGCGGTTTCCTTTACTTGAAGCTTTTGTGTAGCTACTTCACTTCGCGGCGCAGTCTTTAGTGAGCTCATCGTCCTTTTTTTCCAGTGCCTGACTGTCCAACTTCTAAAATTTTCAAGAACCCGCAGGTACTATTTGTGCCACGCACGTCTTCGCCGCAGTTCGTTGCTGTCTTTCCTGCGTCGCCACAGGCGTAAGCCACTCAAGTTCCACTTCCAAGGCCAGCGAACGCTGTAACAGTGTGACTGACAGAACCACGCGATGGTTACCCTTAAAATTCACCAAAAAACCGTGTAGACCCGCCAAGTGCCCGTAATTAATTTGTACGTATTCGCCGGTCCGCAGATACGGCCAAGGTTGACTAGGTACACCTGAGCGCACCGCAACCTGCAATGCCTCAATCTCTGCTTCCGCGATTGGAATCGCGGTTTTTCCATTGCCCACAACCTGCATAACACCGTTGGTCATAACCACTGGTTGTCGGTATTCATAATCGAATCGGCAGAACACATAACCTGGAAACAGCGCCTGTTGAATCTCCTTGGTCCGGTCCGACCACTTTCTCAAGCTTTTGTACGTTGGGAGAAAACATTCCAGACTTCGATTTTCCAGCTGAGATGCTACTAACTGCTCTTTTCGAGCATGGACTTGGAGCGCATACCAGTTCAAACCTTTGCCTTTGCTGTCCGATTTGGTGCTTGCGAGGTTCAGAATTTTATCCCCTGGATGGGCTACCGCCACAAAACTCCCATCCCGCTTCCCAATCCATGATACAGAAGGCAATTAGTCTGCCACTACTACCGGGACCCTGGGATTCCACAATAGCCCCGAGGGTGTTACTAACCAACGTGTTGTCAGTAACTTATGCGTTATCGCAGAACGTCCAACTTGGCCACACACCGTCTCACAATCGAAACCGTTATCTAAATGAGAAAACCGATACCGTATAGTTGCAAACAGCTTCCGAGCCACTCCTTCTTCGATCTTCAAGATCCGTCGCGTCATCTGTAAATTACACATAGCCAACATCTTACACTTCCTGAGATGGTCCCTAAATAGGGGTTTTACCTTAGTTTGCATGACTCCGACCGGGACTTCCGCGCTGTAATTTTGCGCTTTTCGGTTAGTTTTTACCGGACTGTCCGGTATTGCCGTCCCGCACCGTGCTCGCGAAAGGCGAGCATATACCGCACACAATTCGCTAAAACTGAGGAATCCTAGGGGTGGCCGACTTTATCGCACTATAACCTATCTACGAGAGGACTGACACCCAAATGTGAGGGCCGACTTAAGGTTGGGCTTGGCGCTCTGCGGAATGGTTCGAAATGACTAAAACGGATGGTTGCCGACTTAACCGCACTTTACAGTCGCGACTTCCTGCCCTGAAATGTAATCAGTCCCCGCACTCCAGAAGCGTGCTGAGTGAATTTCCCCTTCGGCAACAACTGCAGCAACAAAATCTGGCGCTGGCGTGAAAGAGCGCATGCTCCACCGGTCACTGTCCGCACTTCGGAGCATTTCTGGTTCACCCGGTTTCAGCGACACATCGAAGCTGTCGAGTGCAATTTGTAATCCCTCGCCATGAGCCTTTACGTAGGCCTCCTTGCGCGTCCAGCACAGGAAAAAAGCCGTATCACGCAGTTCCTTCGGCACCTCTGCAAGGTCGCGCTGCTCCGCCGCAGAAAAATAGCGCTGGGCGATTCCTTCGCCGGCAAATTCACTCCGTATTTTTTCCGAGTCGATTCCTAGCTCACGTCCGATGCAAAACGCATAAAGCGCAAGCCCGTGAGAGTGCGATAAGTTAAAACGCAGCTCATCCCGATCGTCGAGTAAGGAAAGCTTTCCATAGCGCCCCGTTTTGAATTGCACGGCATTGGGCGGGCAATGCAGATACTTTCCGAGTAACTCTCGCAGTCTTCCTCTGGCAACCATAAAGTGATCGCGATCGCGTGGGAAAACGAAGCGCTCGGCCCGCGAAACTTCATCCTTACTCAAATAGGAACAAAGTTGAGTGCGTTCCTGCGGTTCTACATCCAGCCAGGCAAACCAAATATGTAATTCGTCATGCGGGAGCGCAAGTTCTTGCGTAGGCTGGGACCAACTGACGGCTTCCATGGCAGGTGAGCATATCATCCGAGATTCCCCTGCTCACGGATCAATTGTAACGGAGGTTGCCAAGAAACTTAAGCATCTTAGTTTCAGCGATATAGGGATCAGTCAACAAGCACGGGTTCTGGTGCCGTGTCCGTTCCTTTGGCCGGCTGCTCAGCACGAGGATGAAGCTGGGACTGTAGCTCCTCCGCCAGTCGCCTGACGCGCGGCTCCACCAAAATGTTTTGTTGATGCCCGGGCAGCTCGCGAATTTCTAGACGCCCCGTAATGATCGGTTTCCATCCTAATGATCGGTTGGCGAGCAGGCCCGGTAATTGCTTGCTGGCGCGGAAAAGCAGAACATCGCCGTTGTAAGGTCGCGGAACATAATTCATGAATGCGCGATCATGTTCCATCCCCAGCAGTTCGAGGATGTAGGCCATCGAGGCACGAGTCTTTGAGCCATTACCGTTGGACATTTTTTTATCGAAAGCGATTTGTGTTCTCGCTTGCATCACGTCTCGCGTGCGCCTGAGTCTGTCCCCAAAATATCCAAAACCTCGCTGCAAAAGATTGTCGCGTTCGAGATCGACGCGCTTCGCGGCGCGATGCCACCATCGATTCGCGGAGCTGCTACCAGGCGCAAAAGCAGGCGCGCCAGGATGAGTGGTCTGTATCATTACGACTAGGGCCACCTGCTGTCCTGCATTTTGCAACTGCTGCGCGGCTTCGAGCGCCACCAGCCCGCCGAAACAGAAACCGCCTAAATAGTATGGCCCCTCGGATTGCAGTGTTCTGATTTCCTTCAAATAGGCGGAAGCAATTTGCTCCAACGACTGGTTTTTCAGAATGTTGCCATCCAGGCCGCGCGCCTGCAGTGCGAAAACCGGCTGATCTCTATCGAGATGATTGGCCAACGGATAATATTCAAGGACATTTCCGCCATGGCTATGAATCAAGAACAATGGCGGCTTCGAGCCCCCGGGCTGCAGCGGCACCAAAGAAGACCACGAGGGCTTCCAATTTTCTTTCCGCAACACTTCCGCGAGCGCTCCCACGGTAGGCGCTTGAAGCAGCGTCGCCAGCGGTAATCGCCGCCCATAAATGTTCTCGATTTCGACAATGATGCGCACCGCCAGCAGCGAATGGCCGCCCAGTTCAAAGAAGTTATCGTTGAGCCCGACACGCTTCACTTTCAATATTTTTGTCCACAGTTGCGCGAGCACCTGTTCCACAGAATCCCGGGGAGCAAGGAACATTTCGTCTGTTTCAACCTCCCGTCCTTCCGGAGCCGGCAACGCCTTCAAGTCGATTTTTCCATTGGGTGTCAGCGGCAGTTTCTCCATCCGAATGAACGTCGAGGGAACCATGTAATCAGGTATCTCTTTTTTTAGATGCGCACGAAGCTCACTGACATCGGGCGCAACGTTACCTTGTGCCTCGAAATAAGCCACAAGGATTTTTTCGCCCGGCGTCTCTTCACGCGCAATGACCACACACTGCGTCACCGCAGGGTGCTTGGCCAGCACTGTTTCAATCTCGCCCAGTTCAATCCGGAAACCACGAATTTTTACTTGGTGGTCGATGCGGCCGAAATATTCAATATCGCGACTCGGCAAATGCCGTGCCAGGTCGCCGGTACGATAGAGGGAGGATCCTGGTTTGTTTCTGAAAGTGTCTGGGAGGAATTTTTGGCGCGTCAACTCTTCGCGGTTTAGATATCCAGCCGCCACTCCAGCACCGCCCACATAAATCTCACCAATCACTCCGATAGGCACCGGTTGCTTGTAGGCATCAAGTATATAAATCTGCAGATCGGGGATCGGTACGCCGATCACGCTTCCGGAATTAAGATCGGCGGCGGAAAGAGGCCGGTACGTTACATGCACTGTTGTTTCGGTGATGCCATACATATTCACTAGCTGAGGCTTCTGATCACCGTGCCGTTCGAACCACGCCGCCAGGCTTTGCATTTCAAGCGCTTCACCGCCAAAAATAACGTAACGAAGAGCTAGCTTTTGTCCCGTGCCCAGACGCGCTTCGGCTTGCATAAGTTGTTTAAAAGCAGAAGGCGTTTGATTCAAGACCGTCACGCCCTCGTTAACTAACAATTCGTAAAATTCTTCCGGGGAACGGCTCGTCAGATATGGAACCATCACCACCCGGCCGCCATACAGCAAAGCGCCCCACAATTCCCACACGCTAAAGTCAAAGGCATGCGAATGAAAGAACGTCCAGACGTCGGTTTCATTAAATTGATACCACTTCTCGGTAGCCTGCATCAGCCGCACAACGTTGTAATGCGTAACGCGTGTTCCCTTTGGTTTCCCGGTGGAACCGCTGGTGTAAATCACGTAAGCAAGGTCATCCGGCGAAGCGATATTTTTTGGATTCGTCTCCGGCTCGCGATCGAGTTCGTCGGAGTCTTTATCGAAATAAACTACTTTCATTCGATGTTCCGGCAGTTCCGCAGCCAGGGAAGATTGCGTCAGCAATATGGGCGCACCGGCGTCTTCCAGCATGAAAGACAGACGATCCTTGGGATATACCGGATCGATTGGTAAATACGCGCCACCGGCCTTCAAAATGCCAAGAATGCCGACAACCATTTCGGCTGACCGCTCCAAGAAAAGCCCGACAAGTGTTCCGGGTCTTACTCCGAGCGCTCTTAGGTGGTGTGCAAGCCGATTGGCGCGACGATTCAGCTCAGTGTAAGTAAAATGCTGGCCTTCAAACGTGAGTGCATGCGCTGCAGGAGTTTTTGTCGTTTGTTGTTCAAACCAGCTGTGCAGAGTTTTCTGTTTCGGAAATTCAACCCCATTATTCCAAACAGTCGTAATCTCGGTTTGTTCGGAATCGGTAAGGATGGGCAATTTCGCGAATGTCTCGGCCGGATTGACTGCGATTCCCTCTAGTAACTTCTGGTAGTGCTTCAGCCATCGTTCGATAGTAGCGGCGTCGAAAAGGTCGGTGTTGTAATCGCACTCGACATACAAGCCGCGTGGCCCATCCACGAAATTAAAGAACAAGTCGTAATTTAGCGCGCGCTTGGGGTTCCGTTCGCAAGAGAATTCAGCGCCGTGAAACTGAGCTGTAGCTACATCACGATCTACGTTAAAAATTACTTCTATCAGTGGCGGACGCGCCAGACTGCGGGGCACGGCGATGTGCTGTAGTAGCTCGCCAACAGTGGTCTGATGATGATCATAAGCGTCCAAAACGCGTTTTTTAATGGCCGCCAGATTTTCCTGAAAAGACGTGTCCGGTTGAATCTTCGTGCGAATGGGCAGCAGGTTCACGCAGTGTCCGACCAGGCAAGACTGATCGCTCATAGCCTGCCCCGCCACACCAAGACCGATCACGGTGTCGGTCTGGCCCGTCAGGCGATAAAGCAAGGCATTCAGCCCTGCCATCAGCAGTACAACCAGTGTCGTGCGTTGCTGCCCGGCCACGCGTTTAAGAGTTTGCTGCAGCTTCAGGTCCAAGTCGCGTTTTAGCGTGGACGCTCGAGCGGTTCGAATTAACGGACGAGGATGATCAGCAGGCAGATCGAGGGGCGCTGGCAAATCCGCGAACTGTTCGCGCCAATAGTTGATCGCTTGGGCCGCTTCAGGAGTATTCCGCTGAGTGCAGACCGCATAGTCTCGGAACGCTGACGGCACTTCCAACACCGGTTGAACGCCTTGCTTCAATGCGGAATAAATCGTGGCAAGCTCGTTCACGACGATTCCGCC
>DASYJM010000242.1:0-47373 GCA_035996445.1 Candidatus Acidiferrum sp. | reverse complement strand
CTTTTCACGGCGCATCCGGTTACGGACTTATCGGGAGTTAGCCAATTCTTTAGGTGGGTATAAGGATAATCGGGGGAGGGACTCCTAAGTAATAGTCTCTCTCGTTCGTGGAAAATGATCCCGCTGATAACTAGTCAGGCGGGGAAAAAAACTCGGAGCGGCAGTTCCCAGATCCGCGCCGCTGCCGCTCCAAGCTTAATTAGAATTATTTAATGGTGCCTTAAATTGGCTCCGAGGTCTGTTTACTATTGGACATCTAGTACTACCCTAGTACTAGGTCTGTTAATTGATAGGGCGCATTACTATTGGTCGTGCAGCACGACATTTAGAAGGGAACTATGGACCTGCAGTCCGCCATTATAGTGAATGAAACCAAGGTCCCTGAATTTATTCATGAAGACATTGACGCGACTGCGCGTCGTCCCCACCAGTTCTGCCAACGTTTCCTGTGATATTTTGCCAACGATGGGTTCAGGCTGGCCTTCTTTTCCATAACGTGCCAGCAAGAGAAGAGCACGTGCCAATCGTTTCTCTATGGAATTAAAAAGCTGATCCACCAAGTCGGCTTCAATTCTGACGTTCCGTTTGAGCATGTACGATATGAAGCGGTCTGCAAATTCTTTCTGCTCGTGCAGGACCCGTATCATCTCGCCCTTCGTAATCTCCAGCGTGGTTGTCGGTGCCATCGTAGTGGCCGTCGCCATGCGCACTGGAGCGCCACTGCTGATGCACCCCTCCCCAAGAAAATCACCTGCGCTCAATAATGCAATCACGGCTTCTTTGCCGGTCTCGTTTGTCAGAGACAGTTTTACAATGCCGTCTTTAAGATAGAAAACGGTGTCTGCGGAGTCGCCCTGCGTGAAAATCGTACGTTGCTTTGGAAACGTAACGAACTTTCCTGCCGCGCCAAGACAATTCTGAATATCTATAGAATCCTTTTTATTTGCTTTGCGTTTCATCGTTCCCACCGCGTTCCTTCTATTTTAGTGAATATTACATAATATGTTAGATATTAGATTTAGTATCTAATTAAACAGTACTTGCCCTGACGGACTGCCATGATTGGGCGTGGCGCAGAAGAAACCTCGGAAAGAATCTGCGAAAGCAGTGCTGGCTGGCGTCCAAAGAGAGAGGGCGCGACCTCGCGTCGCCAAATCCGCCCAAGAGAAAACCCCCAATCCTGTCGCAGTCCGTTTACGCATCGTCTTTCGTATTAATTCGTTGAATATCACATTCCGTTAGCCCGGACGGTCGTGATGTCTATAAAGGTCTTATTAGCGGACGGCAACGATGTTATGCGTCCAGTCATAGCTAAAGTGCTTAGGGAGGAACCCGCCGTTGAATTGATAGGTGAAGCAATCAACTTCGCCGAAACTCTTCAGATGACTGCCGCTTTGAAGCCTGATGTCTTGCTGTTGGAGCTGCACTTCGACGATGATCGTGAATATCCTGCGGAAGTGGTAAAAGCTCAAGTCCTTCTAAATGCCAAATGCGTCCTAGCAATCTCTCTCTGGAACGACAAGGAGGCAAAATCCTTAGCTGAAAGCCTCGGGGCAGCGGTCCTTCTCGACAAAGCCACACTTTATTCGGAACTTATTCCGGCGATCAAGCAGTTCTGTCCGAAAGTGATTGTCCTGGAAACTACAAAACACTCGATGAAAGAATTTAACCAGTCTTCAACTTTGGCACTAAGAGTAAGACCAGAAGCTACCTAGTCTCATGTCACGACGGACTCGGGGTGGCCTACCACCTCGACCGGATTGGCGACCGGGTGATGCACCGTTGCGATTTTAAAGACCGCTTTCTTCGCTTTAAATCTTCTTGCAACTTCAACTTGGCGGTCAGCTTTTCTACCCTGCCCAGCACTGTTCATCAATTTAGTATAAGTTACCGTAACTAACAAGTAGAATAGCGCATGATCGCCGCAAATCGGTCCACAACCCCGCGCTCCTGCATTCTTTCCAGCCCAACCCGTCTGCAAATTCCCAGCCGTCGGCTTCTCCAATTTCTGACTGCTACTCATTGCGCACTTGCCAGCCGTGGTGAGTTCACCCGCTGTTGTGAACCTGCCTCCGGTGGGGGATTCACCTGACGAGGCAGGCCCGTCGTTTCCGGGATCTCCGGTCCGCAGCGTTCCCCTGTTCCGCCGCACACATTCACGAACACCATCAATGTGGAAACCGCGCTTTGACGCCGCTGCGCCCGGAGCCGTACACTGCGCTTATGCCTCCGTCTTTCAGCTCGCGCCGCTACAACTTCGATTGGCGCGGCTTCATTACCCCCGGCGTCAAGGTGATCGTATTGATTTGTTCCGGCGTTTTTCTGCTGCAGACGCTGGCGAACATTCTGCTCGGCGGCGCGCCCGCGTATCACCTGATTGTTCAGACTTTCGGTTTGATTCCCGACGCTGTGATTCATGGGCTGCGCATCTGGCAGCCCGCCACCTACATCTTTCTCCATGGCGGCCTGTTTCATTTACTGATCAACATGCTGATGTTGTGGATGTTTGGCCGCGAACTGGAACAGGTGTGGGGCAAGCGGCGCTTCCTGAATTATTTTTTCCTGTGCGGCGTGGGCGCGGGGTTGATCGAAGTTATTATCAAAACAATTCCAACGCTCTTCGGCAAGGAAGCTTCTCTGGTGCCCACCATCGGAGCCTCGGGAGCCATCTTCGGCATACTCATCGCCAACGCAATTTTATTTCCCGACCGGCGCATCTGGCTCATCCCCCTGCCTGTGACCATCCCCATGCGGCCGTATGTAGCGGTCATGGCCGCCATCGAATTTTTTGGCACGCTCAGCAGCGGCGGCGACAACGTGAGCCATCTTTGCCATCTGGGCGGCATGCTGGTGGGCTACATCTATTTGCGGCGTGGCTCGTTTCTCTACAATGTGCGCAACAGCGTTACGGACTGGAAAGTTCAGCGCAACAAGAAAAAATTCCAGGTCTATATGAACAAGCAGAAAGACCCGCCGTCGCGCCCCGACAACTGGGTCAATTAAGTGAAGGGCGCGCAATAACTGCGCGCGTTGTAACTAGGTTTCCCCGCTCACCAAGATTCGCCGCCTACTACGTTTCGCCGCCGATCACGTGGAACTTCATGAAATTCGTCGTGCCGCGAATACCCATGGGCGTGCCGGCCACGATGCCGATGACGTCGCCCTTGCGCACCAGCTTTTCTTCCAGCAAGCGCTTTTCGGAGATGGCCGCCAGGCTGTCAATTTTGTGCGGGTCTGTAATTTCCGCGGGCATCACGCCCCAGATCAGCGCCATGCGCCTGCGCGTGTTGGCTTCAGGAGAGAACGCAATGATCGGAACCAGCGGGCGGTAGCGTGAAACCAGCCGCGCGGTAAATCCGCTGTGGGTGAACACCGCGATCAGCCGCATGTGCAATTCGCGCGAGGCATGGCACACCAGCTCGGCCACCGTCTCCGGTACTTTTAGTTGCTCCTGCATGGAAGGGCGTGGAAATTCGCTGATGCTTTTTTCCGCTTCCTCGATAATTTTGGCCATCATCTGCACGGCTTCGACGGGATAATTTCCCGAGGCCGTTTCGGCCGAGAGCATCACCGCGTCCGAGCCGTCGAAAATGGCGTTGGCCACGTCAGAAGCTTCCGCGCGCGTTGGCCGCGGATTCTGGGTCATCGATTCGAGCATTTGCGTAGCGGTAATTACCGGCCGGCGAAATTCTCGCGCACGCGCAATAATTGTTTTTTGCACCACCGGCACGCGCTCCGGGCGCATCTCCACGCCCAGGTCTCCGCGAGCGACCATCACGCCATCGGCCGCGCGCAGAATGGCGTCAAGATTTTCGATGGCTTCCGGTTTTTCTAGCTTGGCGATTACCGGAGTATCTTTCCCTGCTTTGCGAATCAGCGCCTTGGCTTGCAGCACGTCTTCCGCGCGGCGCACAAAGCTCACCGCGATGTAATCGGCGTTGTGCTTCAGCGCGAATATCAAATCCTGCTTATCCTTGGGCGTAAGCGCCGGCACCCGCAACTTAACGCCGGGCAAATTAATGCCCTTGTTCTCGCCGAGTGCGCCGCCATTAACGACTTTGCAAATCACTTCCCTGCCGCGCACTTTCATGACGCGCAATTCAATCAGCCCGTCGGAAAGCAGAATCCTGTCGCCCTTGCGAACTTCGCGCGGAAGCTGCGCAAATGTGGTATTCACCCGCGTGGAGTCGCCCAGTATGCGTGCAGTGGTAATCACAAATTGTTGTCCGGTGGTCAACAACACGGGCTTGCCGCCGGCCAACACACCAGTGCGAATTTTTGGGCCCTGCAGATCCGCGAGGATGGAAATGGTTTTGCCTTGTTCTAGGGCAGCGGCGCGCAGCAGCGCGATGTTTGCGGCGTGATCTTCGTGCTTGCCGTGCGAGAAATTCAGGCGCGCCACATCCATGCCGGCGCGCAGCAGTTTTTCCACGATGCGTCGCGACTTACTGGCGGGTCCGATGGTGCAGACTATTTTCGAGTGACGGAAAGTCATCTTTTATTATTTGGCCTGTCTGGTTTTATTTGGAGGCGGCAAATTCCGCTACGATGCGGGCAAGAACATCTACGCCTTTGCTGAAAGACGCAACCGGAAGCCTCTCATCATCGCCATGCACACGCAGATAGTCCTCTTCGGTGATCGGAAATGGAACCAATCCGTAGGCCTGCACATTGTGGAGCCGCAGCTGCGCCGAATCTGTCGCGCCGGTCGACTGAAACGGCAGCACCGGAGCATTTCCAAACTGCGCTCCCGCGACTTTGGTAATCGTGGCGTAAAAATCCGACTCAAGCGACGATGGCGGCGCCGCGAGTCCGGCATCTGGTTGAACTTCAAATTTAATTTGCGGGTCGTTCACGAGCTTGGTCAGCCCCGCCAACAGCACGTCGATGGTGTCGCCCGGGATCAGTCGAACATTTAAATTTGCGCGCGCTTCCGCGGGGATCACGTTGTTGCGCACTCCGGCGGAGAGCATGGTAGGAGCAACCGTATCGCGCATCATGGAATTCCATAGCGGGCTCGCTTCGGATACGACCTTCTGCGCGTGTTCACCACGGTCCTCGGAATCCAGAACGCGCATCCATTTGCCTAGCTCGTCCGGTTCAATCGCGGCGAGCTGCTCGAAATATCTGCGCACAATGGTGGTGAAATGCGCCGCCGCGGAATAGGCGCCGATCTTGGCGACGGCCGCTGACAGGTGCACTACCGCATTGTCTTTTGTCGGCCGCGAAGCGTGCGCCGAAGTTCCGCGCGCTACCACCATTACGTTCATGGCAACTTTTTCGCTGGCCTGCACCGCTACGTACTGCACTCTGCCATTCTTGAGGAAGACTTCTCCGCCTTCGTTCAATGCATAACCCGCGGCAAATTTATCCCAATACTTGGAAATAAGGATCTTGATGCTGACATCGCCGCCTTGCTCTTCATCGGCGGTGGCCAGAAAAATAACGTCACGGTTCAAACGCGCATTAGAACGTTTGAGAGCGATAAATGCAGCAAGATTCGCGGCCAGCATCCCTTTGTCATCCACGGATCCGCGCCCGTACAAATAGCCATTCTTTATTACTGCGGCAAATGGATCGACGGTCCACTTGGATCTGTCTACACCGACGACATCCATGTGCGCGACCAGCAATAACGCTTTCGAGGGGTCGGCCATCGCGGAACTACGCAAACGCGCTACCAGGGCGCTGCGACCAGGCGCCAGATCCAGCAACTCCGACTGGATGCCTTCTTTCTCGAGAACATGCGCGAGGTATTTTGCCGTGGCTTGCTCATTTCCGGGCGGGTTTGTGGTGTTGGTGCGGATCAGATCGATGAGCCAGCCTTGGGCTTCTTTGGCGAGCGCGGTGGTATCGCCGATGGGAGATGGGCTACTAATCGTTACCGCTGGCGACTGAGATATGGGCGCGCCCGCGGGTTGGGGTGGCGGGTGAGAGGAAGTTACTTGCGCGGCCAGCGGCAAACACGCGCTCAACAGCAGCGCCCCGACGCCAATTACCACCTGTAGTTTGCGTTTCCCGCTCACGAATCTCCTCCATTTTAAATCGAAGCCCAAGTAACCGCACAAATTTCACGCTGCAACACTTTTCTGCGATTGTGCTTCATACTAACATGCAGGGTGTGGTCGTTCGGGCGTTCCCTGGAGCGTAGTTGCGAAGACCTCACGCATAGATTCAAGCGTGCCGCGAATTCAAGGAACTGGACATTACAAAAATGAGGATCCAGATATGAAAGCTATCTCTGGCAAAATTTTTACCGTGAGTCTTGTTACGCTGCTGGCATGCGCACTGGTATACCCGTTAGGGGCTCAAGCGCCTGCAGGGCCGCAGGGCGGCCAGCCGCAGCAAAGCCCGCCACCCACACCTCCTCCGACTGCGCAGAATCCGGCATCGAAGCCGCCGACGCAGGCGCCACCCGAAGCTGGCGTGACTATCGCGGTGGATGTTCCGGTGGTCACCCTGGACGTGATTGCCACCACGAAAAATGGCGACATCCTCACTGGGTTAAAAAAGGAAAATTTCCGTGTGCTGGACGATGGCACGCCGCAAACCATTACGAATTTTGCTCCTACGGATGCTCCGATCACTCTGGTCGTGCTTATGGAGTTCAGCAACGTCGCGCGTGGCTGGTTTGCATATTATGCCAAATATTGGGCTGATGCACTTTTTCCCAACCTGCAGCAAAAAGACTGGGTGGCGCTTGAAACATTTGACATGACGACGCGCCTGGAAGTGGATTTTACACAGGATAAGAATGAGGTTCGCGCGGCGATCAACCGGCTGTATTTCCCGGGATTCAGCGAATCCAACGTTTTTGACGCCATTCTCGAAACCAATGAACGGTTGAAAGATGTGAAAGGTAAAAAGTCGATCCTGTTGCTGGCCAGCGGTATTGATACGTTTTCGAAACACAATCTGGACCAGACCATGAAACAGTTGCGCCAGAGCGATGTGACCATTTTCGCCGTAGGCCTGGGCAAAACACTTACCAATGCTATGGACATGCGCGGTTCGCAAAGCCCGCACATGGATTTTCTGCAGGCGGAAAATCAATTAAGGACTTTTGCTAATGAGACCGGAGGATTTTCGTGGTTTCCGCAATTCACTGGCGAGATTCCTGGCATTTTCCAGCAAGTGGCGGCCATGCTGCGCCACCAGTACAGCATTTCCTACACTCCCGGAAACGGCGCGAAGGACGGGCGCTTTCACAAAGTGAAAGTAGAGTTAGTGGCCCCTGACGGCGGCCCGCTTAACGTCGTGGACCAAAAAGGAAAGAAGCAGAAATATGTGATTTACGCGCGTGAAGGCTACCAGGCGCCAAAAAGCGGAGTTGGAGACTAGATCGAATCACCGGATTAGAATTTCGGCGAAGCGCAGCGCGTAAAGTTTTAAGTAGCGGATCTTTTTAAGTTAGCTTCAGTAGCCACGCACGAAATCAACGCGATTGAAAAGCTCGCGGCCGTCGAACCAGCGTTCCAGTAAATCCATCAACATGGCTGTCTCGCGGTGCCACAACCTGTCGCTGAGTGCGCTGGTGTGCGGAGTGATAAATAAATTCGGAGCGTGCCATAACGGACTTGAAGCGGGCAAGGGCTCAGTCTGCGCGACGTCCAGCGCGGCACCGCCAAGCGCTCCACTTTCCAGTGCAGAAATTAAAGCGGCTTCATTCAGAAGCGATCCTCGACCCACGTTGATTATTCGCGCACCGCGCTTCATTTGGGTTAGTTGCTGCGCGCCAATCAGCGAGTTGGTCTCCGACGTTTCGGGGGCGCAAAGCAAAACGTAATCGGCTTGCGGCAATACCTTATGCAATTCAGCCGAGGTGACAATTTTGTCGGCGTGCGTAGCATCACCCTTGCCAGACCGGGTGACGCCCCATACACGCATGCCTAGCGCCTGCGCGCGCTTGGCCACTTCTCTACCGATCGAACCGTAGCCTACGATAAGAAGCAAAGTTCCGTTCACTTCTGCGAGATGCTGTGGCTTGTCCCATAAATCCTGTTGCGACCATATGGCTTTTTCCTGCTGACGAACCGTGTCTGGGAAATTTCGCGCCAAGGCTAATATCAAGCCGATGATGTGTTCGGCCATGGGCACGGAAAAAATGCCGCTTGCGTTGGTGACTACCACGCCAGAATTGCGCAACTCAGGATACATGAGTTGACCAACACCGGCAGAAGTGGAGTGCACCCACTTTAATTTCTTCGCGGCGGAAAACTGGGCCGGTCGCAACACGCTGCCCACAAAAATATCCGCGTCGGCCAATTCTGCGGGCAGGCGCTGGACGTCGGTGACCTGTACCACGTTCATCTGTGGCCAGCGTTGACGAAGGGTTTCCGCCATGACGGGCTTGGCGTTCCATTCTGAGAAGAACGAATGCCAGACGCCAATCGCCAGTTTGGTATTCGCGGCTTCGGTGCGGACGCTCACAGTGACCTCTGATTCGTTGGTTGGTTGTTGCGTAATTGAAAACCCTTACGATGACAAACGCAGATCGGTTCCGGTCATGTCCTTTGGTTGGCGCTGCCCGAGCACGCCGAGAATTGTCGGTGCGATGTCCCGGAGCGAGCCGTCGGACCTCAAGCGCAAGTGCTCGTCGCCGTTTACTAAAATAAAGGGCACAGGATTGGTCGTGTGATAAGTGTGCGCACCACCGGTGTTGGGATCGACCATCATTTCCGCGTTGCCGTGATCGGCGGTAATGAGCCACGTACCTCCCCGCGCATCCAGCGTTTGATAGATTCGCGCCAAGCCTGCGTCTACTGATTCAACGGCGTGGATCGCGGCTTCCAATTTTCCCGAATGCCCCACCATGTCGGCATTTGCATAATTCATGATGATGGCGTCGAACTCGCCTTTCTCGATGGCGTTCACCACCGTGTCGGTGATTCCCGCGGCGGACATTTCCGGCTTTAAGTCGTAGGTGGCCACTTTGGGCGAGGGCACCAGGATGCGTTCTTCTCCTCCGAAAGGCTTTTCCACGCCGCCGTTAAAAAAATAAGTCACGTGGGCGTATTTCTCGGTCTCCGCGCAGCGTAAATTCTTATAATCAAGCTCCGCGAAAACTTGCGCCAAGATTTGTTCGAGTTTTTCTGGAGAAATTACGTATTTCAGCCACGGCCAGTTCTTGTCGTATTGCGTGGTGGCGACGAAAAAGAGCTTCTTTGGTCTTCGCGGGTCGGCAAACTTATCGAAATTGGGGCCTGCGAGCGCATAGGTCATCTGCCTGGCGCGATCGGCGCGAAAATTAAAGAAAATCACCGCATCCTCATCGCGAATCAACCCGACCGGCGTAGCTGAGTCACCTGTGCCTTTCGTCACCACGATAGGTTTGATGAATTCATCGCTGACGTCCTGCTCGTAACTTTTGCTGAGGGCCGCCACGGGATCGCCGGTGTGGGTAGGCGCTTCGCCGTGGACCAGTGCGAGGTAAGCCAGCTCGATGCGTTCCCAGCGATTATCGCGGTCCATGGCGTAATAACGGCCGACCAGCGTAGCGATTTCGCCGACGCCCAACTCGCGCATCTTCTGCTGCAGCTGCTTGACGAATTCGCGGCCGCTGTGCGGCGGCGTGTCCCGCCCGTCCATGAAGCAATGCACAAACACTTTCTCCACTTTTTGGTGCTTGGCCATTTCCAGCAAGGCAAACAAATGTTGGATGTGCGAATGCACGCCGCCATCGCT
The DNA here is from genome assembly GCA_035996445.1 of Candidatus Acidiferrum sp. Classification (GTDB taxonomy): domain Bacteria; phylum Acidobacteriota; class Terriglobia; order Acidiferrales; family UBA7541; genus Acidiferrum. The sequence goes on along the minus strand of DASYJM010000242.1, from coordinate 37,689 downwards.
TAACAAACCGATGAAATGGAGTTGCCGTTCCCTACCACGATCCATGGCTTGTTGAAACAGCGGCACGTTCTCCAATTGTTTATTGGCGATCAACAGATCGATGCGGGTAATGTCCATATGCACGATGCGCCCGGCGCCGATATTCATATGGCCCACTTCACTGTTGCCCATCTGGCCCTCGGGAAGCCCCACGAATGGACCAGAAGTGTGAATCAAAGTATTTGGAAATTTGCGCAGCAGCTCATCGTAGGCGGGTTTGCGCGCTAATGCGATGGCATTGCCATTCGTTTCCGCGCGGTATCCCCAGCCGTCCAGCACGGTTAGCACGATTGGTTTCGTTTTTTTATTCATAGCGCGTCAGAATACACGGATTCGCGGTGCTCTTGTAGTGAAGCCATGGAATAGTAGGGGGCAACTTCGGATTATGCGACGTGGGTAGGCCACATGCCTGGTTGACGTGCTTATCGAAACTGGGATTTCGTCGCGAATTTCCTGTCGGCCAATCAGCAAAAAAAGGAATATTTATGCGGGGGGGCCTAATCTTGTTTGGCCGGCGCAGCTGCCGGCGCCGACGGCTGCGGCGCCTTTGCAGCTTCGTGTTGGGACTCGGGCGGCAATTCGTCGCGCAATTCGATGGAGAGCCAGTCTCCCGCGTATTCCTTAGTGACGGCGGGGCGGTAACGGACCACCGCGTGCATCCCTTCCACATGGTGGCAAAGACTGAAGTGGTCGGAGCCATACCAGAGGGTGTCTGAATAGCCGATCATCTGGCGGCCTTTACTTTTGAAAACCATGAGGTCGTCGCCGCGCTGTAAGATAACTTCGTTGTTGCTTTTCTCGTCGCACGTGATCGAGCGCATTTTTCCTTCCGCGGCTTGCGATTGTTCCTCGACTTCCTCGACCACGGTGCCGTCCGCGGGCCTGCTGGCGACAGGAATGCGGTTCCACAAAGCTACAGCTTCGTTATGATCGGGCCCGTGCCAGCGGTCAGCGACATATCGAGCAGATTCGGCGGCGTCTTTCTCACGCTTCACGCGCAGCAGGATTTCTCCAGCCAATAAGTGATAGCCAGCTCGCGAAGGTTCCAATTCCTCCGCTGTACGGGATGACGCCAATGCTTTCGCGTCTTTTCCGTCGGCAAGATCCAATATCGCCAGTTGCACAAAGGCCGGAGCAAATTGCGGGTTGATTTGAGTCGTTTGCAGTAACTCCGCGCGTAGCGCCTTGCGCTGCTCTGGTGTTTCACGCTTAGCGGTCATCATGGCCTTGAAATATTGCGAAAGATACAGCGTCTTATCCAACTCGTAAGCACGTGAAAATTCACGCACGGCGTCTGCGTCCTTGCCCTCCCGGAAATTAATAAAGGCCTTCTCCTCGTGCGCCGCTCCGAGTGCGGGATCTTCTTGCAGTGCTCGTTCGACGAGATCCGTGGCTTCGGCAGCATCGTGTTCCCACAATCGATAACCGGCAATTTCTGAATCCGTTTCCGCCTTGGTCAGCTTACGCGCGGAAAAATCTTTTTCCTGGATGGCGGTGAGATTTTCGACAGAGTAAGCGCGGAACGTAAATGCCTGGACATACTTTTGCAGCCCATTCTCAACATTTTTCAAATCTCCGAACACTTCGCGGAACGCTTTTATCTGCGATTCTCCGCCTTGTAATTGGGCATAAAAACGGCTCAGCTTTTTGCCTAGATCCATGCCCTCGCCAAACACGAGGTAATGTACCAAAGCCCAGGATTCCGCGTAAAACGTGGAGATTTGGTTTTCGTCTCCGCGGAAATACGACCAGGGATTCACGACCAACAGTGTTTCGAGCGGGATCAGTGTGCGGTTTTTTAGTTGGTACACGCGGGTGCTAGGCGCACCCACGTACGACTTTTTGGACTCGAATCTGGTGTTGCCGTAAAACTCTGCCAATCCTTCGTCGAGCCAGGTAGGCAGCCAGCGAAAATTACTGTGCAGCAAGGTGTGCACATATTCGTGATAGACCACGTTATAGGCGCCCGGTCTGTCTTGATCGAGGCGCACGATGGCAAATTGTTTCTCCCACCCATGGTCGAAAAGGCCGGCAGGCATGGGCCCTTTATGATTTTTCCATATCGCGGGAGCCAACCATTTCATATCATTTTCCGTTTGCATCGCGAAGATCAGGAGTGGCGCTCCGGTGGTCAGGCGCATATTAGGAAATCCGACGGCAAAGACGGCGCGCATCTGTTCGAATTCGAGCGCGATTCTGCGCGCATCATGATCGCTGCCATTGGTAAGGACGCGAAAATTAGGGCTGCGAACTTCGGCGAGCGTTTTCTCGCCGGCGAAAGACGAGCCTGCAAATAATAGAACCAGAGCGTAGATCAGCGCGATGAATTTAAAACGGTCGTAAGACCAAGATGTCATGCGGCTCGCCATGCTTTCACCCATAATTAACAATTTACTATCGAGTTAGATTTTGGCAGCGCCCGACTATACACGTGTCTGGCTGGTTTCAATAGCGGCTAAATTCACGCAAGGCCCCTAAGAGCCGCTCTACTTCCTCGGCAGTATTGTAGTGGACCAAGCCGATGCGCAAGAGGCCGCCGGTGGCTTGCACGCCAAGACGCTCGGTCAAATTCAGGGCATAAAAATTTCCGTCCCAGGTGAAAATTCCACGCTCGCCGAGAAAATTAGCTGTTTCGGTAGGAGTGTGGCCGTCCAAGCGGACCGAGACCGTTGAACATCGCTGATCAAATCTCGCTGGATCGGTAATCCCGAAAATGCGGAGGCCGCCGATGTGCTGTAATCCTTCGATTAATTTTGCGAGCAACGCCATTTCATGTTCGTGCGTCACGCGGTAGGCGGCCAAAAGCATGCTGCGGCGATCCTGCACTGCCGGATCGTGGCGCTTTCCGAGCGCCGCGAGGTACTCGACAGCCGCTGCAATTCCGGCGATCAATTCCTGAACTTGCGTGCCGGTTTCCCAACGGTCCGGGAGCGCATCCGGCGCGGGGCGCACTTTATATGGGGCGAAGCGCATCAAGTGCTCGCGCTTGCCGTACAGCGTGCCCATGTGCGGGCCAAAAAATTTGTATGGGGAACAAGCCAGGAAATCGCAATCAAGGGCCTGTACGTCAATCACACCGTGGGGCGCGTAATGGACCGCGTCGACAAATATCAGCGCACCCACGGAATGCGTAAGTTTGGCGATTTCCGTTACGGGATTGATCGTTCCCACGGCATTGGATGCGTAGCCAATAGCGACCAGTTTTGTTTTTTTGGTGAGCTTGCGCTTCAAGTCGTCCATATCCAGCGTGCAATCCGCTTCACGAATATCGACCTGTCGCACTATTACGCCTTTTTCTTCGAGGGCGCGCCACGGCGCCACGTTGGCGTCATGGTCCAGCGTGGTGATTATGACTTCGTCTCCGGGGTTCAGTTCGCGGCCAATCGCTCGCGCCAACGCGAACGTGATGGTGGTCATGTTTTGCCCGAAACTTACTTCATCGGGCGCGCAATGGAAAAAATCGGCCATCGCTTGGCGCGCGCCGGCAATCATGGCATCGGTGCGCCGGCTGGTGGCGAAGGCTCCGCAAGTATTGGCGTTATCGTGCAGCAGGTATTTTTGTATGGCGTCGACGACCTGCTGGGGAACCTGGGTGCCTGCGGGGCCGTCCAGAAAAGCTGTTGGTTGTCCGTTCACCTGCGTCTGCAAAGAAGGAAACTGCTGCCGCACCCAGGTGGTGTCCAAAGCTTTTCTTCCTGCGGGGTGCGCAACTGTTGAGCTCATAGGTATCTCCGGTTGGGTAGTTTCTCACAAAGGCGCGGTAAGTTGAGCGGTGACGCATAGTGGAATGCCACATTGGCCGTTGCGGGTGGCGCGTAGCGACGTGTTAGCATCGAATTGATTGTTGCTCACTCATGCCGCTTTGGCGCCGGCTATCAACTCCGCGCCACGTTTCTCATCGAGGTGCTTTTTGCCGGAAACATTCTCGCCAACCGAGCGCACGCGGGTGGTCCGCGAACCGCATCGCGGGTCGTTCGACCGTGACACCATTTACAAAATTCTCGATGAAGGATTTGTTTGCCACGTGGGGTTCACGGTGGAAGGCCAGCCGTATGTTATTCCCACGATGTTCGCGCGCGTGGGCGAGGCCATTTATTTTCACGGGTCGGCGGCGAGCCGCATGTTACGAGGAGTGAGCGGCGGTCTAGCTGTGTGCGTCACGGTTACGCTGATCGACGGGCTGGTGCTGGCACGCTCGGTGTTTAATCATTCCATGAACTATCGGTCGGTGGTCGCACTCGGTAAAGCTACGCTGGTCGATGAGGCGGAAGAAAAAATCGCGGCGTTGCGGGGGTTTACAGAAAAGATTCTGTCTGGGCGTTGGAACGACGCTCGACAGCCCAACGAAAAAGAACTAAAAGCCACCAGCATCCTGCGCTTACCGCTCAGCGAAGTTTCCGCCAAGATGCGTACCGGAGATGTGCAGGACGACGAAGAGGATTACGCTTTGCCAGTGTGGGCGGGGGTGCTACCGATTCGCCTTGCTGCCAGTGAACCGATTCGTGACCAACGGTGTGATCCCGGCCTCGCGATTCCGACGGCGGTCACTAATTTCGACAAGCGACTGGGTGGCAGATAACAAGAGAATTCACGGCTGCACGGCGCGCACGAGGTCCGCAACGAGTCCGTAGCCCGTGGCGTCGATGCCCGGGTTGTGTTCCACGATTGACAAGCCAAACACGTCCATATCGAAACGAATCGCTGAGCTGGAGCCCTCTAAATTCGCAAGTGGGTCGCCGGCCAGGAGCAATTCCGGGGCTACGGTGCATTCCACACCCAGGCCGCGCCGCACGGCCCGGCAAACGAGTTTGTAGCGCATGCCGGCGTCGCGCACGGAGCGAATCTTTTCCTCGCTCAATTCCCGGATGCCGGTGCGCCGCACTTGCTCAACTTTTACGGGCACGCCCATGAGCACGATTGCCAATGCCACCACTTTGAATGCCGCGTCCCAGCCATCGACATCCGCGGATGGATCGGTTTCGGCGATGCCCATGGCTTGGGCGCGCTTAACCGCTTCATCTAAAGAGAGGCCTCTTTCAATTTCGGTCAGCACTACATTAGTGGTGGAATTTAAAACACCGTGGAAGCCGCGCAAATCCACGGCCGGCAAGCCCAGTGGAAACATGGAAAAAATGGGCGCGCCATCCATGACTGTTGATTCGTAGAGAAATTTTTTCTTTTTCTCGACGGCGAGCTTGGTTAATTCCTCAAATGCGTAGACAATCGGTCCTTTGTTGGCGGTGAGCGCGTGGGCGCCGAACTCCAGCGCTGTTTTGATGTGTTCAATTGCCGGCTCGCCGGACTGCAAATTCAGCGAACTAGCTTCAATGAAGACATCGGCGTGCGATCTCTCGAGCCATTCGCGAATGTCGTTAGGCGGTATATCTCGCTGCGACGGCCAATGGCCATTTAATAACGCGATGGGATTCAGGCCGTGTGGATCAGCGAGCCAGCCTGAGCGCCGCGTTGCAACTCCGGTTAAACGCCAGCGCACGTCATAGCGTCTGCGGAGTTCCGCTTCTTTTGCGATGAGCACGCGCAAAAAAGCGCGGCCCACATTGCCGAAACCGATTAGAGCGAGATTGTATGAAGGAATGCGGCAGTCCTTCCAGAACGTGCGCGGTTATTTTTGTAATGCGAAAAACTGACGCAGCCAGTTAATGAGCCGCGGCACCAAGTTTTGCGGCCGCCGCGGAGATCAATTCGGCCTCGTCTTGCAGCACACCGGCTACAACAACAATACCGGCCTCGGCCTGTTTCCATTGTTTTTGTTCGATGGCCTCGCGTACGGCGGGCATCGTTTTGGCAGCATAACCAGTATAGAAACCGGGCGCGTAAATCTGGTGTTTAAACCAGGGCCGGTTGGGCAACCCGGCGGCGTTGGTAAGTCTTCGCTCGCTTTCGATCAAAAGCTTGTTCACGTCCGCGAGAGAGGCTGCTGCCATGGCGCTGCCGCCATTTGCATTTATTTTCTCGAGAGCCTTGCGATACTCCGTGGCGCTGCGTCCGAGCGCTATGGTTGCGTTGTCCAGGGGAGCAAAGTTTAAATACGGTGGGACCGTTTCGATGGGTGGCGCGACCAGCGGTTTTTTCGGATCGTCCGTCGCCTGGAAGACACCCTCTTCGATCTCGCGGTTACGTTCCTGAATATCAGCCTGCGTTTTTTGCGCCAGCGTTTTCAATTCCTTCACGTAAGTATCCATGGTGTCCGCGAAATCACCGAATTCGAAGGGCAACAAGTCGGCGTCGGCCAGCCGCAAAATCGCGGTGCCGCCAGTTTGTGCCAGCGCGCGGCCGTACTGAAAATTCGTATCGCTGAAATGCGTGTACCAGTAGAAGTCGTCGTAAATCGAATGATAGATGCCGCCGCCGTCTTCTCCGCCGAAGGCAATATTCATGGAGGCCACGCCATCGTGCTGTAGAAAAGCGGTGTAGTCCGATCCCGAACCAAGCGCACCGATGCGCTCATCAGCACGCTGGCGTGTCTTCTCGCGATCCTCCGGCGATTTGGCTTCCGCAATTTCGTGCAGGTGATTCCGCTTCCAGGCGGAAAGCTTCGTTTCTGGATCGGTGATGTCACGCGCGACATCGTTGGAGAATTTTTCCAGGGTGTGCGAACCCTCGATTTCCAAATAGCCTCGGCCGTTGGAATCCGAGTTAATGTAGGCCACCGCGTGCGCGCGCAATTCGTCGTAATGAGCTTCAGCCCACTCGGTTGAGCCCAGCAAACCCGGCTCTTCGCCATCCCATGCGCAATAAATGATGGTGCGTTTGGGTTTCCATCCGGCCTTCAGCAAGTCACCCAGGGCGCGAGCTTCCTCGATCACTGCGACCATCCCGGAAGTTGGGTCTTCCGCGCCATTCACCCACGCATCGTGATGATTTCCGCGCAACACCCACTCATCGGGGAAAGTCGTGCCGGGAATTTTTGCGATGACGTCATAAACAGGTTTGCTGCCCCAGTTGGATTTCACCTTCAGGTGCACTTTCGCGTCGCCGGGGCCGACGTGGTAGGTGATGCCCAGGCCACCGCGCCACTGCGGGGGCGCGACGCGACCGGTCAACGCTTGAAGCAAGGGTTGCGCATCGGCATAGGAAATCGGCAGAACCGGAATTTTTGTAATGGTGGGAGCATCTTCGATGTTCAAGCGCTTGGCATCTTTTGTCGCGCCTGCGCCTGGCGTCAATGGATCACCGGGATAAAAGGGCATGTCCGCGACACTACCGCGCTGCACGCCATCCTTGGGACGCCACGCGCCTTTGGGAAATGTGTCGCCTTGCACAAATCCATCTTCGTGCGGGTCGGAATAAATCAGGCAACCAACGGCGCCATGCTCAGCGGCGACTTTAGGCTTGATCCCACGCCACGAATGAAAGTAACGGGCGATCACGATTTTGCCCTTTACGGAAATGCCCATGCGGTCAAGTTGTTCGTAATCCTCGGGAATGCCGTAGTTCACATACACCAACGGCGCGGTAACGTCGCCGTCCTTCGAATAAGCGTGGTAGGTAGGAAGTTGTTCGCCTTGCTGGCCTGAGGTTGGATCCTCCGGCAGGGCGGGTTCCTGTAGTTTCGCGGTGAATTTTGGGCCGCCTTCGACCAACTCCACGACGCGTTCCTTGGGCGTGGGATAAAGCACGTCGAATTGCTCGATGTGCGTGTCGAGTCCGAAGTCTTTGAATTTCGCGGCAATCCACTCGGCGTTTTTCTTGTCGTAGTCGGTGCCAACATTGTGCGGGTGGGCTGACAGATGTTCCATATACGCGCGCAGATTGTCCGGGCTGGGGATTTCGCGAAGCTGCTCTTCCCACTGGCGCTCGGCGCGGGAGGATTCCGATGAATACCCCGCCAGCGATTGATCGTTCGCCGAAACTTTTTCAACTTTATAGGCGCCCGCGAGTGTCAACGCCAACCCGTTCAATAACACGCACCCAACCGCAACGCTGCGATTCATATCATCTCCTCAATGGAGGAGACATTTTGCCTGAAGACGGCTCTGTTTGGAACTGCGGAACGATCCGTCGGGCTATCAGTCAGTGAGGTGCGCTGGCCTGAATTGCGCTGGCCTGATCCAGCAATTGGATGGTCTCGCGATCGAGTTGTAAGCTAGTGGCATCCAAAAGTTCCTGAAGTTGCGTAACGTTAGTGGCGCTGGCGATGGGAGCGCTGACCGTGGGCCTGGTTAACAGCCACGCCAAAGAAATCTGTGCGGGCGTGGAATTGTATTTCTTCGCCGTTTGGTCCAGCGCTTCCAATATGCGGAAACCGCGGCCATTCAAATATTTTTTTATGCCCGCGCCGCGGGCGCTCTTTCCCAGGTCAGCTTCGGAGCGATATTTACCGGTCAAAAATCCGCTGGCCAACGAATAATAAGGGATGACGCCAATTCCATTTTCCCGGCAAACCGGCTCGAGGTTCGCTTCGTAATCCGCTCGATCGTACAAATTGTAAAGCGGCTGCAAAGATTCGTATCGAGGAAGGCCATGTTTCTTGCTGACGTCCAAGGCCTCGGATAACCTTGGCGCTGAGTAATTGGAAGCTCCAATGACGCAGACTTTACCCTGTGTAACCAGCTGGCCAAACGCTTCCAGCGTTTCCTGTAAGGGCACGGTGGCGTCATCAGTGTGCGCCTGGTACAGATCGATGTACTCGGTTTGCAAACGGCGCAACGACGCTTCTGCGGCGCGCAAAATATAATTCTTAGACAAGCCTTTCATACCTGCGCCCATGTCCATGCCAACTTTGGTGGCAATCAAGACCTTTTTCCGGTTGCCGCTTTTCTTCATCCAGTTGCCGATAATCGTTTCGGATTCGCCACCTTTATTTCCGGGCTTCCAGGTTGAATACGTGTCCGCGGTGTCCACGAAATTGAAGCCTGCGGCTGCAAATGCGTCCAGCACCTGAAAGGAGGCCGGCTCGTCGATGGTCCAACCAAAAACGTTTCCACCGAGCGCCAAAGGAGCGAGTTCCAATCCAGAGTTTCCCAACTTGCGTTTTTTCATGTTTGATTTTCCATTCTGCGGGCGAGGCTGCACTTCTCACCCCATCGGTTGGATGTCGGGGAGAACACGAAAGCTTCATTCCATGGTGGGCCTAATCAGTCCTAGTCGTGCCACACTTGACACATACAGTTTTTGCCCTATTGATGGCTACCGAACAGCTACGTAGTCTCCAAAGTGTCCCGAGGACCCTCCCAGCACACGACCGTTTTTCGCGATTCCAACCGAGAGGAAATGTCGTGAGTGGTGTTTCATGAGTGGGAGTCGAAACACGTTTTTCTAAGGAGGATAGAATGAGAAAGTTTATCGGCGCAGCGTTGCTTGCCGGCATGCTTTTGACCGGCTCACCCGCCCTTAAAGCTCAGGTATCCATCGGAATCGGAATCGGCGCTCCACCTCCGCCGCGTGTGTACCGTGTGCGACCGGTTCCACCGGGGCCAGGCTACGTTTGGGTGGACGGCTATTGGTACGTGGTAGACGGCCGTTACGTTTGGCACCGCGGTTATTGGACTTACCCGCCCTACGGTGGTGCAGTGTGGGTCGGACCTCGCTGGGAAGGGGGCCGATACTATAACGGGTATTGGGAAGGTGACCATGGCCGCTTTTATCATGAGCACCGCTGGGATCGCGAGCGTGAGCGCGACCGCGACCGGTGGCGTGACCATGAATATCGCGAACACGATCGAGATCGGGACCGCGACCGAGACCGCGACGACCATCACTAAGACGCTATCCAAAATCTGAAAACGCCGGCGTGGCCTGTCCTCTGATAATGCAGGGGACGAATTAAAAGGCCATGTCGGCATTTTAATTTGGTTACACAATTAAGCCGCTTGCAGTGCTTAGGCTTGAATACTGAATCGGCCGATGCGAGACTGGCGGCCTGATGAAAAGCCTAATTGCTCGGTTACTACCTGCTGCAATCCTAGTCGCTGTCGTAGCGCTCCGCTCGCACGCGCAAACTCCAGGTGAATGGCACGACGATCTCGTTGAGCACATGACCGGCTCGTGGAAGGTTCGTGGACAAGTGATGGGCCGCGACGCGCACCACGAACTCAAGGCCGAGTGGGTGCTCAACCACATGTTCCTTCGTATCCAGGAAAGCACTTCGACGGATGCGCCGACCTCCGAGAAGCGCTATGAGGCTATCTGGTTTCTCGGGTACGACCCGGTGAGCGAAAAATATGTGCTGCACCTTTTCGATGTGTTCGGAGCGCGCTTCTCGGAGATGCTGGGCTACGGCACGCGCGACGGTAATTCGATTCATTTCACGTTTGAGCATCCTGATGGCCCTTTTCACACCACGTTTCGCTGGTCGCCGGAAAGTGGCGGCGGCGGTTGGCAATGGCTGATGGAACAAAAAGGAAGAGATGGTAAGTGGGGCAATTTCGCGGATTTCAAGATCACCCGCTCATCCCAATAGAAACTGTTCCGGCTTCAGACCCTCCAAGCATAAAGCTATAGAGAAAGAAAATCAGCGCAGCGAAATAATTTGTGAGAATTTGCGTATTGCAGAGTGTGAAGCCAAGCAATCGCATTCGGCGTGTCTTGTGGGGCGTGGTTATTTTTTTGGCGCTCGTCGGAATTGCCGTCGCAGTGCGAAGGATTGTGAACGTAGTTCCCATCGTGCTCCACGGGTACCATCCGCCGCGGCCCGTGAGGAGTCCTGTAGCGGCGCAATTCAGCGCGCTGGACGATTTATTTGCGCACTATCCGGTGCTTACGCTGGTTCATATTGTTCCGGGCTTGCTGTTCATGTTGCTGGGCCCGTTGCAGTTCAATTCAACCATTCGTGCCCGTCATCTGCGCTGGCATCGCTGGTGCGGCCGAGTTTTTGTCGTCTGCGGATTTGTGATTGGAATCTCGGCGTTGGTAATGAGTTTTGGGATGCCCGCGATCGGCGGCGTCAATCAAGCTGCCGCAACCACGCTGTTCGGATCATACTTTTTGCTGGCGCTGTCCCGGGCATTCTGGCTTATCCGGCGACGAGAAGTTGCGCTACACCGCGAGTGGATGATTCGGACATTCTCAATTGGGCTGGCGGTCGCTACGATCCGGCCGATTATGGGGATATTTTTCGCGACTAGCCGCTTTTCAGGCTTGACGCCGCACGAATTCTTCGGTATCGCGTTTTGGATTGGTTTTGTGCTGCATCTGATCGCTGCCGAGGCTTGGATTCACCAGACACAATCGCGGCGGCAACTCGCACCTGCGCGCGAATTACCTTAAGAATTCAGAAATCGCGGGCGGCAGTCTCGGCAAAATCGGGGACAACGCTCCTATTTTTTGTGCGTGGTATTGAGGATTGCGTCGGGAATGACCAGGCGGACTACCGGTTTGCCGCCGATAATGTGTGAGTCGATGATTTCATCCACATCTTCTGGCTTGACGCTTCCATACCAGACTGCTTCTGGGTAAACCACCACGGTTGGTCCAAGTTCACACTGGTCGAGGCAACCGGATTTATTGGCACGCACATTTTTTAATCCACGCTGCGCCAGCTTGGTTTTGAATAGCCGCTGCAATTCGCCTTGTCCGGTGGGGTCGCAACAACCGCGCGGGTGACCTGCTTCGCGCTGGTTCATGCAGACAAAAATGTGTTTGTCGAATTTAGGCACAGGTAACAGTTTAACTCATGGCCGCGAAGCAAATCGCGTTGACCGCTGCATTGAAAGCGTTCGCGAGAGTTGATTCGGGGATGTCAGGAAATTCCCAGGTGGTCGAGTCGATAGCGACCCTGATTGATCACCTGGTCTTCATCAATCCAAACATCGCACTTGCGAGTCAGGACATCGACATGCGTCTTGGACACCCAGTCCGCGTGGGTCTGACTGCCATAGGGATCGCCGAAGGCCAGATGTACGCCGGGAAATTTTTCGTCCTGCAACAGCACGCCAATCATGCGCGACAATCCCAAATTTGTGCCGAAGGCCAGTTCACCGACGCGGTTGCTGTTCTTATCGGTGTGGCAATATTCCCAGAATTCCTGCTGCAGATCCTTTCGCGCGCACTCCGCGTGAATTAGGCGGGCTTCCTTGATCTCCAGAACCAATGGAGTGGATTGCAGGTCGCCATATTTGCCGTTGAAGTGGTCGCCGGCTGTGGCGTCACATACAAAAGTGCCGTCCACTGTCGCGGGAGTGGTAAAAACTTCGCCGGCTGGAAGATTCGACCAATATCTGGGGCTGATTAATCCGCTGGTTTTCACCCAATCGAGACCGGGATCAAAATGTGCGGCGATGTTGGTGCCTGCCTCGGTTTTTACCGTGAGGGTTTCGGCGCGCATCATGCGTTCGCGTAGTTTGTCACTGAGCCGGTCGACCATGCGATAGTCGGCGCGCATACCCTGCTGCATGATTTCCGCGGTGACGCCCACCATGTGGGCGTAGCGAATCTGCCGCCGTTCGACAATTTTGACGATGGCCATACGCGCGCCAAGCTCGCCGGGCTGGGGTGTCATGCACATAATTCCTACATTGGCTATTTCCAGCGCGTTCAAGATTTCGGCCGGCGCTTCGCGCATGGGGCGCAGACCAAAATCTTCGAGCAAAAAAGCATTGTGTTGCGCTCCGCACTCGTCGAGCGCCGCCGCAAGGCTGGCCGCCACGGGCTTGCTGACTTCGTCGGCAATTAAGGCCACGCATTCGCCCGCGCGCACAGCGAGGCAGGTTTCTACTGCGTTTTTGGCGCCGGGCATAAGCTCGCTTTTTGCGCTGCCAAATAAATTGCGCACGTTTCTATTTTAGCGAATTTTTAAGAAGGAGTTCAAAAGTTGATGAGCTAGTTGCTTGCGCTGGCCTGCTGGGCAACCCACCTGTCGGTGCGCGCGTCGAGAAGATCGAGTGGCAGAGTGCCTCCATCGAGCATCTCGTCATGAAATTTACGGATGTCGAACTTGGGGCCGAGTTTTGCCTGCGCGCGATCGCGTAGCTCGCGTATTTTAAGTTGCCCTAACTTGTAGCTGAGGGCTTGGGCCGGCCATGAAATGTAGCGGTCGGTTTCAGATTGAATGGTGGGTTCATCGACGGCACCGGATTTGCGAAAGAACTCCACAACTTGATCGCGCGTCCAACCTTTCGAATGGATTCCGGTATCGACTACCAGGCGCACGGCCCGAAATAATTCGGAGGAAAGCCGTCCATAATCGGAGACGGGATCCTGATAGAAGCCGACTTCTTTGCCGAGTTGTTCGGAGTACAACGCCCACCCTTCGATATAAGCATTGAAGCCCAGACCGTGCTGGCGAAATTTGGGTAGACCTGTGAGCTGTTGCTGCACCGACAATTGCATGTGATGTCCGGGGATTCCTTCGTGGTAAGCGATGGCTTCGTCGTCTACGAGCGATCGCTCTGCGAATTTGGAGGTGGCCACCACCACGCGGCCTGGCCGCTTTCCGTCCGGCGTGCCGGTGACGTAGTGAGTTGCTGCGGCGGACTGGAAGGCTGGTATGGCTTCGACGGTCACCGGCGACTTGGGAAGAAGCGTAAAAAGCTGCGGCAGCTTCGGCTCCATCTGTGCGATGTAATGGCGGAAATCGTCGAGTATCTGTTCCGATGAAGTGGGAATATATTTTGGATTAGTCTTTAGCGAAGCGCGAAATGCGGCGAGATCGGCGAAGCCTTCTTTTTTCGCGATAGCGTTCATTTCTTTCTCGATGCGGTCTATCTCGCGAAGACCCAGCTCATGTATCTCATCGGGGGACATGCGCGTGGTGGTTCGCGCATAAATATTGTTCTGGTAGCGCTTCTGCCCGTCCGGCAGCGAGGTGATCTCCAGCGTGGTGCGACCCTCCGGGGCGTACTTGGTGCGAATAAATTCGCCGAAATTGCGGTAGGCGGGAAGAACTTCATTATTGACGGTGTCATTGATTTGCTGCGTTAGGCGTTTTTGATCTTCAGCGGAAATGGCCGCCGGGTATTTTTTTGTCGGCAGAAGAAATGGATCGGCGTCGATAATGCCCTGACACTGGCCCGGAATTTTCTCCGCGAGGAAACGCACGGGCATGAGCTTGTCTTTCATGCCGGCATGCAAGACTTCCACGGTCTGGTTTAGCGCGCGGGGGACTTGGTGAAGACGAGAAATGTAGTCTTCGTAGTGCTTCAAGGAATCTAGCGGAACGGAAAGGGGCAAATCCGCTAGCTTGGTATGGATACCGTTCTGCTGATTGATCGGCATTTCGTACTCTTTGAAATTGAAATCAGCGATACGTTGCTGGAGGACGCGGACGAGCAAGTCGTGAGAAAGCTGGTCCTGGTCGGCGAATCCGGTGGTTGGAATGGCGTTTATGCGCGCTAAAAAAGCTTCATCGGTTTTATGGTGTTGCATGATGCCGTCAAGCGAGTAGTCATCAAGCTTGTCGTTATAGCGGTAATCGCCGAAGGCTGTGGCGCGTTCCGGGAAATTGCGCAGTTCAGACTCATAGTAATCGTCGAAGATGGCATTTTGCGCGGCAACGCGGTCCGCTGCAAGTTTTGCGTCTTGGCCGGAAACTGAGACTGCGACAGCGAGTAGGAAAAGCAAACTTAAATAATTTCGCATAGTTCGGAATCGTATCAGAGCCATCATCGTGAAACAAAACAGCGCGGACTTGATGGGAAGTTAAACGTGTTCCTTGGGCTTCTGAATTCGCGCCGCGCTTGTTTATTCCGCGTCCGTCAGTTCACGCACCCAGATATTCCTGTAGCGCACCGGGTGATTGTGATCTTGCAGGTCGAGCGGTAATTTTGCCGCGTGGGCTCTATAGGGCTCGCCGGTTGCCGTGGGCCCGTGGATTTCAACGTGGTCCTGCACCAGCACGCCGTTCTGGAGTACGGTCACACGCGCAGGCCGCAATAATTTGCCGCTGTCGTCGAATCGCGGCGCGTGAAAAATGATGTCGTAGGTCTGCCACTGGCCGGGGGGACGGGAGACGTTTACGAGCGGCGGATACTGACCGTACACCGCGCCCGCTTGCCCATCGGGATAGGTTTTGCTCTGGTAAGAATCGAGCACTTGAAGTTCGTACAGCCCCATGATGATTACGCCACTGTTGCCGCGATCCTGATCCTCGCCCACGGGCGGGGCGGGCTCCCTGAATTCCAGGTGCAATTGCATATCTCCAAACGGCTGCTTGGTAATGATGTCCTTGGTTTTGGGAACCACTTCGAAGTATCCATCAGCAACTTTCCATTTTGCGGGACTGCCGTCCTTCTGTGTCCATTTGGAAAGATCTTTGCCGTCAAACAAAACAATGGCGTCCGCAGGAGCGCGTCCTGCGGAAGTTTCCGTGCTGCGGGTGCCGGGGTCCACAGCTGCGGGTGCCGGGCGGTTGCGGTCTTTTGACTTCCATTTCTGATCGGTTTGAGCGGCCACGGAATGCCCCCATCCCAGCAGCAAAGGTAGAACAATCAGTGTGCCCATTGAAACTCGAAAACCATTTTTCATTAATATTTCTCCAGTGCGATTTGTGCCAACGCCCATATTTACGAGGTTTTCCCTGACGGCGAATTCCATCCTTCTCGGTATTCGCGTCGCAAGAAATCGTTGGCTTGCGGCACATTGGTGACCTTCATACTGGAGCCATCATAAAGAATCTTCTTGCCTGCTCGCAGCGCCACCACTCCCAGCAACATCACTTCGGTAAGCCGTGCCGCATACTCGAACGGACAAGAGGCCTCGGCATTTCCTTTGGCCGCGTCGACCCAGTTCATTTCGTGGTCTTCGCCTGGAATGCGCGAAAGCTTCTGCCGGGGCTTGCCGTAGGATTCGTGCAGCGACTTGGGCAGCAGCCGCGGCTTCGCTCCGTAGGTGTCATGCAACAACTTTCCTTTACTGCCAACAATCAACGCGCCGCCTCCTTTGTTCAATTCTTCCTCGCCAAGTTCTTCGGGCTTACGCGGGAGCAAGCCTCCGTCATACCAGGTGATCGATACCGGAGGCATCTCGCCGCGCGCGGGAAATTCGTAGAACGTTTGGGTGGCCAGCGGATACGACGCGCCATTGAATGGTGTGGACACCGTCTCAATGCTCGTGGGATATCCCAAATCCAGCGCCCACATGGAGTTATCGATCAAATGCGCGCCCATGTCCCCGATCGCACCTACGCCCCAGTCCACCCAGCCGCGCCAGTTGAACGGATGATAGATGGGGTGATACTCCACACGGGGGCCAACGCCCAGAAATAAATCCCACGCAAGCGTATCGGGAACCGGATATGAGCCGGCAAATGAATTGGCTATTCGCGCTGTAATTCCTGGACCATTCCACTTCAATGTGTCGGCGGGTTGTTTGAGCGCTTCGGGACGCGGTACGCCTTGCGGCCAAAATCCCAGCGGCCGGTTGGTCCATATGTGTGCTTCGCGAACTTCGCCAATGGCGCCCGCGCGAATATATTCCACGGCGATGCGCGCGTCGTTTAGGGAATGGCCCTGGTTACCCATCTGCGTTGCGATTCTCACTTCTTTAGCGCGGCGCGCCAGCCTGCGGGATTCATCAACCGACCAAGTCAGTGGCTTCTGTACGTAAACATGTTTATTCAGGTCCATGGCCGCCAGCGCGATTGGCGCGTGCATGTGATCGGCGGTGGCCACTACCACGGCGTCAATGTCTTTCTGGCGCTCGAGCATCTCGCGGTAATCCTGATAGTGTTTCGCTTTCGGCCAGTGCTCGGTCTTCAAACGAATCATCCCCTCGACCCGCTTCTGGGCCTTCACGCGATCGAATTCCACCGGCGGCACACCCGGGACCGGTTGCGGATCCGGTTGGTCAAGCCGCGTCTGCAAAGCCTGAATGTCCGCATCAAGATGCTCAAATGTTTTGCCGGCGTAATCCCAATCCACATCGCATAGCGCCACGATGTTCTGGCTTGCCAGCGCGACCAGGTTGGCGCGGCCGATACCGCCAACTCCAACACCGGCAATGTTCAGCTTGTCGCTGGGAGCCGTGAAGCCCCGTCCGAGGACGTGTCGCGGCACGATCGTAAAGGCGCTGCCAGTGGTGGTGGCGCCGGAGACGGCGGCTGCGGCGGCGGTAGTCAGGAATTTACGGCGTGATAGTTCATTTGTTGCGGTCATAGGCCCTCATTTGCCGCCAACCACTCTAGCCTGATAGCGTCTAGCCTGATAGCGCAGAAACGCAAATTGTGTGCCAGCGCATAAAGCCACTGGCCGAAACGTGCAATTTGTTCGAAACATTTTGACGCCGCTTACGTCTTACCTATAGCTGTCTATGGGAGCGACTTTGTTCAGGCCTAAAACCGACGTTTTGCAGGGGACCTTAGCGCTGCTGGTACTCAAAACACTGGTACAAGGGCCGATGCATGGCTATGGCATCACCCTGCACATTCAAATGCTTTCGAAAGAAGTCTTGCGCGTGGAAGAAGGCTCGCTTTATCCGGCGCTGCACCGCATGGCCCAGGACGGCTGGATTAAAGCGGAATGGGGCGCTTCCGAGAATAACCGGCGCGCACGGTTTTACAGCCTGACCCCAGCGGGCCGCAAGCAGTTGGCTGAGAAAGAAAAAAGCTGGGCGCGGCTCACGCAGGCCGTCGCTAACGTTTTGCAGCACGCCTGAGGCAGGTGCTGCGTCTGAAAGGCAGGTGTGCCATGTCCTGGTTATCGCGGCTGCGTCACACGTTCCGAACCGGCAAATTGGACAACGAGCTGGACGAGGAATTGCGTTCGCATCTGGAGATGCGCGTCGCCGATAACATCAGGGCAGGAATGACGCCCGCGGAAGCCCGCCATGACGCGCAAAAGCGATTCGGTAATTCGACACTCCTGAAAGAGGACACACGGGAAGCGGACGTTTTGGGTTGGGTGGATACCGTTGCCGCCGATGTCCGCTACGCCGCGCGTGTCTTGCGCAAAAATCCTGGGTTCGCGCTCATCGCTGTTTTAACGCTGGCTCTCGGCATTGGAGCCAACTCAGCGTTCTTTTCTGTTGTAAATGGAGTGCTGCTCAACCCGCTTCCATATCCGCACCCGGAGCAACTCGTTGCGCTGGGTGAGAGCAAAGCGAATTTTATAAATGGCTCGATTCCCTATCCGAATTTTCTGGATTGGAAGAAAGACAATCATTCATTTTCTTCCATGGCTGTTGCGCGCAGCAACGGTGTGAGCCTGACCGGCCTGGGTGACGCGGAGCAGTTAGATGTTAAATTCATTTCCTCCGATTACTTCCTGGTGCTCGGAGCGATCCCGGTGATCGGCAGAACTTTTGCTCCTGGTGAAGACAAAATCGGCGCGGCTCCTATCGTGTTGATTGGTGCGGGCTTCTGGAAACGTAAATTCGGGTCTTCTCCTGACGTGTTCGGAAAAGACCTCACGCTGGACGGCAAAAGCTACACCATCGTCGGAGTTATTCCTGAAGCTTTCGATTTATATCGCAGCGCTCATCCGACGGACGTTTATATTCCCATCGGGCAGTGGAACAACCCAGAGCTTCTCAATCGTTTCGCCGGTTTGGCCATTCATGGAATTGCACGGCTGAAACCGGGCGTCAGTATCGATCAAGCAAACGCCGATATGGAACGCGTCACCGCCAATCTTGCGGTCGCTTATCCCGATGCGGACAAGGGCATCGGCGCGCATCTGACCCCCTTCAGGCGCGCACTACTCGGCAACATTCAACCGATATTAGTGGTACTACTGGGCGCCGTGGGATTTGTGTTGCTCATCGCCTGTTTTAATGTTGCAGGCCTAATGCTCGCGCGCTCCACCGGTCGCACTCGTGAATTCGCTGTGCGCGCCGCGCTTGGCGCTGGCCGCGGGCGTTTAATCCGTCAGATGCTCACCGAAAGCACTCTCCTATCCCTCGCCGGCGGTGGGTTAGGCCTGATCCTTGCCCAATGGATAACCCACGTGGCGCTCAGAATGATGCCGACAGAAATACCGCGTGCCGCGGACATTCGGCTGGATTCCCATGTGCTTATTTTCACTGCGACGATTTCGGTGCTCTCTGGAATTCTGTTTGGTTTGGCCCCCGCACTGAAATCGGCGGATCTTTTTCTGTCCGAAACCCTCAAGGAGAGTGGGCGCGGCTCCAGTGGGACGCGCCATCGTGCACAAAGCGTGTTTGTGGTACTCGAAATGGCCATGGCATTGGTGCTTCTGATCGGGGCGGGGCTGATGGCTCGCACGCTCTCGCGGCTTTGGGATATCCAGCCGGGCTTCGATCCTCACAACGTTTTAACGTTCAGCATTTCACTGCCGCCTTCGATGAGTGAAGCCAGTCCCGCCGCCATCCGCGCAGCGTTTCGCCATGTCCATGAAAAGTTTGGCGCGACACCTGGCGTACAAGCGTTATCCGTGTCCTGGGGTGCAGTGCCACTGGGCATGGATGACGAGCAGCTTTTCTGGCTGGATAACCAGCCCAAACCTTCCAGTAAGAACGATATGAACTGGGCCATCAGTTATGTTGTCGAGCCGGATTATCTGAAGACCATGCGCATTCCTATCATGCGCGGACGTTTTTTTACTGATGCGGACGATGAACATGCCCCGCGCGTGGCGGTGATCGACGACGTGTTTGCCCGCAAATTTTTTGGCAACGAAGATCCGCTTGGCCGGCACGTCACTTTCGCGCAAGGTGAGACCCAGGCCGAGATCGTCGGCATCGTGCCGCACGTGAAGCAGTGGGGGCTGGATTCCGATGACGACCAAAAGTTACGCACGGAGATTTATTTGCCGTTCATGCAATTAGTCGATGGCGCGATGAAGCTGACTCCTTCCGGAACGGCAATTCTAGCCCGCGCAGACGGCTCCGATCCGGGGCTTTTTAATTCTTTGCTTGGCGTCAACAAAGAGATGAGTAACGAACAAGTCATTTATGGCGCGCAAACCATGGAGGAGATCATTTCCGAATCGCTCTCGACGCAGCGCTTCTCCATGATTTTGTTGGCCATCTTCGCCGCAGTCGCGTTGATTCTTGCGAGCATCGGGATCTATGGTGTTATCTCCTACCTTGTTGGCCAGCGAACCCACGAAATCGGAGTTCGCATAGCTCTCGGCGCGCGGCGCTGGGACGTTTTGAGTCTTATTTTGTCGCAAGGAGCGAAGCTCACGCTGATTGGCGTCCTAATCGGCGTGGCAGCTTCGCTCGGCCTAACTAAACTGATGGCGCGCATGTTGTACGGTGTGAGCGCTTCCGATCCGTTTACGTTTATTGGTGTGGCCATCCTGCTTTCGTTGGTCGCGCTCGCTGCCTGCTATATTCCCACCCGTCGTGCCATGCGTGTTGATCCCATGGTGGCTTTGCGGTGTGAGTAAGAAACACATCTCAACTAAACTAGTGGTCGGTGGGGCGCGCTAAGGGAAAGCATTGATGCCATTGGCTTTTGACAAAGGAATGGGTGAAACTTTTTACTCCGAATCAATGTTGTTGTGGGCAACTCGGAAATAATCTCGGAGAAGCGATGCATTCAGGTAAGGATCTATTCCGGCAATTTAAATTTTCAGGTATAGGGCTGCTGCTTACCTTGGTACTTTGCGCCTCCCAGCCTTTGCTTCGCGCGCAAGATCATCCCGCGCAAGAGGGCCACGATGCCCAAGGGGGGCAAGGGGCCCACGAGGGGATGACCGGCGAGATGCCCGGGATGGACATGAGTTCGACGGCCCCAGACGCGTGGATGCATACTCCTGAAAAACTGGCTGCCGATAAGCGCGAAAGCGAATTCAATCATCACCTGGCTGGTTTTTTTGTGGTATTGGCGGGAATTTTCATTCTTGCGGAGCCTCGCCTTAGTGTGCGCTGGCCAAATGTTCGCTATGCCTGGCCGGTGTGTTTTCTTCTGGCCGGAATTTTTGTGCTCGTTTTCAGCGATACGGAGCTGTGGCCCTTCGGGCCGCAGTCGTGGTTCTACGGGCTCTCGAACCATATGGAAGTCCGCCAACACAAATCATTTGCACTCATCCTGCTGGCCATTGGCGTGATCGAATTCCTCCGCGCTCGGGGTAGTTTGAAAGCGGGGTGGGCCGGTTGGGTTTTTCCCGTTGTGGCGATTACCGGCTCCGTCATTTTGCTTTATCACGAACATCGCGGGGGCATGCACGGCGCGGGGCACATGGAGCGCATGGCGCGCATTCAAAGCCAGCATCACACCTACACTGCGGCAGGATTCGGTATTGGCCTCACAAAGGGCTTGTCCGAAATCAAAACCAACTGGCAGCCTCTATTCAGTAAGCTGTGGCCGTCGATCATGATCGTTTTGGGTGTGATGCTGATGTTTTACGTTGAATAGCGCAGAAGTTGACGGTGTTTCTGTTCGCGAAATTAACCTTTCACACGTCGCGTTAATTTAATTCAATCTCCAAATTTCAGGCGAAGCCAGCGCGGCTTAAGGGCAATTCGCGGACGCGCTTGCCGGTGGCCGCAAAAATCGCATTGCAGAGCGCGGGGGCGAAGGGCGGCAATCCCGGCTCGCCGATTCCTGCAGGCTTGTCCTCACTTGGCACGATGTGCACGTAGGTTTCGCGTGGCGCATCTTTCATGCGCGCCACCTGATAATCATTGAAATTGGATTGCTCGATGGCTCCATCTTTCGCGGTGATCTCACCGTAAAACGCGAGGGAGGTGCCCATCACTGCCGCGCCTTCAAATTGTTGCCTCACCATTTCCGGATTGACGACCGTACCAGCATCCAACGCGGTATCCACGCGTTTGATTTGTACTTGCCCGGCATCGTTGACCTGCACTTGGACTACGGATGCCACGTAGGTCAAGAAACTCCGGTGCATCGCGACGCCCATGCCAAATCCATTGCCGGATTTTTGTTTGCCCCAGCCGGCTTTTTCCGCCGCCAGCGATAGTACGCAGCGAAATCTCGCGGTATCGATGGGACATTGCTCATAGGCATCGTCGTAATTGGGATAATCCTTCGGCAATTCGCTCTGGGGAATAATGCGATCCGGGCCTAGAAGTTGCAGCAAATAATCGAGGGAATCGCGTCCTGCGGCGTGCGCCAGTTCGTCGGCAAAAGAATGTACTGCGAAGGCGTGATAAATATTTGCGACCGATCGCAGCCAGCCGATGCGCACGTGAGCAGTTGCCGGACCATTTTCAACGCGGTGATTTGGCAGTGCGAACGGCACATCCGTGAAACCCAGTCCCAACTCATCGGCCGCGGAATAATTGGTCTTGGGATCAAACGTCGATCCGATCGGTGGAAACACCGTGCGCTGCAGCCAAGCCTCGGGCTTTCCGTCCGCACTCAATGCGGCTTTCATGTACATGGCCGCTACAGAGTGATAGGTATCGAATTTGATGTCGTCTTCGCGGCTCCAAACTACTTTGACGGGCTTACCCGTTTTCTTCGCAAGTACCGCGGCTTCTATCGCAAAATCCGGAAATGATTTGCGTCCGAAAGCGCCGCCCAGCAGAGTGACGTTTACGGTGACGTCTTCTTTTTTCAATCCGACAGTATTGGCGATGGCATCTTTCGCGCCTTGGGGATTTTGCGTGGGAGCCCAAACTTCTACTTTGCCATTGCGAAAAACCGCCAGGGCCGCCGGCGGCTCCATGGAGGCATGCGCAAGCAATGGCACGTAATATTCCGCTTCCAGGATTTTGCCGCCCTTGGAGAAAATCGCGTCCACATTGCCGTTATCGCGCACTACTTTTCCGGGCTTGCGGGCGGTCTCCTGCAATTCTTTTTTGTATGCGTCAGAGTTATAAACTCTGTGCGGACTTGTCTCCCACTCAATCTTGAGTTTTTTCTTACCCTGCATGGCCGCCCAGCTGTTGTCGGCCAGAACGGCCACGCCTCCCAAAGTCTGGTATCCCACCGGGGGCTTGAATCCTTCAATCGACGCGGTCTGTTTTACTCCCGCAACAGCAAGGGCGGCCTTATCATCGACGGTCTTTGCGGCGCTGCCGAAGACCGGCGGGTGCGCAACGCTGGCATACAACATTCCGTTCATGCGGGTGTCTTGGCCGTAGACGGCTTTACCGTCGCACATATCTTTGAGGTCGTAGTTCGGAGTGCCTTTTCCGATGTAGCGCCATTGCGTGCGCGCTTTTAATTTCACATCTTCTTTTTTTGGCACTACCAGCTTTGCCGCGGAGGCTGCCAGTTCGCCGTATCCAAGTTTTTTGCCGGAAGGCGTGTGTATTACTTCGTGTAATTCGCTGTGGCACTCCGTGACTGGTTTGTTCCACTGGGCGGCGGCGGCGCGAACGAGCATTAGCCGCGCTGTTCCGCCGGCTTCGCGCAAGATATCGAAAAAGCTACGCACCGAATGCGAGCCGTCGGTATCCTGATCGCCATATTTTTCATCGCCAGGGGCTTGTACAATTTTGACGCGCGCCCAGTCGGCATCAAGTTCGTCGGCCACAATGCGCGGCAGCGCGGTCTTGCTTCCGCTGCCCATCTCGGAACGGTGCGCGATGAGGTAAACAGTTCCATCCGTGTCGATGGCCAGATAAACATTCGGATGCAGCGGAGCGTTAGGCATCGGGGCCGTGGCATCGGCGATTGCCGGATCGGTGCCTGTCGCGAACACGGTTCCGGGCGTCCAGCGAACGCTTAATACCAGGGCGCCCGCGCTGAGCAGGCCCTTCAAAAATTCTCGGCGCCCGGGCTCAACAATATTTATGGACTCGACGCTGTTAACCGACTCATGGCCACGGAGCATTCTTGGGGATCTCCCGATTTTCGTTAGCTTGAGAGCTGCTGTTTCTACGCTACATCGTACTGCCATTCGGAATTCTTGCAAATGTGGACCACGAGAGAGAAGGCCATGGTGATAGAATTCGCTCGAAAAACTTAGGAGCGCATACATGAAGCCGACACGACGCGAATTCGTAAGCAGCATGGCACTGGCCGCTCTGGGAGCGAGCTATGTTCGTGCAGCCGTGGCACGATTGCCGCTGGCGTTTTCCACGCTGGGGTGCCCGGCCTGGACCTGGCCGCAAATTCTGGACTTCGCGGAGCAGCATGGATTCGCGGCCGTTGAATTGCGTGGCCTGCTCGGCGACATGAACCTTCCGGCTCGCCCCGAATTCGCGGCGGACAAAATCCCCGCCGTCAAGCGTGATGTCGCGGCACACGGATTGAAGATCGCGTGTGTGAGTAGTTCGGCGGAGATGCACGTAGCCGACCCGCAAAAGCGTGCCCAGCAACTCGCTGACGGGCGCAGTTTCATCGATCTGGCGGCGGCACTGGGAGCGCCTTACGTGCGCGTCTTCGGGAACAAAATGGACGGACCGCGCGAGGAGGTTATTGCGCGCGTCTCTTCCGGGCTGCACGAGCTCGGCGAATATGCGCGGCCGCGAAATGTAACGGTCATCATTGAATCGCACGGCGATTTCACGGATTCGCCGACCTTGAAAGAAATATTGACGCGCGCCGATTCCGAGCATGCGGCTTTGCTGTGGGATGCGCACCATACATTTGATACTTCGCACGAAGAGCCGGAATTCACCGTGGCGCAATTGGGGAAGTGGATCCGCCACACGCACCTGAAAGATTCGGTGCCGGATGGAAAAGACCGGCATTATGTACTCACCGGAAAAGGCGATGTGCCGGTGAAACGGCAGGTCGAGGCCTTGGTCAAAATTCATTACACTGGTTTTTATTGCTTCGAATGGGAAAAGGTCTGGCATCCGGATTTGATCGGTCCTGAAATCGCCATTCCCGATTACGCGAAAGTAGTTGGTGAATACTTGCGGCAGGCGCAAGCCAAAGCCTGAGCTGCTTACGCGCTCTTTTCCGAAACCAATACTTGCTGCGGCATATCGGGAATCTGGTGCAGCATGGTCTTAGCAAATCCCGCGCTCTGAAACATTTTTTCGTATTCCGCAAACGTATAGGCGTCGCCCGAGTCTGTGGTGCCCAACATCAGCAGGCTAAACATGGCCGGTGTCGGAGGGCTGACGCGATCTTCATTGGGAACGAACTCCAACGTGACGGCTTGGCCGCCGGGTTTTAGCGCAGCATGAACTCGGCGCATCAGCTTTTCGCAGGTGCGCTGGTCGAAGTGATGAAAAATGTTTGTGAGCAGCACATAGTCGTAGTCCTCGCCAAAGTGCGCGTCAAAAGCGCTTCCTGGCTGCACGTTGAAGCGATCGCCGACGCCGGCGCTGTTGGCATTCTCCTTTGCGACTTCCAGGACGTTCGGCCAGTCGACCGCGGTGATCTGCGCGTTGGGATTCTGCCGGGCCATCGTGATGCCGTACATACCGTGGCCAGCCGCAATATCGAGGATTCTGCAGGCCTTTCCCTGGGGCATCCCGGTTAGCTGCGCGATAAATGCGCCTGAGGGCATGGTAATAGGCGCCATAGAGCGCGCAAAGGCGACCCACATATCATCATTTGGTTCGAGGTTGTGACCCTGTTCCGCGGCAGTGCCGCCTTTCTTAACCGCTTCCGTTAAAGACGAAAATTTGTTCACGAGGACGTCGTTAGCCAGGAAGCCAGCTATGGCTCCCATGTATGCAGGAGAACGTCTATTGAGAAAAATGCTGGATTCCTGAGTAAGCGCGTAGTGGCCGTCGTGCTTGGTGAGAAATCCCAAGACAGTAAGGTAATTACAAAGACTCTGAATACCGCGTTCAGCGGCTCCAGTCTTTTTCGCGATGGACGGAACGTCGTTAGCGCGATCAGCGATTGCGGAAAAAATATCCAGCTCAATGGCTGCGCGCAGAGCGTAGGTCTGCTGGTAGGCGTTCAAGGTATTAAAAATATGTTCCGGGGTAGGACGGTTCGTCGAAGACGGAGTAGCCATTAAGATGCTCCTTGTAGTGGATGGAAGACGTCGATTGGCAGCGGAGTGTAGCAAGAATCAATATACTGCGCTCCATCAGTTTTAGATATGCGCTGCGGCAGGCTCATTGCTTCGATTGGGAGCGGCTGGCATAATTCTGCTCCCTTGGTCACACATAGGCGGTTGTGCAGAGGGCATTCATGAAACGTGAGTATCACCGGTGGCATTCACCACGGCTGGACATCGACCTTGGCGTGGTGGTCTACGGCCATTGGGGGCCGCCGTTGATGGGATTCCCCACGAGCGCAGGGGATGAGTGGGAGCTGGAAAATCAGGGCATGATCGGCGCGCTGGCCGATTTTATTGACGCAGGCAGAATTAAATTTTTCTCCGTAAACTCCGTGAATCATCATGGGCTTTACAACCGGGGTGCGCACCCCTTTCATCGCAGTTACATGCAAGTGATGTTTGACGAGTATGTGCGTGAGGAAGTTGTTCCGTTCATCTGGGACAATTGCAGATCGTCGGTGGCCATTTCTACGATGGGGGCATCTTTCGGCGCGTATCACGCGGCCAATACTTTGTTCAAGCATCCGGATGTGTTCAAACGTTGTTTCGCGATTTCCGGCGTATACGATGTCAGAAATTTCATGGACGGCATGTACGACGACAATTTTTATTTCAATAATCCCGTCGATTACCTGGCAAATTTAAACGACCCGTGGCTGTTGGGCCAACTGGCTTCCTGCGACATTCACATCATCACCGGTACAGGGCCGTGGGAAAAAAGTGGCCCAAGCTATCGCCTGTCGGAAATTCTGTGGAGCAAAGGCATCCGCCACTCGTTGGACGATTGGGGGCCGGAGGGTGGCCACGACTGGCCGTTTTGGAAGCGCGAGATGCGCGAATATGTTTCGCGGCTGTACTAAACGGCTATTTTTGCTCGCTCCTTATTTAAAAAGCGAAGTGCCTGGGAATCTGGCGGTGCCACCAAGTTCCTCTTCGATGCGCAAAAGCTGATTGTATTTTGCAATGCGATCGGTGCGGCTCGCCGATCCAGTTTTGATTTGTCCCGCGGCAGTGGCCACGGCCAGGTCGGCGATGAAGGTGTCTTCCGTTTCGCCGGAGCGATGAGAAATAATGGAGTTGTAGCCGGCTTTGCGGGCCAGCTCGATGGCGTCGATGGTTTCTGTAACGCTTCCAATTT
Organism: Candidatus Acidiferrum sp.; assembly: GCA_035996445.1. Lineage (GTDB taxonomy): Bacteria > Acidobacteriota > Terriglobia > Acidiferrales > UBA7541 > Acidiferrum. Next base: position 10,764 of record DASYJM010000242.1, on the reverse strand, counting down.
GATTCAGCTTGATAAGGATGGCGTTGGCAACGCCTTCGGTGATGCCGCGACCGAGGCGTTCGGTATTGGTGACAAAAAGATCGTCGCCCACCAATTGAATGGATTTTTTGGAAGCGTTTTTGCGGCCAACGCGTTCCGTAAGTTCTTTCCAGCCGCCCCAATCGTCTTCCGCCATACCGTCTTCAATCGAAACAATGGGATATTTTTCCACCCAACTGGTCCAGTACGCAGCCATCTCGTTACTGGTGTGCACTGATTTGTCGGACTTCTTAAAAATATACGTGCCGGTGGCTTTGTCGTAAAACTCGCTGGAGGCGGGGTCGAGTGCGATGCGAACTTGGTCGCCTGGTTTATAACCAGCGGCGGTGATGGCCTCCAGCACGATCTGGATTGCTTCTTCGTTCGACTTGCAACTCGGAGCGAAACCGCCTTCGTCGCCGACGGCTGTCGAGTAGCCGCGGTTTTTTAGCGCTGCTTTGAGCGCGTGGAAAATTTCCACGCCCCACCGTAGCGCTTCCGAAAAATTCGGCGCGCCCACGGGCATGACCATGAATTCCTGGAAGTCGACGGAACTATCGGCGTGGGCGCCGCCATTTAGAATATTCATCATGGGCACGGGCAAGAGATTGGCGGAAGAATCCGTGGAATAGCGGGAAAGATATTTGTAGAGAGGCTGTTTCAGCGCGACAGAAGCGGCTCGGGCGGCGGCCATAGACACGGCCAGAATCGCGTTGGCGCCCAAACGCGATTTCGTCGGCGTGCCATCGAGCGAGATCATTTTATGATCGAGAGCGCGCTGGTCGGCAGCATCCAGTCCGGTAACCGCTTTGCCAATTTCCCCGTTGGCATTCGCGACTGCTTTCAAAACTCCTTTGCCCAGGTAGCGCGACTTGTCTCCATCACGCAATTCCAGCGCTTCGTGTTCTCCGGTCGAAGCACCGGATGGAACCGCGGCGCGGCCCACTGCGCCGGACGTCAGCATTACATCTGCTTCCACAGTAGGATTCCCGCGCGAATCGATAACTTGGCGCGCGTGCACTCGTGTAATTTTCGTGGACATTATTTTGGTAAGGCTCCTTGGAGTGAATGGAGAATTTTACAGAAAAGCGAGAAGAAGAGCACGCCGATGAATGCGTTATTCTTCCGTGACAGTTCTGTAACGTTTAGCGTGGGCTGGATCAAACTAGAGCACTCTCAACCGCCGCTCATTCAGGAAGTTCGCCAAGTTTTGCGGTCAGTCACTCCAGAGGTATTGAGTAATCGCGTTTGGTCGGGCCACACTTGCTTTTGCAACGAGAGCCACAGAAAGTGGTCAACATTGTCTCCGCGTTCATGCTGGAATAGGGATTTTTAAATCGGCCTTCTTTCTAGCTCCAGATTAAACGTCCTGATCAAACAATTCCTTTCCACGATATAGGCGTTTCTTACCGGACCCACTAAACGACTAACGATCAGGCGGATTCGGGTTCTTCGATCAGGGATTCCTGGCGCACGACTACGACGATGCCCGAGTCTGTGACGTGGAAGCGGCGCTTGTCGGCTTCCATGTCGTAACCTATTTCGGTGCGCTCCGGCAGACTTACATGGCGGTCGATGATGGCTCTACGTATGCGGGAATGGCGGCCGACATTCACGTGATTGTAGATGATGGACTCCGACACTTCGGAGTAGCTGTTCACCCGGACATCGGAGCCAAGCACGGATTTCATCACCCGGCCTCCAGAAATAATGGAGCCTCCGGAGACGATGGAATCCAGCGCCACGCCCATGCGCTCGGGATCGGCAAAAACAAATTTGGCGGGTGGATACTGGTGAATCCAGGTGCGCAGCGGCCAGGAAGTGTCATACAAGTTGAAAACCGGCGACACGCTGACCAAATCCATATTGGCTTCGTAGTAGGCGTCCAGCGTTCCCACATCCCGCCAGTACAATGCGTCTTTGCGGTTTTCATCCACGAAGTTATAGGCGAACACGCGATGCCTGGAGATGATACGTGGAAGAATGTCCTTGCCGAAATCGTGATGAGATTTGGGATCTTCGGAGTCAGCCAGCAAAATGGGAATCATCAAGTCGGTGTTAAAAACGTAGACGCCCATGGAGGCGCTGCAATATCCAGCCTGATGCGGCGATTGTTTGGGCGCCTTGGGCTTTTCTTCGAATCCCACAATGCGCCAATCCTTATCGGTTTCGATTACGCCAAATTGCCCAGCGGCTTCCTCGACGGGAATCTGGATGGTCGCAACGGACACGTCCGCACCGAAATCGACATGCTGCTTGAGCATGCGGCTGTAATCCATTTTGTAAATGTGATCGCCGGATAAAATGAAAACGAATTTCGAGCGTTCGCTGCCAATGGAATAAATATTTTGATACACCGCGTCGGCGGTGCCCTGATACCACTGCTGGGACACGCGCATTTGCGGAGGAAGCACTTCAATATATTCGCCGAGTCCGGCAAGTGGCGACCAACCAGCGCGAATGTGACGATTGAGGCTGAGCGCTTTGTATTGAGTGAGTACAAAAACGCGACGCAAATTGGAGTTGATGCAATTGGAAAGGGTGATGTCGATGATGCGGTACAGGCCGCCAAAAGGCACGGCAGGCTTGGCGCGATCGCGCGTCAGCGGCCACAATCGTTCACCCTGGCCTCCAGCGAGAAGTACTCCGATGGCTTCGCGCATATCGGACATGGACGGACCCCCGGGGTGACTCTGTACGAGCGGGTAGATTCTAACAGTAACGGTAAGGCTGCGTGCAAGCTGGGAAGTGGCGGCATTCTCGCCCGCGCAGCTACGTTCTCAACTGTATTTACTCGCAGATAAATGACAGTACTGTTTTATTACTAGATGGCCGCCCGCCACGGTCGGAAGCCCGCCTTCCTAAATGATTCCTTGACTTTAGTGCCCGCAATTGATTAGAAGATGCCAACGGCCTCGTGAGACAATCTATACAGGACGGCACCAACATAAGGCGCCGCTAGAAACCAATCCTAACCGGATTGGGGGTGACAAAAAATTGGCAGAAGTAATTATCCAGGAGAGTGAGTCTCTGGAAAACGCACTGCGCCGTTTTAAGCGCAAAGTGCAGCAGGAAGACATCATCAAGGAAATAAAGAAGCACAGCTTCTACATGAAACCCGGCGAGAAACGCCGGACAAAAGAAGCGCTTTCGCGGAAGCGACTGCGTAAGAAGCAGCGCCGGGAAGCGGATTAATTCCGCTTTGCGGCACGGCTCGGCGCGGCACTTCCGAGAATCAGGCCCCAGTCAGGCAAGTACGTTTGGGTATTTTAGCTTCACGCTAGTAGGCCCTTGGGATCCGCGCCCGGCGTCCCCGGATATCGGCATACCCACGCAGTGGGATATTCCACGAAGTCAGGCCTTAAAGTGCAAGTTAGCCCATCCCCTCGCCTCTTCCGGGGCTAAGGGGAGCGCCTCATGGAATATCACGATCGGATCCTGAAGTGCACGGAGTGCAACGCCGAGTTTATATTTACCGCCGGCGAACAGATGTTCTTCGCCGACAAGGGCTTCAAGAACGAACCGAAGCGATGTAAAGGGTGCAAAGCAAGACGCGCCGAGGGCGCCGGTCCAGGCGTCGCAGGCGGATTGCAAATGCGCTCAGAAACAAAAACCAATTGTTCGCAATGCGGTAAGGAGACCACTGTGCCTTTTCGACCGACACAGGGGCGTCCGGTATTTTGCCGGGAATGCTTCCAGCAGCGCCGGTCGATGGGGGCAGCTTAGTTAGTCTGAGCCGCTCGTAATAAATGCATTGGGGGACAGCATTGACAATCTGTCCCCATTTTTCTTCGCAAGACCCTTCCCATCACAAACCGAGAATTCCACGTTTTTTAATCCGGATTTTGGTCTTTTCAAGCGTTATTTTGCTGCGTCAACCTCTGGGCTTCGAATTTATGGCAGCTTGGGATCGACATTTATGTAAACCACGGTTCCGATATAATTTAGTGGACCAGGGGCGTATGATACGCACCTCAAGCCCCACTATTCGACAGGCCAAACAGAGGGCCACAACATGGCTCACCGTTTCACCATCGGCGTAGAAGAGGAATTTCAAATCATCGATCCGGCCACGTGTGAGCTGCGTTCGCACGTGATGCAACTGGTTTCGGAAGCTTCGCCGAGCATCGTCGAGCAGGTGAAGCATGAAATGCACCAATCGATCGTGGAGACGGGCACAAATATTTGCGACAGCGTGCATGAGCTGCGCATCGAAATGCACCGCACCCGGGGCGAGCTGGTGGCCGCGGCCGAACGCGCGGGATTGCAGGTAGCCGCCGCGGGTACGCACCCCTTCTCCAGCTGGATCGATCAGGTGATTTCTCCGGGCGAGCGCTATCAAAATATCATTGAAGAACTTCAGCAATTAGCGCGCTCCTTGCTGATTTTTGGCATGCACGTGCACATAGCCATGCCTGACAAACAAACCACCATTGACATGATGAACATGGTGCGTTATTTCCTGCCGCATCTCCTGGCGTTGTCCACCAGCTCGCCGTTCTGGATGGGGCGCAACACCGGGCTCAAATCGTTTCGCACTACTGTTTTTCGCAGGTTTCCGCGAACCGGCGTACCGGAACAATTCGAATCCTGGAGCGCGTACGAAAATTTTGTGAACCTGCTGGTGAAACTGAATTGCATCGATAACGGCAAAAAGATCTGGTGGGATGTGCGGCCGCACCCGACGTTCGGCACGCTGGAATTTCGCATGTGCGATGTGACCACAAAAGTGGAAGAGGCGGTCGCGATCGCCGCGCTTACGCAAGCCATCGTCGTTAAACTACACCGCCTGTACAAAGGCAATATGGGCTTTCGCTTGTACCGGCGTGCGCTGATCGAAGAAAATAAATGGCGCGCCGCGCGTTATGGAATTGAAGGAAAGCTGGTGGACTTCGGCAAGGAAACGGAAGTGCCCATGCGCGAGTTAATTCCCGAGCTGCTGGCGTTTGTCGATGACGTCGTTGATGAACTGGGCAGCCGCAGCGCAGTGGAGTACGTGCACACTATTATGAATGAAGGAACCAGCGCCGAGCGGCAGTTGCGCGTTTATCAGGAGACGGGCGACCTTAAGGCGGTGGTGCAGCATCTGGTCAATGAAACCCGCGGCGGAGTGACCCAGCCAGCGACGACGGCCCGTGCAGTAAATTGATTTGCGGAGCGTTGCCGGTTTAGTTGGCGACTTTAGGTCCTGGATTTTATTCTGAGTTTAACCACTCGTCCGTAGCGACCAGTTAAAATGATGAGAGATTTTGCCGAGGAGCAAGAGCAATGAAGAAGGTGGGCCTATTATGCGGGCGGGAATTCAGCTTCCCTCCGGCATTCATTGAACGGGTAAAGACTTTAGGCGCGAAAGACGGCGTCACTGCTGAATTTGTGAAACTTGGCGGCACGCGCATGGATGAGCCCGCGAAGTACCGTGTCATCGTGGACCGCATCTCGCATGAAGTGGAATATTATCGCGGATATTTGAAGCACGCGGTTCTGCAGGGAACTTACGTCATTAATAATCCCTTCTGGTGGACAGCGGACGACAAATTTTTTAATTATTGCGTTGCGGCAAAGCTCGGACTAGCCATTCCCAAGACGGTGCTATTGCCGCAAAAAGGGTATCCGAAAGATGTGGACATTAATTCGGAGTCCTTGCACAACCTGGAATATCCGATCGACTGGGACGCTTTGCTTGATTACGTTGGGCGGCCTGCGATTCTGAAACCTTATTCCGGTGGCGGGTGGAAACACGTATACAAGGTTCACACCAAGGAAGAATTGTTGGCGGCCTATGATCAGACCGCGCCGTATTGCATGACACTCCAGGAATTTATTGATTTCACGCAATACGTGCGCTGCTTCACCTTCGGCAAGACGGATATTTTGCCGGTGCACTACGATCCCAAGGACCGCCGCTACGTCGTGGATCACAAATATCTTTCCGCGGAGGTTGGCGAGCGTGTAGTTAAAGATGCGCAAACGATTAATCAGGCGCTAGGCTACGAAATGAACACTATCGAGTTTGCGATTCAGGATGGCGTACCGTACGCCATCGATTTTCTGAATCCCGCGCCGGATTTTGAGCGCGACCGCATAACCGCATTTTATTTCGAGCAGGTAGTGGACAGGATGGCGCGCCTAGTAATCGATCGCGCGCTCAGCGGAGATGTTTCCAATTCGTCGCCACGTTGGGAAGAGATGGTTGGTCTGACTGCGGGAACTGAAGAAGGCGTCGTCGCCAGTTTCACTGGCGCACCGAAACTGAAAACGCAGGCAGCCTCGGCACAGTCGCAGTCGGCGCCGGGGCAAACAGCGCAAAAATCGGCGGCTCCGAAACAGACGCAAGCTCTGGCTGCGCCAAGGCCTTCCGCACCTGCATCCCCACCACCGCCGACCGACCCCAGCAAATCGAAAATAAAATGAGCACCGCTTCGCCAAAACCCGTGGATGGCACTGCAGCGGAGTACTGGCACGCTTTGCTGCATCCAGCACTTAAGAAGAATCATGCCTTCGCGGAAACTTTTCTGAAGGAGTTGCGCGCGGCCAAACTGACGTTCGGCGATCGCATACACTGCCCTTTTCTTCGGCCCTTCTTTCTTTCGTCTGAAGATGAAGCTCGCGTGCGCCCGGTGGCCGAGACCATTGCGGAACTCGGAGAGCGTGTAGCTCTCGCCGCCCTGGCGGATGAACAATTGTTCGCGCAATTTCATTTGCGCCCGGAGGAAGCACGGCTCGCGCGTTTGCCCGGCGGAAACGGAAGAGCGAGCACGGCCTCACGCCTGGACGCATTTTTGTTGCCGGAATCACTGAAATTCGCCGAATACAACGGTGAATCACCGGCAGGCGCAGGCTATTCCGAAACGCTCGCTGACATTTTTAACGGGCTTCCCTTGATGGCGCAATTTTCAAATCGTTATGCGGTACATACCTATCCACTGAGCGCCAAATTACTCGACGCGCTGGTGCTGAGTTATCTCGATTGGGGCGGCAAGAGCAAGCGGCCGCAAATCGCCATCGTAGACTGGAAGGGCGTTCCTACGTGGAGCGAGTTTGAAATTTTGAAAGCGCGCTTCGAGAAAATGGGTGTGCCTACGCTGGTGGCGGACCCGCGCGATTTGACGTTCGACGGGAAGAAATTGACCGCGCATGGCAAAAAGATCGACCTCGTGTATCGCCGCGTGTTGATCAACGATATCGTTGCGAAGCCCGCCGAATGCGCTGCTTTAGTGCATGCTTACACCGCGAATGCCGTGTGCGTGGCGAATTCTTTCCGCTGCAAAATCCCTCACGTCAAAACTTTTTTTGCGGTTTTAACGGATGAGCGAAACGATGCACTGTTTTCGCCACCTGAGCGCAAGATCATCGCGAATCACGTTCCCTGGACCCGCGTGGTCGCGGATGTGCCCGCGACGCGCTACGGCAAATCCATTGATCTGCTCGCGTTTATGCGCAAAGAACGGGAGAACCTGGTACTGAAACCAAGCGACGAATACGGCGGCACCGGAGTTGCCCTCGGGTGGGAAACCAGCGAAAGCGGGTGGGAAACCGCGATCCAAGCGGCGCTTTCGAGTCCGGGTCCCGAAAACAACGGGGCTTGCTGGATCGTCCAGGAACGCATCCCCATCCGTCGCGAAGTGTTTCCGTACATAACTGCAAGCGGCGATGTGGAGTTCCGCGACATGCTGGTGGACTTCGCGCCGTACCTATTCCGCGGAAAACTGGCCGGCTATCTGACGCGTCTCAGCGCCACCGGCTTGGCGAACGTAACCAGCGGCGGCGGCCAAGTTCCCGCGTTTCGCGTCTCGCCAAAAAAGCCTCGATCCACCAAGTAGCGCGGTGTTGGTCGTAGAACTGTGCAAGTAACTTCCTCTGTTCATCGATGGGTAAGGTATTTTCGGTATGGTGTTGTGTGCGTGGTTCAATTATCCTTTGCGCGTTCGCTTTCGCGTTTGCCGTCCCCCCACCAGCGTGAAGCGGGAGGATAACTGTGTATGGCGAAGAAAAGCGATTTGCTCACGTAGTTCTCTTTGAATGTCCCTGGTGTCTCCGCTTACTATCTTCAGCTTTCTTAAGCGTCCACGAACAACTAACCGATCAAAAAGATAGCCAGAGGGATGATCAGTCCATTACGTTGTGCACATGCGGATGGGCGGGTAAGGCTCTCGACCTAGCGACGGCGAGCCATTCCGTGCAGCCTTGGAGTCGAGCATTTACACCATCTTCAGGTGCGGAAGTCCCCGAGGCAGAGGGAATCGCTGAAAAGCGAGATTGGTTATTCCTGGTAGCCAAGCAGATTGGTTCATTTTCAGGACACAAACTGGAGAATACTCCTCTCTGAATGAATGCTGAATTCCAGGCAAACAATTCCTAGAAATAAAAACTCGCTTCCTACGACCTCCTGCGGCGGTGTGCGCATTGGTCTTTCGCCGGCGTTACGTAAACGCACTTCCCTGCCCGCTGTAATTCCCGGCAAAGAATAAAAAAGTTCCCCGTACGTGTGAACTTCTTCAGTTTTTTTTCTGACAAGCGCGTTCTTGCACCAAAAATATTTTAAATTTTGATTTTCGAACAACCCGCATGCAGGGCATGCCATCTATCTTGTCGCGGGCTTAAGTACGAGGGATACATCGAAGAGCAAATCTTCTCTTCAGCGATTCCGACCAAGCACGGAAAATCAATTGAGCCCTTAATAAGGAGAATGTCCTTGTCAAAGCTGATATTGCGCACGGTTGTGTTTCTATTGCTAGGAATGCTGACGGCAGCTAATCATGCGCGTGCTCAGGAACTAAGCGCGTATTTTGGATTGGGCACGGCGACCAATAGCACCGCCACTACTCCGGGATGTGGTTCGAAATTTATCTTCGATAATTTCACGGGGAATTGCGAAGCAGCCCCTACCATGGGCGGCCTATTTGGCGTGTTTGGGGCGGACTATATGTTCGGCACACATCTTGGTTTTAACGGCGAGTACGCTTTTCGATTCGCGCAAGCTTCGTATTTGCCGGATGCTGGAATCAAGGCTCGCCCCGCGTTTTACGATTTTAACGCGGTGTATCAGCCACTTTCGCCAAAGGCACGCATCGTTCCCGTAGTGGAAGGTGGAGTTGGCGGCGCGAAAACGTCTTTATATTTCAGCCAGCAAGCCTGCGCCACCGCCACAGTTTGCAATAACCAGAGTTCCTATTTCGCGAGCGCCAATCACTTTCAGTTGCACGGCGGGGTGGGCGTAAAAATTTACGTGAAACCGAACATTTTCATCAAGCCGCAGTTTGATCTTCACTGGGTTCACAATATGGATCAGGAATACGGAAGAAACATCGTGCCGCAATACACCCTCGCGGTGGGCTACACTTTCGGCCGCCTCTAAGAACTCCCTGTTTTTTCGGAGGCGGACAGCAGATGATGACGGGTTACTGACTGCGGTTTTTCGTCGAAGTAGTGTGAGTGATGGCGATGGAAGTTTTGTCTTCACCTTCATCGCGGCCGACAGTTACCATAATGCCCTCGTTATCATTCTTGGCGGCAGTCACAATGCCGCCTTGCGGAGTCTCCATCACGCTGGTCTTCGGCCCGAACTTGTCACGGTAAAAGGCCAGCACCTGCGTCACGGAATCGGAAGTCTTGAAGACGTAGGTAGCCATGGATCCGCTCTCAGCCCCCAATTTAAAACCGCCTTCTTCAGCAATGGCGCCCGGATAGATTGGCGCACCCACTTCCGACTCGGTTAGATGGGCTCCCGAAGTCCCGCCAGCAGAGAATTTTCCTCCCGGCGTAGAAATGGTCACGCCTCCGGATTGGTCGACATGAACTGATTTTGAAATACGCCATATTCCAAACATGACGGCAACAGCGCTGAGCAAGCCCAAGCCAACAAGAACACCAACAATAATCAGCACGATTTTGAGAGCTCCGCTGGATGGCGCGACAGCGGCGGGAGCCTGTCCGGCGGGAACTTGCCCACCTGCAGCTACCCCGGCGGGCGCCGCTGCTGAAGCTGCAAAGCCAGTTGGCGCGCCACAACCCCCGCAAAATCTCGTATCGGCAGACAACTCAGCCCCGCACTTCGAACAAAAGCTAGCCATGGGAACGCCTCACGTGGACCCTCACATAACCGCCGTTATATATCACATTAGGTGCCCGAACGACAGCGACGTGACGGCGCGTTCGCTTCGGACCTCACCACAGGAGCTTAAGGCCGAACTGCACTTGTCGTGAACTCGTCGCCGTCGAAGTGATCACGCCAGCCGTTGGCGACGGTTCACCTGTCGGGGCTGCGTACACGACTGGATTCGGCGAATTGAAGTTGGTGTGATTGAACAAATTGAAAATCTCCGCGCGGAATTGCAGATTCAGCCGCTCCGAGAGCGAGAATTTCCTCGCGACAGCGACGTCGGTTGACACCAGTCCCGAGGCTTCCAGGGTGTTTCGCCCGACGTTGCCGTAGGTTCCGGGGAGCGGTTGGATGAAGGCATTCGGATTGAAATATTGGTTTGATCCACCCAAAATCACGGATCCCGCGAAATTTGGATTCAAGGATGGGCGAACGGGGTTCCGCGTGTCGCCATCATTAGAGGGGTTATAGGACAGTTGCGGCGTGAACGGCAGGCCAGATTGAACTGTTTCGATTGCGCTGACCTGCCATCTTCCGAAAATTCTACCGATCAAAGCGCGGCCGTCCGAGTTCTGGCCCTTCGCAGTCGGAACATCGTACGTGGCATTGAGAACTCCAGCATGGCGCACGTCAAACGAAGCGCGGCC
>DASYJM010000241.1:0-41077 GCA_035996445.1 Candidatus Acidiferrum sp. | reverse complement strand
GGCGCGGGCGCCACGTTCCCTAATCCAATATATTCGAAATGGTTTGATGACTATCACAAGAAAAACCCCGACATCGAGATCAACTATCAATCCATTGGTTCTGGCGGGGGGATCAAGCAGGTTACGGAAGGCACGGTGGATTTTGGGGCAACAGACGGCCCAATGAATGATGAACAACTGAAGGCATATCAGGACAAGCACGGCTTCCCGATCCTTCACTTCCCGACCGTTCTGGGCGCCGATGTGCCTACCTATAATATTTCTGGTGTGAGTGGGGAACTGAACTTCACTCCCCAAGCTCTCGCTGCGATTTTCCTGGGCAAAGTCACCAAGTGGAATGACCCGCTCATTGCTGGGGCGAACAAAGGAGTGAATCTTCCTGCCAGCGACATCGTAGTAGTGCACCGCTCGGATGGTAGCGGCACAAGTTATATCTGGACGGATTACTTATCCAAGGTAAGTGATGAATGGAAAAGCAAGGTGGGCAAAGGAACTTCGGTCAACTGGCCTGTGGGGCTCGGCGGCAAAGGCAACGAAGGTGTAGCTGGCTTGGTCAAGCAAACCCCCAATGCTTTGGGTTACGTTGAACTCATCTATGCGATTCAAAACCAGATGCCCTACGGCAAGGTCAAGAATTCGTCTGGAGAATTTATCAAGGCTGATCTCCCCAGCGTTACGGCCGCTGCCGCCGGTGCTGCGAAGAACATCCCCGACGATTTCCGCGTTTCCATCACGGATGCTCCAGGGAAGGGTGCGTACCCGATTTCGAGCTTTACGTGGTTACTCATTCCGTCCAAGTTTTCCGACACTGCCAAGCGGGATGCCCTCAAGGGTTTCCTTAAATGGATGCTGACTGACGGACAGAATGAGGTCGAAGTGCTTTCCTACGCGAGACTTCCGAAGGAAGTGGTCGCCAAAGAAATGAAAGCTATAGACACTATTCAGTAATTACGATTTAACGTACTGATGGCTACTACAACTACAAATGTACCGAGCGCGGGCCCCCTAACGGGCTCGCGTTCGTTCATCAGCCGGCTGCGCGACGGCGACGAGATCGCGCGGCTGATAACGTTCATTTTCGCCGGTTCGGTGGTGCTGATTACCTTGCTGCTGGTTTATGAGTTGTGGCGAGAGTCCTACTTGCCGCGTCACAAATTTGGATTGGGATTTTTTGTTACTTCCGTTTGGGATCCGATTTTTGATAAGTTCGGCGCACTCCCTTTTATTTATGGGACGGTGGTTACTGCCGGCGTGGCCCTGCTGATTGCCGTGCCCCTGGGGATTGGCGCCGCGATTTTTCTGGCTGAGCTGGCCCCCGCGCGCGTCTCCGACACGTTGCAGTTTTTTATCGATCTGTTGGCTGCCGTGCCTAGCGTTATTTATGGTTTGCTTGGCGTATTTGTCGTTATTCCTGTGATGCGCCAATACATTCAGCCGGCCCTCAAGAGCTCTCTCGGTTTTCTTCCATTCTTTCAGGGTCCAACGTATGGCGTGGGTTTTCTTACCGCGGGTATTGTGCTGGCGATCATGGTGATTCCCTATATCATTTCCGTTTCGCGCGAGGTTTTGATCTCCGTGCCGCGTGACCAGCGCGAAGCGGCGCTTGCATTGGGGGCAACCCGTTGGGAATCCACCTGGAAAGTTGTTTTGCCCTTCGCGCGCAACGGAATTATGGGTTCCATATTTCTAGCGTTAGCCCGCGCGCTGGGAGAAACCATGGCGGTCACCATGGTGATTGGCAACACGCCGACGATCAGCGCGTCGCTTTTCTCTCCTGGTTATTCCATCGCCGCGGTCATCGCCAATGAGTTCACGGAAGCCACCGGCGATCTTTATTTGCAATCGCTGATTGAGCTCGGATTGGTTCTGTTCCTGCTTACATTTCTCTTGAATGGCCTGGCGCGTCTGCTCATCGTCGCGACTTCGCAGCGCGGCAGCGAAATGGGGCAAGCGTGAGCCACCATCTGCGTTGGCGCAAATTTGTCAGCCACTTCATGCTGACGATGACCGGATTGTGCGCCCTCATTGCCGTGTCGGTTCTTTTTTTTATTCTCGGCTACCTCGTCTATCATGGCGGAACCTCCATTAGTTGGGATTTCTTCACTAAACTACCAACCCCGGTCGGTGAGTCCGGCGGAGGCATGGCTAATGCTATCGTGGGAAGCGCCAAACTGCTTCTTCTGGCATGCCTGTTGGGAGTTCCGATTGGATTTTTCGGCGCTATTTACCTGGCGGAATTCAGTGGTGGTACGATCGCTTTTGTGGTGCGCTACGCGGCGGACTTGTTGAATGGCGTGCCGTCAATCGTTATCGGGATTTTTGCGTACAGCCTGGTGGTGCTGCCCTTCAAGCATTTCTCGACAATGGCTGGCGGCTTTGCGCTGGGCCTGATGATGATTCCCATTACTTTGCGGAGTACGGAGGAGTTTCTGCGTGCCGTGCCGCGCGCCTTGCGCGAAGGCGCCATGGCCCTGGGTGCGAGTCAGTGGAAAACGATTGCATCCGTAGTCGTGCCTGCCGCTTATCGCGGAATACTGACGGCTGTTTTGCTGGCCTTTGCGCGCGTTGCTGGGGAAACCGCGCCGCTGCTCTTCACTGCGTTAGGCAATCGTTTCTGGAGTCCCGGCTGGAACCAGCCTACGGCGTCGCTGCCGGTGATGATCTTTACTTATGCCATTGCGCCGTATGACGATTGGCATCGTCAGGCTTGGGCTGGCGGCCTTGTGCTGCTTGGTTTGATCCTGATTACTAACATCGTCGCGAGGGTCATTCTGTCCCGAGGTATTGCGGTTCCGAGGACTTAATCATGGCTTCTGTGAGGTCGGCAGTGTCCGTAAAAATAACACCACCGGTATTGGCTCCAACGGGTCGTGAACCACAAGCGCCGTTGGTCATGCGCATGACCATCTCGAAGGTCAATTTTTATTACGGCCCCAAGCAGGTCTTATTCGACATCAACCTGAATATCGCTTCAAACAAAGTAACTTCGCTGATCGGTCCCTCGGGTTGCGGCAAATCGACGTTGCTCCGCACCTTGAATCGCATGCACGAGACGGTGCGCAGCGCCAGGCTCGAAGGTGAAATTCTTGTCGATAATCAAAATATTCTCGCCCAGGATGTAACCGCTCTTCGACGCCGGGTGGGCATGGTTTTCCAGCGGCCCAATCCATTTCCAAAATCTATCTTTGACAATGTGGCTTATGGGCTGCGCATCAATGGCTTCAAAGGAGCCCTCTCGGACGCCGTGGAGAAGAGTCTTCGCCATGCGGCGCTGTGGGAGGAAGTGAAGGATCAGCTGCATAAGTCGGCGTACGAGCTTTCTGGCGGCCAGCAGCAGCGCCTGTGCATCGCGCGCGCACTGGCGGTCGAACCTGAAGTTTTGTTACTGGACGAGCCTTGTTCGGCGCTCGATCCGATCAGCACTGCGAAAATTGAAGAGCTGCTGGTGCAGTTAAAAGATCTCTGCACTATCGTGATTGTCACGCATAATATGCAACAAGCTGCGCGCGTCAGTGACTTCACCGCGTTTTTGCTCACGGGCCAACTGATTGAATTCAGTCCAACCCCGCAACTCTTCACTACGCCCAGCGATCCGCGAACGGAAGCGTACATAACGGGCCGCTTCGGGTAAGGCGACGAAGGTTTAATTTCCCTCGAGAGGACGCATGGAACGCCATTTCGAACGAGATTTGAACGATTTGAAAGAGCGACTGCTCTGGATGGGCAGCCTTGCTGAGCGCGCTGTGCACCAGGCGGTGCACTCGGTGCTGGATTCCGATGAGCAGCTCGCGAACCGCGTGCTCGCCGAAGAAGACGCCATCAATGAGTTGCAGATCGAGGTCGATGACCGCGTCGTGCAGCTACTGGCGTTGCACCAGTTAATGGCTGTCGATTTGCGTTTCGTGCTGGCTGTTTCGCGCATCAACAATGATCTGGAGCGCATCGGCGATCAGGGCGTAAATATCGCGCAAGGTTCGTTGCGGATTTTGCGGCACCCACGTGTAAAGCCGTACGTTGATTTGCCGCGCATGAGCGAGCTGGTTGAAGAGATGGTGCGCAATGCGCTTAACGCAGTAGTGCGCCGGGACGTGGAGCTGGCTCAAAAGGTGTTGGCCAGTGACGACCAGGTCGATAATTTTCGCGACCAGATTTTTCGCGAATTGCTGACGTACATGATGGGGGACTCCAGCGTGGTCTTCCCGGCCTTTGAACTGATCCTTGTGGCCAAGAATCTTGAACGCATTGGCGATCACGCTACCAACATCGCTGAAGACGTCATTTACATCGTGCAGGGCCAGGATGTCCGGCATCCCACTGTGGATCGTCGCTAGTCTGCTGACGTCGATGTCCGTGTCGGACGCCTTTTAAAAAGCAGGAGCGCAATCAACAAGCTGGCGGCGCTGATTATTGCTCCAATGGTGCGATCTGGCGTTTGAATAAAACGCACCACGACATGTGACGACCCGGCCGGCAGCGGCACGGTGATCTGGGCAGTTTCCCCTGTTTGTTCTGGAACCACGACGGTCTCATTCACTTCCACGCGCCATGCGGGATAGTCCAATAGCCGCAGCTTCAAGATCGAAGCTTGGCGCGCCGTAATGCGCACTTCTTTTCTCTCGGCAGTCCAGCGCTGCACACTAACCTTTGCATCAGATTTGTATTCGGCTTCCGCTTCCGCGTCGGGCGTCGCCGGCATTACCGTTACTCGCTCTGACTTCTCCGGTAACAAAGCGTGGTCATCTCCCAGCGGATCGTATTCGTCTACACCTTCAAAGCCTTCGTCGTTTTGCAGGGCCCCCAATAGAACTGGAACGTCTTCGGAGTCCCACCAGGTGTGACGCACCATGTACGTCGCCGTGCATGCCAGAACAGCCAGTACCACAACGATGGCCAATGGCGCCCTATATCCGCGCATTCGTTTGTGAACTACGGCAGCGGCGATGAAACACGCAAGCGGAATCGCCAGAATGGACATCCAGCGCCATGGAAACTGCACAAAACGTAACTTGGGAAGCACGATCCACAAGATATTGCTCATCCGCGTCATCAAGAATGCTGCCATCACCGAGAGCGCAACTATCGCGCTCCAGAATCTCTTCGTGAATGATCCCCTAATTGAACGCCCTCGTGGAAAACTCAGCGCGGCAAATACCCCGGTCAACAGCAGCATAAGGCTCGCGGCGTGGGAGGCAATCCGATTGAAAGCGTTGTGTTCGGGGTCGGCAATCACCGTGTACAAAAAATTCTGTGAAGGTTGCAAACCGGACGCCAGCGCCAGGGAAATGTTCACCCAGCTTTGTTCGTAGGCCGCGGGCACGAGGTAAAAACTTGCTACTCCGAAACCCAACGCTAGTGCCGCGCCACCATACAACAACGGCCGCCACGATTTTTGTGTAAACGCGGTCCACGCCAAGAGCATAGCCAGGCTATAGCTGGCGACCACACCAGCGGGAGCGTTGGTCAACCACACCGCTGCAAACGTAATCGCCAGGAATACGATGGAACCCCGGGGTGAGGGAGCCCGCGAGTCCAACTGGCCAGATACTTCGGCGGCGGCCAAAAACAGTAGCGGAAAAAACGCCAGTGCGAGTTGCTCCGCAAAATCGCTGCGCATGTACACGATGAGTAGCGCGTAAGGATTCGCCGCGTAACAAACCGCGCACACCAATGCTCCACGTTGCGGGAACAACCGCCGTCCCAGTGCAAAGGCGCACATCCCCGCGAGGGTCTGCGTTAAAACGATGAAAACGGCCGGCACGAAAATCCACGGCATCACTAATCCAAGCGCGGCCCCGAGCATCCAGGAAATTGGTGGGTAAAAAATAAATCGTGGCTCGCCGAATCCGTGATTAGCGCCATCAGTCCATCGTGGCAACAGGATTCCGTCGCGCCACTGAGTCGCCGCATCCATCCAAGAAGCTACGTGGAACGAGAAGTCGTGACCGGAAGCGTTTCCCAACCAAAAAAACAGGGAAATAATCAGCAGAGCAGTGGCTAGTGAAAGCACCAATGCAAGCAGCCAGACTCGCTTGCCAGTTGCAGTTAAATTTGAAGCGCTAGTTTCTTCGGAAGAACCCGTCATGCGAGATTCATTATTTTAGTTGAAGTACTGGTAATCAACACACGCGACGCGATTAAGTCAGCGTGTTTCTGACCTGTCGTTCTTATAAATAACGCCTTCTTTCATCACGAAAAGCACATGTTCCGTCTGCCGTATATCCTGCAGCGGATTACCAGGAACAGCAACGATATCGGCGGATTTGCCGGCTTCCAGGGTACCAATCTTGTCATGCAGTCCCAGCAACTCGGCGTCCACCGAGGTTCCCGCTCTTAACGCGTCGACGGGCTTCATACCCAGATCTACCATCTGATGAAACTCTTCGCCATTGCGCCCGTGCGGATAAACCGCCGCATCCGTGCCCAGTCCAATTCTAATGTTCTTAGCGAGGGCTTTTTGGAATGTTTTATGCGCAGAGGTGATCGCCTGCTCGGCTTTGGCCTGAATCGCGGGAGGAATATACATTCCCGCTTGCATCTGTTCCACCAATCCCTGCGGGGCCATCAGCGTGGGCACATAATAGGTGCCGTGCTGTTTCATCATGTCCAGCGCTTCATCATCGAGGAACGATCCATGCTCAATGGAATCCACGCCAGCGCGGACGGCCCGCTTGGCTGCTTCCGCTCCATGAGCGTGCGCGGCTACTTTTCTTTTCAGCGCGTGCGCTTCGTCGATCAGCGCATTCAATTCCTCCTGCGTCAGTTGGGGCGTGTCCACATCGTCGGCCAGAGAAAGCACCCCGCCCGAAGCGCACGTTTTAATAATGTCAGCGCCATATTTGTGCGCCAGGCGCACTGCGTAACGCATTTGGTCCGGCCCATTAGCCACTCCTTGCTCCGGTCCGGTTTCCTTTCCAAACACGCCGGAGCGATAGCCCGTTTCGTCGCAGTGGCCTCCCGTGGTTCCGATTGCATGCACAGAGACGAGCATGCGCGGACCCGGCACTTTGCCATTGCGAATGGCATTGCGCAGTCCGACATCAATGAAGTCGTGAGAGCCGACGTCGCGCACGGTCGTAAATCCAGCCATCAACGTAAGTTTCGCGTTGGCGATAGAATCCAATGTTTGCTCGGCAATAGTTTTTTGTAGGTCGTCCAGCGCGGCCTGCTTATAGTCGGTGGTGTACATCATAGTCAGATGTGTATGCGCATCGATAAATCCCGGTAAAAGTGTCGCATCTCCCAGGTCGATTACTTCCGCTCCGGCCGGCACGGTGGCATTCGCACCAGTGGCGGTAATGTTTCCGCCGGTCACAATCACCAAGCCTGGGGTCGTCAAGGAATTGCTCTTGCCGTCGAACAGCCTCGCCGCCTTCAACACCACCGTCCTTGTTTCAGGGGTCTTTGCTTCAGGCGCTTTCTTTTCAACCTTCTGGGCTTGTCCGTAGGCCTGCGCCACAGACATGCATGCCAACAGAAATAATCCAATCGTCCTGCGCGTCACGCTTATCTCCTGTTACGGCCAGACGCCGACGATAACTTGCTTCCAGTAAATGTCAAGGACTCCGGGTATCCTCCCGAGGACGATCCTTCGTTATCCTGAACATGGCTAACACGGACGGCCGCAAGTTTTCGGTGCAGAATTACGTTCAAAAGTACACGGCGGCCAAGCAGGCGGCGCTAACCTTTTAGGCTTGGGCTAGCGACGCGGCGAGCGTTCTTCGCGCTTGCCCTGATATACTGGATTTGGCTGCAGGAAACCCCGTCCGCCCTGACCCCAGCAAAAATTGAGTTGTTGTTTCATTTTGCCCTAAGGCGCTAGCCCATCGTTGCCAGTTAGGTTCGAACGTGGCAATACATCCTCGTTGACCTGAAGTCCGGTGCAACTTTGATGGCCATATCGGTTTTGAGAAGTACATAGGTGCTTCAAGCAGGCATGTCAATATTCAAAGCACTAAGAAAAAATCCCGGTTCAAGTCAGCGCGATCTGCTGCGGAGGCGCCGCCGCAAAACGCTGCTCACCAATATCGTGATTATTTCCGTTCTGAGTATTGTGGCCGCCTTAGTGATCACCTGGCAGTCCGGCGGCGCCGGATTTTCGCTCCCGAATTCTGCTGCTGGGAAATCCACGGTCGCTACGGCACCGCCACCTTCCGCTAAAGAATCCTCGCCTCCCGCGCTGCCATCGTTGAACGATGAAGCGCCCGAGGGTTACAAGCTCGAAACCGGACCTTTCGCGGTAAACGAAGTTGCAAGCCTGGCGCTGCATGACGAGAAGCGTAACAAGGATGTGCGCGTTCGAATCTTCTACCCGGTGATGGCCGGCAAATATCCAGTCATCGTTTTTTCCCATGGCGCCGGTGGATCCGACACTTGCTGCGAATCGCTGACACGCCACTGGGCAACTTACGGCTACGTTACGCTTCAGCCTGTCCACGAAGATTCCGTCGCGCAACGGCGCAGTAGCGGCGACGAGAATGCACGCTTCCATCAAGCTGCCCGCGAAGCGCTGAAGAATCCCGCGCTGTGGGAAAGCCGCCCGCGAGATATTTCCTTCCTTTTGGATTCGCTCGGTGGTTTGCAGAAACGAGTCGCGGGCCTCAACGCGAAAATTGATACTACCCGCGTAGGGGTAGCCGGCCACTCCATGGGTTCTTACACCGCGGAAGCTATCGCCGGAGCGTTGGTCAATCTTCCCGGGCATACTGGTCAAAACTTTTACGATCCTCGTGTGAAGGCAATTCTCTGTCTCTCGCCGCAGGGCCCGGGACAGTTCGGCTTGAACGCACACTCGTTCGGCAACATTTCTTTGCCCTTTATGGGGATAACCGGCTCACTCGACAACTTAGGGCCTCTGGCAAACGCAGCGTGGCACAAAATCCCATTCGAACGCAGCCAGCCCGGCGATAAATATGAAGTGTTCATTCAGGGCGCAAGTCACATGTCTTTCATCACCGCAGAAACCGTAAACTCCGCTCGCTCTTCACAAGCTGCGGCAATTCTGGGGTACACCAATTCCGCTTCGCTAGCTTTGTGGGACGCGTACTTGAAAGATGATTCCGGAGCAAAACAATTTCTGCAGTCCGAAGCGCTGGAACGCTCCAGCCACGGTGCTGCAAAATTATCGCGTCGCTGATCGTTAGCCCCGGCTTAAATCCATATCCGGTTATCATTGCTTGTGAGTGAACTGTTTGTTTATCGAAGTCCGATGCCCGCTTCCGCGGAACTTGTTTACGCTTTTCACGCCAAGTCTGACGCGCTTTCGCGGCTCACTCCTCCCTGGGAAAATGCCCACGTGATTGAACGCAGCGGCTCCATCGAACAACCAGGGTCGCGAGTGAAGATTCGCCTTCGCGTGGGTCCATTCTCCCAAACCTGGACGGCCGAGCACACTGCGTGCGAACCGGGACGCACGTTTCGCGATGTCATGATCGCCGGGCCCTTTCGTCGCTGGGAACATACCCATCTATTCATCCCTGATGGGCAAAACAAGAGTTGGCTGGAAGATCGCGTGGAGTATGAGTTCCCATTAGGCGGGTTTGGGAAACTGCTTGGCGGAGCCTACACGCGGCGACGGTTGTTGCGGATGTTCGCTTGGCGCCACAAAGTGACCGCTGAGGCGGTCTCCCAGTGAGCCAAGATGCCCTCTAACTAATCCAGGCTAAGACTTCTCCCGCGTTTACGGGTTGGCCTTCCTGCGCGAGTAAGCGTTCGACGGTGCCTGATTTTGTGGAGCGAATCTCGTTTTGCATTTTCATGGCTTCGACGACCACAAGGCCCTGCCCAACTTCCACTGTTTCACCGGATTTCACCAACAGCCGAACTACCTTGCCGGCCATCGGCGCAGTGATCTGCTGGCGTCCTTCCACTTCTACATGGCCGAGACGGCGCCCGCGCCATGAACGCTGGTCAGTAACCTCGGCGGTAAATTCACGGAGGCCAGTTTGAATGCTTAGCAGTCCTTCGGAAGAGCGGGCAACGCGAATTTCGTGCGATTCGCCGCGAATGATAATTGAGAGAGTGTTTTGAGCGATCTCTACAACGTCGGCATCGACCGGCTCACCATCCAGAATAATGCGCCACTGGTCGCCCAGGCGTTCAAGGTCAACGGTGTGAGTTCTCTTTCCAGTTGGAGACACCAATTGCACTTCGAATCTCATGGCGTGCGGTCCAGTTGCTGCTTGCGACCCTCATTCTTCCATCGCGAAGGTGCTTCTTCGCCAGTGGCTGAGGATGGTGTCGGCGAAGCGGCCGCGTTTTGCATGGCCTGCCAAACCGCGGCGCCGATGGCGGCAGCGTCTTCGCTGCCTTGCTCGACAGGAGTCGAACGATTTTTGCGCAGCAGCAATTCTTCAAGCCAGGTGGTGTGGATTTCGCCGCGAACAAATTCCGGCTCAGCGAGAATGCGGCGGAATAAAGCGGCGTTGGTTTTAATGCCGGTAACGGTGTATTCCTCGAGGGAACGGCGCAGGCGCGCAATGGTTTCTTCACGGCTATTGCCCCAGGCGATCAGTTTGCTGAGCAACGGATCGTAGTCATTCGGAACGGTCCAGCCTTCATAGACGCCTTCGTCGAGGCGAATGCCCGGGCCGCTGGGCGCATGGCGAGAAAGAATTTTTCCCGGTGAGGGAAAGAAATTATTCTGCGGGTCTTCGGCATACAGGCGAACTTCCATGGCGTGGCCGCGCGGCGTGATGGTCTCCCACGCGAATGGCAGGCGATGTCCGGCGGCGATGGCGATTTGCAATTTGACGAGATCCAGTCCGGTAACCTGTTCGGTGACGGGATGCTCGACCTGCAAGCGGGTGTTTACTTCCAGAAAATAAAAATCGAGATTGGCATCGACGAGAAACTCCACGGTGCCTGCATTGGTGTAACCACCGGCGCGCGCCAGGCGCACCGCGGCGTCTCCCATTTTTCTGCGCAGGTCAGGAGTCATGATCGGCGAAGGAGCTTCTTCAATGACTTTTTGATGGCGGCGCTGCACAGAGCATTCGCGTTCGCCGAGCGAAACGACGCGGCCGTGAGAATCGGCGAGAATTTGGATTTCCACGTGGCGCGGCTTGAGCAAATATTTTTCAAGATAAATGCGCCCGTCGCCAAAACTGTTCTGGGCTTCAGAGGACGCATCGCGAAAAGCGGCTGCCAGATCGCTAAGGCGGTTTACAACCCGCATGCCTTTTCCGCCACCACCGGCGACGGCCTTAAGCAGCACGGGCAAGCCAATGTTTTCGATTAAGGCTTGAGCCTGCTGGAGAGTTTCTATGGGATCGTTGGTGCCGGGGACGCTCGGCACATCGGAGCGTCGGGCCAGCTGGCGGCCGGCAGTTTTGGAGCCTAGCGCTTCCATAGCTTCCGCAGAGGGCCCAATGAAGGTCACTCCGGCGTCTGCGCACGCGCGAGGGAGTGCGGGATTTTCGGCGAGGAAGCCGTAACCAGGATGCAAGGCGTCGCAGCCCGCGCGGCGGGCGACGTCCATCAACTTATCGATACGCAGATAGCTATCGACTGACGGTGCGGGACCTATCGGGTAAGCTTCATCGGCCAGTCGTACATGTAGAGATTTACGATCGACTTCGCTGAATACTGCAGCAGAGCGGATGCCCAGCTCGCGGCAAGCGCGCAGGATGCGCACGGCAATCTCTCCGCGATTGGCAATCAGAATTTTCCTGAACATCGCTGGTGATGGTTCGGCGAAATTTTAACACGCGGTGCGCTTGGCCAAAGGCCGGCGTTGGAGTAAGGTGTCCAATCGTTCCTAGACCGGTCGATGTAAAGGAGGCAGGGGTGAGCAAGCGGATTCTGACGATGTTGGCCGCCGTTCTATTTGTTGTGTTTGCGGAGCTACGCGCACAGGACGCGGCGGTGATCGCTCCCGCAGAGAACCTGGTGGTCGATGGCGTGCCCAAAATCCCAGCTTCGCTGGCAGAAACAGCAGGCCGCTACGGCTCTTACCGTTTCGCGTTAGTTTCGGATTGGCATCCTATACGACGCGAGATGTTGATCCGCACGCGTTTTGCGGACACGCCGCAAGTGCATTTGGTGAAGATGCCCGGAGGCGAACGGCAGCAATTAACGTTTTATCCCGATTCGATAGCAGATGCGCAGTTTCACCCCAACGGCGGCGACTATTTTGTTTTTGTAAAAGATATTGGCGGCGGGGAATGGTATCAACTCTACCGCTACGATATGGATACCGCGAACGCGACGCTGTTGACGGATGGCAAATCGCGGAATCTGCTGGGCTCGTGGTCTTCAGGTGGTGACCAAATTGCCTACGTTTCCACGAGGCGCACCGGCCAGGATACGGATTTATGGGTGATGAATCCGGCCGATCCGAAGACCGATCATTTGTTAACCCAGCTAAAAGGCGGCGGATGGGAACCCATCGACTGGTCTCCCGACGATAAAAATATTTTGCTGCAAGAACAGATTTCCATCAACGAAACACATCTGTGGGTGGTGAATACCTCGACTGGAGAAAAGATCGCCATAACACCTCGCGACGCCAAGGACAAAGTTTCCTACGCCTCGGCGCGCTTCAGCAAAGATGGCAAAGGAATTTATGTAACTACCGATCAGGGCTCGGAATTTCAGCGACTGGCCTTGCTGGACATGTCTGGAAAGAATCCGAAATTTTTGACGACCGAGATTCCCTGGGATGTGGAGTCCTTTGACCTTTCACACGACGGAAAGCGGTTAGCTTTTATCACCAATGAAGAAGGCCTCAGTGTTGTGCACGTGACGGACACGGCGACGCAGAAAGAAGTGAAATTGCCAAAACTGCCTGCTGGGGTGATGCAGGGGCTACGTTGGCACCGCGACGGGCATGATTTGGCCTTTTCAGTTGCCAATGCCCAGGGTGCCGGAGATTGCTATTCGCTGGATGTCACGACTGGCAAACTGGAGCGCTGGACGGTGAGCGAAACGGCGGTTAAGACCGATGCATTTCCGGCGGCTGAGCTGGTACGCTGGAAAAGCTTCGATGGAAAAATGATTTCTGGGTTCTTGTACAAACCTCCCGCGAAGTTTATCGGCAAAAGACCCGTGCTGGTGGTGATTCATGGCGGGCCGGAAGGGCAGTCGCAACCAATTTTTCTGGGGCGCGCAAATTATTATTTGAATGAACTGGGCATTGCCTTGATTTATCCGAACGTAAGAGGGTCAACGGGATACGGCAAGACTTTTTCGCTGATGGATAACGGATTCAAGCGCGAGGACACGTACAAGGATATCAACGCGCTGTTCGACTGGGTGGGGACCAGAGCGGATCTCGACGCCGACAGAATCGCGGTCACGGGCGGCAGCTACGGCGGGCACATGACGCTGGCGGTTTCCACTTTTTATAGCGACCGCATACGGTGCTCGGTAGACGTCGTGGGTATGTCCAACCTGGTTACCTTTTTGGAGCACACCGAAGGCTACCGGCGAGATTTACGCCGTGTGGAATACGGCGATGAGCGCGACCCCCAAATGCATGACTTTCTCGAAAAAATTGCGCCCATGAATAACATCGAGAAAATCAAGAAGCCCATGCTGGTCGTCGCTGGGAAAAACGATCCGCGCGTGCCGGTGACGGAGTCAGAACAAATCGTCGGGGCGTTGCAAAAGCAGGGGACACCGGTGTGGTACTTGATGGCGAAAGACGAAGGACACGGCTTTCACAAGAAGCAGAATCAAGATTTTCAGTTTTATACGATGGTTGAATTTCTAGAGGAATATCTTCTGAAATAACGGACCAATTTCTAAATCAGGCTTGCCCTCGGTGGCAACGACCAGGGCTTAATTACAGCGGGATGTTGCCGTGTTTCTTACGCGGATTGGTATCGCGCTTATTTTCCAATGCTCGCAAAGCGGTGATAATCCGTGTCCTGGTGTCGGCGGGCTCGATGACCGCATCAATGTAGCCGCGCTCGGCAGCGACAAAGGGGTTGGCAAAGCGCTCCCTGAATTCGTCGATTTTTTCCTGGCGCAATAACTCGCGATTTGATTCCGGAGCCTTATCCAATTCACGTTTATAGACGATGTTTACGGCGCTTTCGGGGCCCATGACCGCGATTTCAGCGGTGGGCCACGCGAAGTTTGCATCGGTGCGCAGGTGTTTACTGGCCATCACGCAGTAAGCTCCACCGTAAGCTTTGCGGGTAATCACGGTGATTTTTGGAACAGTAGCTTCGGCAAATGCGAATAAGAGCTTGGCGCCGTGGCGAATGATGCCGCCGAATTCCTGCTGCGTCCCGGGGAGGAAACCTGGCACGTCCTCAAAAGTAATGAGCGGCATGTTGAAGGCATCACAGAAGCGCACGAAGCGGGCGCCCTTTACGGAAGCGCTGATATCGAGCACGCCCGCGAGAAACGAAGGTTGATTGGCGACGAAGCCAGCGGGGCGTCCATCCAGCCTGGCGAAGCCGACAACAAGATTCTTGGCGAAATGTTCGTGCACCTCAAAAAAATAGCCGTCGTCCACGATCGCGTGAATCGCATCTTTAATGTCGTAAGGCTGCTGAGCATCGTTAGGCACCAGTGTGTTCAGCGATTCGTCACGGCGGCTGGGGCTATCGAACGTAGCACGGCGTGGAGCGTCCTCGAGATTGTTCGAAGGCAAGAAACTCATCAGCTCCCGGATCATGGCCAGGCAATCCGCGTCATCGCGGGCAACAAAGTGGGCGACGCCACTCTTTTCATTGTGAGTCATCGCGCCACCGAGCTCCTGCTTGGTGACTTCTTCGTGGGTGACGGTCTTGATTACGTCAGGACCGGTGACGAACATGTAAGAAGTCTCGCGGGTCATGAAAATAAAGTCGGTGATCGCGGGGGAATATACGGCGCCGCCGGCGCAAGGGCCCATAATCGCGCTGATCTGCGGGATCACCCCGCTGGCTAAAGTGTTGCGAAGGAAAATATCGGCGTAACCGGCGAGCGAAGCTACACCTTCCTGAATGCGCGCGCCGCCGGAATCATTGAGCCCTATAAGGGGCGCGCCTACGCGCATGGCTAAATCCATGATTTTACAAATCTTTCGTGCGTTGGCTTCGGAGAGTGAGCCGCCGAAAACGGTGAAATCCTGGGCGAAAACGTAAACGAGGCGGCCATCGATACGCCCGAATCCAGTGATAAAGCCATCGCCGGGCGGGCGCTGAGTTTCCATTCCGAAATCGACACAATTGTGGCGGACGAACTTGTCCAGTTCCTCAAAACTATTTTCATCCAGCAGCAGGTGGATGCGTTCGCGGGCCGTAAGCTTGCCGGCTTTGTGTTCCTTCTCGCGCCGCTCAAGGCCGCCGCCGACTTCGGCTTCCGCGGATAACTTACGCAACTCTTCCATGCGATCGTGGTGATTCGCCGTGGAAGCGGAAAGGGTCTTTTTCTTCTCAGACAAGCGGCCCTCCCGCGAGTGCGTCTTTTTTGGCAAAAATGCGAACAGCGAGATGCGTGGCCAGCCAGACAGTTCCTAGCAGCAGTACAACACCCAGGAACAGTTCGGCTACGATGGCTGCTGCGCGCTGCGCGGTGGATTGAATAGCGGTCACGTAAATGGTGGTCTCCACCAGGATGAACATGGCGCCAAGACTCATGGCTACGATGAGGATAGTGGTGAAAATTGAAGCGAAAATCATCTTCATGACAAAGGATTGGAGTCAGGAGTCACGCGGACAAGAATAACTCAAGTGGCTGTTTTGAGGCTCAGGCGATAAACATCGAGCGACAAATTTAGCAACACACGTAGGGTGGGCGTCAGCGCAGACCGGACCAGTCGTCTGCCACGAGAATGGAATCGCTGGGATTTGAGGGATCGTACTTAACGCTGGCGGGTTGTCCGGCCACCAGGCGTTCGAAACGAATCTGGCCCTCGAGACCAGTAATATCCTGTGCCGTGTGATAGGTGACGCCAGAAATCGCGTAGCTGTAAGAAACCAACTGACGCAATTGCTTGTCGGGCTCCGGCAGGGAGCCGGACCCGAACAATGTTTTCGGTTTCGCGAACGGCTCGGGGGGATGTTCGCCGAATTCCACTATCTGGCCTTCGGCGATTCGTCCGATCTGGTTCAGATGCAGGCGACGCTTGCGCTCCATGGCCTCGGAAGTTTCCGCGGGGCGATGAAACGCGTACCCGATCATTGCTATGGCAACTACCGCAGCAGCCGCCATGGCCAGCAGAATATTCAGATCAAGGAATAGAAAATTCAACGTTCAGGCTCCGATTCCAAAAAACGTTCGTGGATATCCGCTTGGGAACCCTGTGCGGCAGTCAACAATCGTGAGACAGCGACAAGCCTTACGGCCCGGGACACCCCACGCAGCGTAGTTTACCGGAATCAACATGCCCGTGAAGTTGCGCCTGAGGAGCATGCGCTGGATTGCGCAACAGACCAACTGGGGTAATTTTTAAGGCGAAGTTTGGAAAATTACATCGTCCCGGCGTGTGGAGGGCTCACCATGGCCCGGGTGGTTAGCTGGCGCGGTGATGTGCGCGGTTGTGCGGGTGTTCGAAGTGGGCAGAGCGTGCTTTCCAGATGCACCTTCCAATCCAGGAAACCGTCGCGGCGATCAAATACAAAACCGCACCGAGAGTGAAGACTTCGAAGGTGCTGTACCAGTCGCGCAAAGCGGAGAAAAACATACCCAGCATCCAGTAGGTGACGGTCAGCATGCTCCAGGAAATGAGACTGGAGATGAGCAGGCCCGCCGGTTCGCGGAAGAAACTTAACACCGGGATAAACGCGAGCACTCCCAGAATGGCCGCAGCCGCAAGATTGCGCTCTATGGAAATGCGGTCAAAAATCGGGACACGATTGGCCAGATAGATCCAACCAGAAAAAGCCAGCGACAGGCCCGCACCTGCGAGCAGGCCAATGCGCACTGCGGAGTTCCTGAACGCGTGGAACTGTTGCGGCACTTGAGTTTGCGGGCGAGCCAACATAGTTAACGGCTCCGAATAAGTTAGAACCCGAAATTATTGCAATGGTTGCGCTATTTCTACGAGGGCCGGGGGACTTGGCGCACTTTCATTCCCCGCATGGTCCACTGCTGTCACCACATACCAGTAGCGGCGCGCGGGCTGTACAGACGTATCACGATAAGCGGGCGTGAGCAACAACTCCGTTGTCAGAAGTTGACCTTTTGTGTCTGGCTGTTCACTCCTGTAAACGCGACAGCCGGCAAAGTCCGGTTCTACGTTGATGGACCACGAGAGGTCGACGACCGGGGCGTTATCCGTTTCGCCGGGCAATACGGCGGCGGAAATGGCTTGCGGGGCGGCAGGCGGGAATGTATCGCGAGGCGTGACGAAGGCAGGCGTAGAGTCGGCCGATTCCAGTGGCGTGTTATTTCGGTCTATCGCGCTGCGGACTATGTAAACGTAGGTCTTGCCGAATTCGAAGGATTTATCGCTGTAGGTTTGTTTCGGCTGTGAGGACAGGAGCTGGAGGTTCCCGTTTAAATTCAGTTGCGAAACGTCGGGGTTGGCGAGATTCGTGGGGGCGGCGTCCAGCTCTGCACGATAAATATTGTAATGGGCGGACACGGGGAGCGGATCGCCAGCGGACGTGCGATTCACCGGAGCCCAACTGAGTTCGACGGCAGGTTCGGTGACGCGAGCTTCGACCGAATCGACGCGCGCGGGTGGCGAAAAGAGGCGCAAGGTAACAATATTGGAATTGGCGGAGGCGCGTTTTTGTGACAGACGTGTTCGCACGGTGTAGATCGCGATCTTGCCCTCTTGGACTTTCGTTTCTTCGGGCGTCAATGGATCGGTGAATTGGACTTTGTCGCCGACAAAATATTTTTCGGCCATAGCACCAGGAATGACGTCGACTACGCGCAATGATTTTAAATCGGGCGACCCGTCCGGTTTTGTTGTGCCGCGAAGAACTTCGACTGCGGGAGTAGAGAGCAGGCGATCGCCGGTGATCGATCTGCCGGGCATCGTAAATGTGAGTTGCACGCCATCCCCAACCTGATGCGCGGTTAGGTCGCTGATGGCGACGGCCACCGGAGGCGTTGGCGGGACGGGCTCGCCGGGAGCGCCGCAGCCAGCCACGACCAGCAAAACAAAACTAACCCAGATGCTGACCGACTTAATGCTCGGCGCGAAACTCTTGTGGGCTTGCCGTCGGAGTTTCGCGGGCGGGATGCTCACTCGATTGGGCTCTCCGTTTCGGAGTAATGGGGATTACAGGATGTAGCGGCTCAGATCCTGATTCTTGACGATGTCGGCGAGTTGTTTGGTGACGTAGGCGGCATCGATCTTGACGTTCTTTTTCTTTAGATCAGGGGCTTCGAATGAAAGTTCATCGAGAACTTTTTCCAAAATGGTGTGCAGGCGGCGGGCGCCGATATTTTCCGTTTGTTCGTTGACGCTGGTAGCAAAACGGGCGATGGCGGCCACGGCATCGTCCGTGAAGACCAATTTTACGCCTTCGGTTTCGAGCAGTGCGACGGATTGCTTGAGCAATGCGTTCTTGGGTTCAGTAAGGATGCGGATGAAATCTTCTTCTTTTAAAGACTGCAGTTCGACACGAATGGGCAAACGGCCCTGAAGCTCCGGAATGAGGTCGGAGGGCTTGCTGACGTGAAATGCGCCTGCAGCGATGAAGAGAATGTGGTCGGTGCGAATCATTCCGTAACGAGTATTGACGGTGGTGCCTTCGATGATCGGCAGAATGTCGCGCTGGACGCCCTCGCGTGAAACATCGGGGCCATGTCCCGATTCGCGGCCGGCAACTTTATCAATCTCGTCGATGAAAATGATGCCCATCTGTTCGGCACGCTCGACTGCAGTGCGAGTGACCTGATCCATATCGAGAAGCTTGTTTTCCTCTTCCTGGATCAAGTATTCGAACGCATCGGCGACGGACATTTTGCGTTTCTTCTTCTGCTGGCCAAACATTCCGGAGAGGACATCTTTAATATTGACGTCCATTTCTTCAACACCCTGATTGGAAATAATTTCGAAGGAAGGCATGGAGCGTTCGCGGACTTCAATGTCTACCATGCGCTGATCGAGCTTGCCTTCGCGAAGCTGCACTCGCAATTTTTCGCGGGTGCGGTCGGTTTGTTCGCGTTGCGCGGTGACGTCCGCTTCAGTGGCTCCCGTTGTGGGTGCAGGCGACGGCGGGAGCAGTAGGTCAAGGACGCGCTCCTCGGCCGCTTGTTCGGCGCGGTCGGCGACTTCGTCAAGCTTTTCCTCGCGAATCATATCGATGGAAGTCTCCACCAGATCGCGAACCATGGATTCCACATCGCGACCAACGTAGCCAACCTCGGTGTACTTGGAGGCTTCCACCTTGACGAAGGGACAACCCGCGAGCCGCGCCAGGCGGCGGGCAATTTCCGTTTTGCCTACCCCGGTTGGACCGATCATCAGAATATTTTTTGGCAGAATATCTTCAGCGATTTCAGGCGCGAGCTTTTGCCTGCGAACACGGTTGCGCAACGCCACGGCCACGGCACGCTTTGCGGCGTTCTGGCCGACGATGTATTTGTCGAGTTCCACGACAATTTCTCGCGGCGTCATGTCGTCGAGGGCCGGCAGCAGTTCTCCCTCTTCGGTGGGCGCGGTTCCGTTGGCGCCGGGAGTGAGTACAATTTCTTTATCGGTTTTGGACGGCATCGAATCCTTCTAAACTAATTAAATCCATAAGTACACCGCGGCTTTCAAATAGTTGCATGCGATTCCGCAATTTAAGCCCGACTATAGGATGCATTGTCGAACCTTTGCGGTTGATAAACCTGCGGCTAGATCTCCTCAACAGTAAAATTCGCATTGGTGTAGATGCAAATCTCGCTGGCGATGCGCATGGCTTCCATGGCCAAATCCTTGGCGTTCAATTTGGAGTGCTTTGTTAACGCACGTGCGGCGGCAAGCGCGTAGGAGCCGCCGGAGCCGATGGCTACAATTCCGTCGTCTGGTTCAATGACGTCACCGTTGCCTGACAAAATGAAAGTGCCTTTGCTATCGGCAACGATCAGCAACGCTTCCAGATGGCGGAGGGCGCGATCCTTGCGCCATTCTTTGGCGAGTTCGACCGCGGATTTCTGCAAGTTGCCGGAATGTTCCTGGAGCTTGCTTTCGAAACGTTCGAACAACGTGATGGCGTCAGCGGTCGATCCGGCGAAACCGGCAATGACTTTATCGTTGTAGAGCCGGCGCGTTTTACGAGCGGTGTGTTTCATGACGTGATCGCCCATGGTTACCTGGCCATCAGCGATGAGCACGACTTTGCTGTCCTTACGCACGCACAGAACGGTGGTTCCGTGCATCAGTGCGTCTCCCTGGGTATGAGGCATCGGAATATTATACCGCTGACCACCTTCCGGTCCCTAAATTCGTCTAAGTCCGCCAAATTTTTTCCCGCCGCACGAGAGAGTTCTTGTAACTTTTATGTTCGCGCTGCTAGCGCTAAGGCGTTGCGATGAGCGATGGCTTCGATGCTGATCATGGGGTTGACCCCAGAAGCGCTTGGAAAACTGGAGCCATCCATCACGAAAAGGTTGTGCACTTCCCACGTTTCGCCGTCGGGGTTGGTGGCGGAAGTTTTGGGAGAACTGCCGAGGCGGGCCGTCCCCATGATGTGGAAGGAAAAAAGCGCGAGCCGGCCGGACTCCCAGCCTGCGGAATCCATAGCATGGGTGAAAGTATCTATCGAGCCGCTGCGGCCTGGTTCGTAAGCGCACCATTTTGCGTGCGGCGAAAAAATATGGCGGGCGCCGGCGGCTTCAAGGATGCGCGCCGCGGAGATAAATCCCTGCCGCAGGTGCGCGCGGTCGAATGGCGAAAGAGCATAGTGCGCGATGGGGTGGCCTTGCTGATCAGTCGTTACGCGGCCGCCGTCCTTATCGCGGACAAGAACGCCGATTCCTACGGTATTCGAAAGCTGCTCGAGAAAAGAGCGGTGCTGTTGTGGATTGCGCCACGGTAGAGCGGCCATCGCTATTACAGGTTGCATCGCGGTGGTTTCATATTTCACCCCAAAATTGCCGGTCATAGAGCGATGTTCGTCGGAGTAGATCGCCTGCATCGTTCCTTCCCAGGGACGAATTTCTTCGTCAAACACACCAATGACATTGGAGACCGGATGTAAATGCAAGTGCTTGCCGATATGTTCGTTGCGAAGGCCAGAACGGCGCAGGAGCGCAGCTGTATGAATGGCGCCGCAGGCTACCACCACGGATTTACAGGTGATGGAAACGCGATGTCCACTTTTCGAGACGGCTTCGACGCCGGTGGCGTGCCCGGCTTCAATGCGAAGTTTCTGAGCGCGTGTTTCGGTGATGATGCGGGCGTGATTTTTTTGTGCGTCGGTAATCCACGTTTTTGTCACCGATTGTTTGGCGCCTAAGGCGCATCCGACTCCGCAATAACCGCAGATTTCTCCCTGGTCGCAGCCCACCACGTTGCGCGGCATAGCGTCAACGTGCCAGCCCAGAGCGCGCAAACCACGATCCAGAATTTGCTCGCGTGCGGAGATGCGATTGTGGTTGTTGTTTACGGAGAGCCGGGTGCACACGGCATCAAGGCTGCGAGTGTATTCGCTTCTCGTGAACCATGGCACGCCACTAGCTGCCCATTCCGCGCGGATATCGTCGGGCGTTCGGAAGGATGTGGTGTAGTTCACGACGGTGCCGCCGCCCAGACATTGTCCCGCTAATAATCCGACACTGTGATCGGCGGTGGCCGCAGAACCGCCCTCGGTATACAGGCGCTGGTAGCCGGCAAGTTCTGCGCCGTCGAAGTCGGCGTCATCGTAATATCCTCCGGCTTCGAGAATGATCACGTCGTTTCCGGCGGCGGCGAGCACAGCGGCCGCAGTGCCGCCTCCGGCCCCGGATCCAATAATGCAAATTTCACAGGATAGTTTGGTGTCTTGATGAGGAACGAGAGTGGCCAACGCATGTGATGACCGGCGGCGATCGCCGAGGTTCGGAGGACCTGGATAACCAATTTTGTCCCAGACCGGGGTGCGCGCGTCCGGCAAGCGCGGCAACATCACGTAAAGGTACGACACCGCTTTGCGTAATGCCTGAAACGCGGCGCGGCGGCGCCCCAGCGAGCTTTCGGCCCATGAGAGCAATACGCGAATCCGGGCTTCCGCGGTCAGCGTCGAGAAGCGCGATCTGCGCTTGAGCGAAATCATACTGTGCAGTTGCGAATCCCAGAAGTTTAGGAGCTGCAGAAATTGTTTATGGTCGCCGCGACGCGGATTGAAATCCATGGCATCGGCGATAGCTTGCGGAACACCTAGTTCAGAAGCCGCTGGCCAGCCATCATCTGCGGGCGCGAAAGTGTCACAAATTAATTGCAGGGAATGCTGCTGGCGGGGAGTTAATTTCATCAGCAGGCTCAGACTAACAAAAGACGGTCAACGCTGAAAGGAAAGGCGGCGGGCCAGCAACAACTGAGGCAACCGTGGAAGACTAAGAACGGTTTCAGATCGTCAGTCTCTGGCGTTCCTGTATCTTTCTTTGTCCTTTTTGTTTCCGACTTGGGCGTAGCGCTTTTCGAGCGCGGCCTTGCTGAACATGTCTTCAGGAAGATGCGGATCAAAAGTGCAGGTGTCGTAGAAAGCTTGGTAATAACGTTGGCCATTGCGCTCGCGGGAAATTTGCAGCGCGACCATCACCCCTCCCTTGCGCTGGTAATTCGTGTAGATGGTGGTTTCCTGCGCGCGTTCCTGAGTGTTTTCGTCAACGGAGGTCATCACGCTGTGCAGCAATAAATGCGAGGAGCGGTCGACACCCAGTCGCAGGGTGCGTTGATCATCGGAAATTTCCACCCAATCGACTGGGCGCATATCGACGATGCCTTGTCCCGCATAATTCAGATTTAAAGTTGGGTCTTTAAGCCCGACGCGCAGCACATTATCCACGTTGTATTTCACCGTCGCTGCGAAATCGGAGATCGCGCGGGCAGGTTCTTCACTGACGCCGGCACGATCCATGGTCCAGCCCTGGTTGCCGTCGAAGGCGTCGATGATATTGCCCTTTTTGGAGTAGTCGGTGCGATGTTTGTCCGGGTAACGCCAATAGTCCTTGATGTCGATGAAGCCCATGAGTTCGCCGGCGTGCCCGAATTGCGCGCGGCGCCCGTCGCATTCACGCTCACGAACTTCGAGATAGGCCGGGCCGCCTAGAGCATCCGTCAATTGGCTGAGAATTTCGCGTGCCTTAGCGACTCGCTGCTCGGGCAGCATGGTATCCGGATTTTGCTCCGGACGCATCGCCGCAATGGTGCCATTGCTCGCAACGTACGAGGCACTCACCAGAACAAGCGCGCATGACCATCGCGCCCAAACTTTCGGGAACTTCAGCCACACAAAACTGATCCTCCATTTACATTGATGACCTCGCCGGTCATGAAGTTGGCCAGATCGGAGGCTAGAAACAGAATGGGCCCGGCAATTTCTTCCGCAGTAGCGGCGCGGCCAAGTGGAATGGCGGCGGCAACCATTTTTTGGCCTGCTTTCGAATTGAGGACATCGTTGGACATGTCCGTGGCCACCCACCCGGGCGCAACGGAATTAACCAGAATGTTATGGCGAGCGAGCTCCGAGGCCAGCCCTTTGGTGAGGCTGATAATTCCGCCTTTGGATGCGCCGTAATGGGTGTGTAACGATTCGCCGCGCTGCCCTGCCGTGGAACTGATGGGGATGATTTTGCCGGATTTTTGCTTGATCATGTGCGGCACCGAAAAATGAATGATGGAGTACACGCTGGTAAGATTCACGCGAATCATGTCGTCCCATTGCCTTTCGGTCATTTTCTCGATGGGTAGATCATCGCTGTTCCAGACACCGGCGTTGGGAACCACGATGTCCAGGCGCCCCAGTCGGGATATAGCGAAGTCCACCAGCTTTTTGTTGTCCGCGTGGCGGCCAACATCGGCCTTGAAAGCTTCCACGCGAGTGCCGTGCTTTGCGGCGTCCTGCTCTACTTGCGTGGCGGGTTCTTTAGATTTGTAGTAATTGAAAACTACGTCCGCGCCGGCTTGGGCGAAGAGCTTTACTGCCGCCGCGCCAATGCCTCTGGAACCTCCGGTAATCAGTGCCGCCTTGCCCGCCAATGAAATCATCTGTCCCCCAACTGTTTTTGAAGCGTACGCATAAACTTTTGGCCGGAAGCCTTCTGTTTACCTGCGGACGCGTTTTACTCTGCAGGATCTTCGCAGCTAAACTTTTTGCTCCACCGCGCTACGAGCTTGACTGGCCGCGGCAATAAAGTCCCGAAACAACCTTTCAGAAAACGCATCTCCGAACATCCGTTCGGGATGCCATTGCACACCGACTACCCAGTTCGAATCGCCCGTCCATTCGACGGCCTCGATGGTGCCGTCGGGAGCATGCGCGGTGACTTGCAAACCTTTTCCAACGCGCTCCACGGCCTGATGGTGTGAGCTATTCACCGGCGCCTCCACGGTGCCGGCAATTTTGGCAATACGGCTAGCCTCCTGAAAGGTTGCGGCGTGAACCGGGTCGGCCTCCGGTTCTGGCACAATGTCGTGCTTGGCGTGCGCTATGGGTGTGTCTGTCTCCTCGCGCAGATCCTGAATCAGGGTACCGCCAAGATAAACATTCAGGAGCTGGCAGCCGTAGCAAATAGCCAAGACCGGTTTTTTTTCGCTGAAAGCGTGTTTCAAAATGGCGCGATCGGTATTCTCTCGCGGGGCGTCTGGTGGCTCGGACTTGCCGCGATTTACCTCCCCATATTCGGCGGGTGCGACGTCGGCAGGGCTTCCCGGCAAGACGAAGGCATCGAGGCTTGGTAATAGCTCCTGAAGCGCTTGTGGACGCTGCAGGGATAGCAGCACAGGCTCACCACCTGCGGCACGCACGGCGTCCTGATAGTTCTTGGTCTTGGCGAGATTGACTGCCGTCTCTTCCGTAGAGGTCCGCCAAGGAATCCCCACACGGGGGGGCTGCAGTTTTTGGGGGGTCATGGAACTCATGAATCCTAGCATCCCCGCTAGAAGGGCAGCAACCTGCCTGGGGCCGGCCACTAGGAGCCACATCGGACCCGGGCGCTTAAGGCTTAGGCGAAGCGGGATTGTTCGTTGTGAGAGGCGCGAGCGTATGGTTCATCGAGGCAAAACGAGGGTTGGTGAAAGAACGGCGGCAGAGCGCGAAGACTGGCGGAAAGCTCCTCGAAGGAACTGGTCCAAAGCGTGATGTGGCCCAACTTGCGGCCCGGGCGAGGCGATTTACCGTAGAGGTGCAGGTGCGCGCCGGGAATGGCAAGAACCTCGGCGCTGTCCGGCGTTTCACCAATAAGATTAAGCATGGCGGCAGATCCATAGACCTTCGTGGAGCCCAGCGGCATATCCAGAACTGCACGCAGGTGATTTTCGAACTGGCTGGTTACCGCGCCTTCGATCGTCCAGTGGCCGGAATTGTGTACGCGGGGCGCCATTTCGTTGGCCACCAGGCGCCCCTGATATTCGAAAAATTCGATGGCCAAAACGCCGGCATAGTCGAGCTCGGTAAGAATGCGGCGAGCGATATCTTCGGCTTCCCGCTGAAGACCAGGGGCAAGCGATGGGGCGGGTGCGATGGAAAGCCGCAAAATGCCGCCGTGGTGGCGATTTTGCACCAGCGGGTAGAACACGATGTCCCCGTTGCGGGCCCGCACACCGAGGATGGAAAGTTCGCGCGTGAAAGAAATGAAGCGTTCCAGGATGAACGGGGCTGCGTACTGCGAGGCTTGCGTCCCGTTCATGTTCGGCGCTTTGGAGAAAGTGTCTGTAATTTCGTCTTTTAGCTTGGCGACATCATTAGTGGTTCTTAATGTCCATTGACCCTTGCCGTCGTAACCGAAGTGAGAAGTTTTGAGTACCGCCGGCAAACCGATGGCGGCTACTGCGGTGTCCAGCGATTTCAGATTATGGACTGGCGCGAATGCGGTAGTGGCGATTCCCAGCTTGCGAAACAAGGCTTTTTCCTTTAGGCGGTCTTGCGCGACCTCCAGTGCGGCAGGCGGAGGAAAGACCGGAACGCGTTCACTGAGAAATCGGGTGGCAGCAACGGGAACATTTTCGAATTCGTAGGTTACAAGTTCAAGCCCGCTGGCAAATTTTTCAAGCGCGGCTTCGTCGTCAAAATCGGCGGTGACGCGTTGGGCTATGCGGCCCACGGGCGCTTCCGGAGAGGGGTCGAGAAAACGGAACCGCAAACCCAGTGGGTAGCCGGCCAGCGCCAGCATGTATCCAAGTTGACCGCCACCCAGGATGCCAATGGTCACGAGGATTTCCTCGACTTGCTAGTGGGAGGGCGGCGGTCGTTTTTTTTGAATCGCGCTTGTGCGGAGGGATTGGGGGCTTCCAGGACACGCTTGGTTTGAGTCTCGCGAAATTTGCGTAGCGATTCTCGAATCGCGGGATATTTAATGCCTAGAATCGCTGCAGCGAGCAGCGCGGAGTTGATGGCACCCGATTTGCCGACGGCCAAGGTGCCCACTGGAATTCCGCCGGGCATCTGGGCGATGGAAAGCAGAGAATCGAGTCCTTTGAGAGCTTGGGACTCTACCGGAACTCCTAAAACGGGCAAAACCGTTTTCGACGCAGTCATGCCCGGAAGATGCGCGGCGCCTCCGGCTCCTGCGATGATTACTTCTATCCCACGCGCTTCGGCAGCGGAAGCGTATTCGAACAACAGATCTGGAGTGCGATGGGCGGAGACGACTTTTGTTTCGTGAGGAATGCCTAAATCCGACAAAGTTTTGGCGGCAGGTTCCAGAGTTTCCCAGTCGGACGAAGAACCCATGATCACGCCGACGAGCGGATTGGCGTGCAAATGATTGGCGTTATCGCGCGACGGTGATTTCTTGTAGGGCATCTCGCTAATGCGTTCCGCTCAAAGACGATCCAATCGAT
The DNA here is from genome assembly GCA_035996445.1 of Candidatus Acidiferrum sp. Classification (GTDB taxonomy): domain Bacteria; phylum Acidobacteriota; class Terriglobia; order Acidiferrales; family UBA7541; genus Acidiferrum. The sequence goes on along the minus strand of DASYJM010000241.1, from coordinate 14,217 downwards.
GAGGCGGATATTCTACGGTGTTTTGTGGTTTGCGGCGACTGGCCCTCGATTTTTCCAATAGGCGCGCAGCTGGCCAACCAGATAGAGAGAGCCGCAGATGAAGATGGCATCCTCGGGCTGAGCCTTGACTAACACGTGGTCCAAGGCTTTTTCGGCGTCGGGGATGGTTTCAGAGTGGTGCGCGTGATAACCGGCGATCTCGGTCAATTGTGAAGCAGAGATGGCTCTCGGCGTGCGCGGCTCGGTTAAGACTACTTCGGCGGCCAGCGGAAACAGCTGTCCGGCTACTTCGTCGACGGATTTGTCTCGCAGCGCTCCGTAGATAAGCCAGATTTTGCGTGACGCAAAATTCTGGACGAGAAATGCTGCCAACTCGCGAGCAGCCGCGGGATTATGGGCGCCGTCGAGATAGACATCCGGATGCGCTTGCAGTTTTTCAAGGCGTCCGGGCCACACGGTGTTGGAGATGCCCGAGGCGATGGCTTGGTCCGAAACGGGTAAGCCACCCGTGGCGATGACGCGTGCGGCTGCGACAGCGTTAAGCGCGTTCTGCGTCTGGAAATCCCCGGCTAACGATGGGGAGATATCAAGTGACCAGCCGGAGGAGACTTCTACAATGGTTGCTTTGACGGTACCTACTGGAAAACCTTCTGAACTCGCCTGCCGTAAGCTGACCGTCCTTTCCGTAATGCGATACGCGACATGCGTTTCGATAACCGGGCAGCCTAGCTCTTGGGCGCGTTTGAGGATTACTTCGCGGGCTTCTGGAAGCTGTTGAGCGACGATGGCGGGTATGTTCGGTTTCAGAATGCCGGCCTTCTCCGTGGCAATTTCATGCAAGGAGTGACCCAGGAAATTCTCGTGGTCAAAATCTACAGGAGTAATGATGGTAACTGCCGGCGCGAGAATATTTGTGGCGTCGAGACGGCCCCCGAGCCCCACTTCGAAAACTGCACAATCCACTCGTTGCCGTGCGAAGTGTTCCATGGCCATGGCTGTTACGCACTCGAAATAGGTGGGGTGAGCGCGTAATCTGCCATCGGCAAGAAGCTGCTCGATCATCTTGCGGATGCGCGTAAATACCGCGGCGAAATCTTCGTCGCTGATTTCTTTTCCATCGATACGGATGCGTTCGTTTATTTTTTCCAGATGAGGAGAGGTATTGAGCCCAGTGCGCAGACCAGCGTGCCGCAGGATCGATTCCAGAAAGGCGGCAGTCGACCCTTTGCCATTCGTCCCGGCGATATGAGCGCTGCGATAGGCGCGGCTGGGCTGACCAAGGCGTTCATCGAGGACCGTTATATTTTCCAGGTTGAATTTGGCCGCGGCGGCTTGCGTGGGTGCGGCTAATTCCCGGCCAAGAGAAAGCAGGTAAGTTACCGCGGCGGCGTAATCCATTTTCTGCGGGAGTCAGTTCAGCAAGAGATCGAGTGCAGTGCCGATGAAGGACTTCAGGTCTTTGCGCGGCACGATGGCATCCAGAAAGCCGTGCTCCAGCAAAAACTCCGAGCGCTGGAAGCCTTCGGGCAATTTCTGGCCGATGGTTTGTTCGATCACCCGTGGGCCGGCGAAACCGATCAAGGCGCCGGGCTCGGCAATATTTAGATCACCGAGCATGGCGAAGCTGGCGGTAACGCCGCCGGTAGTCGGATCCGTGAGCAAGGAGATGTAAGGCAGCCTGGCATCATCGAGTTTGGCGAGCGCCGCGGAAACTTTTGCGAGCTGCATCAAGCTGATCGTTCCTTCCATCATGCGTGCGCCGCCCGAGCAGGACACGGCAATAAACGGTTGACGCGTTTCGATGGCCAGCTCGATCCCGCGAGTTACCTTTTCTCCGACGACGGCGCCCATGGAACCGCCGATGAAGCCAAATTCCATCGCACAGCAAACGACCGGGCGGCCATTCAATTGGCCTTCCGCGGTGATGATTGCGTCGTTCATTCCTAATTTTTTGCGAGCTTCTTTGAGGCGAGTGGCGTACGGCTTGGTGTCGGTGAAATTCAGCGGATCGGAGGAAGTCATGCCCGCGTCATGCTCCGTGTAACGCCCATCGAGCAACATTTCGAGGCGTTTTTTGGCGTCCATTTTGAAATGGAATTGGCACTTGGGGCAGACAAAAAGATTTTCTTCCAGGTCTTTGCGGAAAACGATAGTGCGGCAAGAGTCGCACTTAACCCACAGACCTTCCGTGCGCACCCGACGTTCTTCAGGTGGAGTGCTCTGTTCGATGGCTTTTTTGTCGCGCTTAAACCACGTCATAGGTAGTAGCAATGCGGACTAATAGTCGATTCCCCGCTGCGCCAGTATACCCTTCGTGTACGGGTGTTTCACCTCGCGCATCTCGGTGACCAGGTCCGCCAGCTCAGTTATTTGAGGGTGAGCATTTCTGCCGGTGCAGATTACGTGGACGCGCTCAGGGCGATTTTTCAATGCTTCAGCAACTTCACCGGCGTCGAGCATTTTATAGCTGATGGTGTAATTGATTTCGTCGAGGATCACCAGATCGTATTTCCCTCCGTAAATTGCGTCGCGGCCTGCCTGCCAGCATTCCTGCGCCAGCTTGATATCTGCAGGGTCCGTTTCCGCGCCTCCGATTTTCACGAAACCGCGCCCCATGGGCCGGATTTCAAATTTATCGTCGCCCAACATTTTGGCGGCGTCCAGCTCACCGTAATGCCATGAACCTTTAATGAATTGCACCATCAAAACGCGCATGCCCTGGCCTACGGCGCGAAAGGCCGTACCCAACGCGCAAGTGGTCTTACCTTTGCCGGGCCCGGTGTAAACGATGAGCAATCCCTTTTCTTCCGGCATTAGAGTCCTAACCACTGGTGTGGGTTATTGTCGAAACGCAAAGAAGTGTGCGGATTGCCCAAGGAAACGTCAAGAGCTACACAGGGAATGAAGATGAAAAGCCTTTGCCTATTCCAATTGCAGCCGCTTAACAAGTTCCCCGGCAATGCAATGGATGCGGTCTTGCGTGGAAGCAGGCATCGCGGTTTTTGTTTTTGCATGCGGGTCAGACAATACAATCCACAAGCCCGGACGGTAAACTTCGTCGTCTCCAGGACAAATCGCGCCAGTTAATTGAACAAGTTCAAGCGCCGGAGGCTTTGAATGCGTGAAATCGAGCTTTGCATTTTCGGGAGAGCCTGCCTGAAAAGGCGGATGAACGAGCAGGTCCATCAAAACGCCGCGAGCGTCGTCGACGAGATCGCGAAATCCCTGGGAAACCAGGATAGAGTCGACGTCGCGCGGAGTCGGCTGCTCCAGCTGATCGAGATCGTAATCGGGCAAGGGCTTGTCGAGCGGGATTTCGATCGTGGCTGAGGGCTGATTTAGGTCGGCGATAACGCGAATGGACATAGTTACTTTCGGGTGCACAAACTACTTTGGGTAGGCGCTGCCGGCGAGAATTGCAAAGGCACGGTAGAGCTGCTCTGCGAGCATAACACGCGCAAGTTCGTGCGAGTAGGTCATGGTGCTAAGCGATAACTGCTGGTGAGCCTGGCGCCGAATGTCTTCAGGAAAGCCCTCGGCTCCACCGCACACGAAGATCAATTGGCGGGTGCTGCGGTCGCGATGCTCGCCAAGCCATTTGGCAAAGCCGTTAGAGTCCAAGCTTTTTCCCGCATCATCCAGCAAAACAACAGTCGACGGTTGGTCAAAGGCGAACCTTTTTAGCGCCGCTTCCGATTCGCGCAGCTCGATAACTTCGATGGGGGCATAACGGCTGATGCGTTTGACGTAATCGTCGATGCTGGTTCGAAGCTCCGGCCGCCGAGTTTTGCCAAGCATAACCAGCTGCAGGCGCATTTTTTATTAGGCCATCAGGAAACTGCTTCGCCCGGGAAATGTTCGGAGTCTCCGCTGCTGCGGCGGGACACGTTATCGTGGCCCAGGCTTTCGGGGGAATCGGGGATTTCCAGTTTCGGGGCGGAACGCCACAGTCGCTCGAGATCGTAATAGCGACGCGCCTGTTCGCTGAACACGTGAACGACGAAGCCTCCAAAATCAAGGAGCGCCCATTCAGCGGAGCGCTGCCCTTCGCGATGCTCTGGCGAGCGGTGCGCGTGTTTGTACAATTGCGCTTCGACCTCAGTGCAAATAGCCTGCACCTGCGGGGTGCTGAAGCCGGTACAAATGACAAAGTACTCCGTGAACGCGCCCAAGCCGCTCAGATCGAGGACCGTAATTGCCCCGGCTTTTTTTTCCTGTGCCGCATGAACGGCCAGTTGCACACCTTTTGGAAAGGATTCTAGTTTCACTGGTATAACCTTTGTTTCAGAATGTATTCCTCTACACGGCCAGCCACAAGCCCGTGAATGGATTGACCGCGATTCGCGCGGCGGCGAATATCTGTTGCGGAAATATCGCTGCTCACGTTTTCCAGAAGATATACCGTGCTGCGATGCAGGTGCGCCACCACCTGCGAAGGATGAGCAGCTTCGGTTTCTTTTTTCACATCCGGGCGCGCAATCGAGTCCGGAGGAATAACCAGGCGCAGCGCTTCCTGCCGAATGCCCGGGCGATTGGCGACGATGAAATCGCACAAGCGCAGAAGCGTTTCGTATTCCTTCCACATCGGGATGTCCAGAAAGGCGTCCGCACCAATAATGAAAAAAACCCGGTCGCCGGCGCTATTGTAGGTGTGCCGAAAATAGCGCACGGTGTCGACCGAATAGTGCAGCTGGCTGCCGCTGAAATCCTCTCCAGCTTCGGCGAGCGACGGAACGAAGTGAGGATGTTCCGTGCAAGCCAGCGAAACCATCGCAAAGCGGTGTGGGAAAGGCGCGAGATGCTGTTTGAGTTTGTGCGGCGGCCGGCTGGCCGCGATGAAATGAATTTCGTCAAAATTAAAGCGCCGGTCGGCTGCGCGAGCGATAGCCAGGTGGCCATTGTGGATGGGATCAAATGACCCGCCGAAAACAGCGATGCGACGCGGATGATGTTTTGCAGCGGTGCGGTGGGCTTGCGCGGTGGTCAATTCTTCTCCGGGATTAGAGTTGCCGCCCGCACTGCGGTTTGGGCTCCATGTTGTAATTCTCTCATGATTTTTCGTCGCGGCTTAATAGCGGTAGATGCCCTTGGTGCTCGCCAGCACTAGCAGGAATGACCGGCGAGGAATCAGACACTTGATCATCCGTAGCGTCAAGCGCATGGGCAGTATCGGGCGCGTGCCGGGGAATTTTGTCCAAAGCGTCGGCGATGGAGCGAACCAGCTCTTTTACACCGTCGCCGGTAGCGGCGGAGATGGAATGGAATTCGAGATGCGCCCGCCGGCAAAAATCGCGCAGCGCTTCGAGGCGCGTGCTGTCGGTAGTAGCGTCGAGCTTGGTGGCCACCACGATCAAAGGCTTTTCCGTAAGAGTTTCGCTGAAAGCGGCCAGCTCACCTGAAATAACTTCATAAGAGTGGACCGGATCGTCCTCGTTCGAATCGCTGGTGTCGATCAGATGAACGAGCAACCGCGTACGTTCAACGTGGCGAAGAAAGCGCATGCCCAGTCCGGCGCCTTCGTGCGCGCCCTCGATCAGTCCAGGAAGGTCGGCAACCACGAACGTGCGACCTAGTTCGGTTCCGTGCGCGCCGGTACCGCCGTCGGCGTTCACTACACCGAGATTTGGCTCGAGCGTGGTGAAGGGATAATTCGCGATTTTAGGGCGCGCCGCGGAAATCACTGAGATTAATGTGGACTTGCCGGCATTTGGGAATCCTACCAAGCCAACGTCCGCGAGTAATTTCAATTCCAACCGCAGATGACGCTCTTCGCCGTCCTGGCCTTCTTCATGCTCGCGAGGAGCCTGGTGCCACGGTTTGGCGAAATGTTGATTGCCGCGGCCACCCCGGCCGCCGTGCGCGACAAGCACCCTCTGGCCAGGCGTAGCCAAGTCCGCGATGGTCTCATTTGTTTTCGCGTCGTATACCACTGTCCCTACTGGAACGAGCAGCACCATGTCGTCGCCGGACTGCCCGCTGCAATTGGAACCTTCGCCGTGACGGCCACGGTCTGCTTTGAACTCACGGTTGTAGCGGTAACGCAGCAGGGTGTTGTCATTAATGTTGGCTTCCAGATAAATACTGGCGCCATGGCCGCCGTCGCCGCCGGAAGGGCCGCCACGCGGAACATATTTTTCGCGACGAAACGCCACGCAGCCGTTGCCGCCGTGGCCTCCCTTCACGAATATTTTTGCTTCATCAGCGAACACGAAACGTCCTTTGAGCTCTTAGCGGAGGAATTGTTGCAAAAACAAAACGGTCCCGGATGACCGGGACCGCAAAAAAATCGCAGACCGAAGTCCGCCTGAATTCATGGTGCCGATACCGTTCAGTTCGTCGCAGATTTCGCGGGTGATTTTGCTTCGTCGGCAGGTTGCACGCTGATAAAGCGCCCGTTGCGGCCTTTATCCTGGAACTTGACGATGCCGGTGACCAGTGCGTAAAGCGTGTCGTCCTTGCCTTGTCCGACATTGACGCCGGCCTGATGCTTGGTGCCGCGCTGGCGAATGAGGATAGTTCCGGCGTTGACAAATTCTCCACCGAAGCGCTTCACGCCGAGCCGCTGACCGTGTGAATCGCGGCCGTTTGTTGAGGAGCCGCCGCCTTTCTTATGTGCCATGATGGAATCCTTTTTGGGAAACTTGCTTAAATTTTAGAGTTGTACTTCCAGCTACAGCGAGATGTCGCTGACCTGTACCGCCGTATAATTCTGGCGATGGCCGCGAGAAATCTTGTACTGATTGGTCTTCTTAAATTTCAGCACAGTGACTTTCTTGGAGCGTCCCTGTTGCACGATTTTTCCGGTGACCGTAGCTTTGGAAGCATCCGATCCGGAAAGCACCTTTTTATCTTCCGTGTGCACCGCCAGAACCGATCCGAAATTCACAACTTCGCCAACATCACCGCTAACTCGTTCAATTCTAATAGTATCGCCTGGCGCGACACGGTACTGCTTGCCCCCGGTTTTGATTACCGCGTACATAAGCCTCCGCCATCTAAAGACAAACTATGATTATACGATTTGCACGGCGATTCCGTCAACGAGCTAAAACTGACCTCCGCCACCATTCCCACGTCTTCAGTAAATAATTAAAGCGTTCGTGGTAACGAACTCATGGATTTAAGCCACCGTATCTTTACCTATAAGCCCCACGAATAGATACCCGGCGCCTTTGCATTTCGGGCACTCCTTGTTCCGGTAATATCCGGTTGCTTGACAGTGAACACATTCGATCCAATCAAGGTTTTTGACGGCAATTGCGTTAACTCCGCTGCAGCGTCGTTCGCCAATGGTTTTGCAACAACGACCGTTTGCGACCCTCATGTTGTAGCCAACGGCGCCACACTCTGTACAACTCGTGACAGGTAGCTCTCGCTTCATTGCTTGATGATACGCCCTTGCTGGTGAGTTCACCTGTTCGATATGGGACGCCGTCCGCAGAATATCGAGTCCCCAGCAAACTGACCAATGCCGTAAATTTGGCTCTCATAGCTTCCTGGGCGCGATATCACAAATGGCTTTGCCAAGGGTGGTGCAGTTATAATTCGCGCGATTCTCAGCTTGTTCCGTAAAAATCTGGAGCGTTCATGCATCCAACACGCATCGTATCAAATTGCGTAAGGACTCGGAGGTCCAACTCATGTACGACATGAAAAATCTCGCCAAACTAAAACTGCTGGACGCCAATGCCCCCGAAAGCATGAAAGCGTTTTGGGCCTTTGACAAAGCAGCCATGGCCGCGGGTGCCATACCCGTAAAGTACAAGGAACTGATTGCCCTGGGGGTGGGCTTCACCACGCAATGCCCGTATTGTATCGAGATTCATTCGAACCGGGCGCGCGCGGCGGGAGCATCAGATCAGGAAATTGCCGAGACCGTAGTCGTCGCGGCGGCATTACGCGCCGGGGGCGCAATGACCCACGGAACACACGCCATGAAGGCGCATGAATAGGACCATTGGGAAATCGCGCTGATTTTAAACAATCTTGCCGCGGTATATCAGCAAACAGGACGCCCTAACCGGGCAGCAAAGTATTATCGGACGACGCTGGAAATGAAACGCCGGGAACTGGGCGCCACGCACCCTGATTTGGCGATTACGATCAATAATCTGGGAATATTGCACGAATCAGAGGGACGAAAACGGGACGCCGAATTGTCTTTTAATCAAGCGCTTAAACTATTCGAAACATCTCCAGGCAAATCTCACCCCAACACCAGAGCGGTAAGAAATAATTTGAAAAAAACGAAGTTTAGTAAAGCTGCGACATTGCGCTCATTCAGCAAGCGCGCCGCCACGCCAGATACGCGTACGCGTTAAGCGTGGGGGTGCGACTTGTCGTAGATGTCCATGAGCTGGCGGATGGACGCATGGGTATATTTTTGAGTGGTGGAAAGTGATTGGTGCCCCAGCAATTCCTGAATAGCGCGCAGATCGGCGCCATCGGCGAGCAGGTGCGTGGCGAAGGCGTGCCGCAGAGAATGCGGATGCAAATCCCAGTTCATGTTTACCAGGCGCACGTATTTTTTGACGATGCGCCCGACGGAGCGTTGCGTAAGGCGCCGGCCGGCGTAATTTAAAAAGACCGCTTCGCTGTACGGAGTGGCGGTGCTGCTGGCGTAGCCGCCGGAAGTTTGCAGCAGAAGCTGTGCGCGGAGTGGCCAGTATTTATCAAGAGCTTCCTGCGCCTTAGTGCCGTACGGCACGATGCGTTCCTTGTTGCCTTTGCCGGTGACGCGGAGCACGCGCTCCTTCTGCTCAATATCAACAAGATCCAGGCTCGTCAATTCGCTGACGCGCAAGCCTGCCGCATAAAGGAGTTCCAGCAAAGCGCGATCGCGACGCAGCAACAAACCTTCTTCGCGAAGCTTTGGTTGGTTTCGTAGGGCCCGAGCGTCTACAGGTACCCATTCCTTTTTAGATTTGTTTCTACCCTTGGGCAGCGATCCGCCCATTTCCGCAAGGTGATTCAGGAAACTATTCATCTCTTCCGCGGAAAGAATCGAAGGGATGCGCTTCGGCAATTTCGGCGTGGGCACCAGGCGTGCCGGACTCTCGTTTAACATTCCTTCGCGCACACAGTATTTGAAAAACGAACGCAAAGCCGCGAGTTTGCGCGCAATGGAAGTTTTTTCGAGGCCTTGCTCGTGTAGGTGCGATACAAATTCACGAATGATTCCGTGGTTTATCGCGCTGAGCGCCGGAAGTGACATACCGGGTGGCGTAAGAAACGTCACGAACTGGCGCAAATCATTACCGTAATTCGAGATGGTATGCGGTGAAGAATTTTTAACCGAAACAAGATATTCGAGATAACTTTCGATTGCTTGTTTCATCGGGCGGACTGAACTCCATGCAAAATCATACCTAAACATCTGGATGTGCGTAGGAGTTCAGAACGCGGTATGCCCAGAATGGAACTGACGAGGAGACTTAGACTTTTGCCGGTTCGGGAACTGCCTCTTCCGTGGCTACAGGCACCGCTGCTTCCGGAGCGAGAACTTCAAAGTCGCAGCCTTCTTTCAGACAGGTTCGCACGGTTCCGATTTTGCTGCGCTTTTCCACGATGAACGGAGCGCCACACTTGGGGCAGGGTTCTGCGATGGGCATGTGCGGAGTGGTGAAATCACAATCGGGGTAGCGCGAACAGCCATAGAAAACGCGCGGGCGGCCGCGTCCACCTTTTCCGGCACTGCCGCGGCGAACGAATTCTCCCTCGTTGCACTTGGGACATTTGATGCCCATGGTGATCGGACGCGTGTATTTGCATTTCGGATAATTTGAGCAGCCGATAAATTCTCCGAAACGGCCGTGTTTTTTTACCAGACCCGAATCGCACAGGGTGCACTTTTCATCCAGCGGCTCATCCGGCTGGCGCGCGATTCGCGTGCCTTCCACCAGACGTCGCGTAGTTTTGCAATCGGGATAGCCGGTGCAGGCCAGAAACACGCCAAAACGTCCACGCTTGATAGCCATTTCCTTGCCGCAGTTATCGCAGTACTCGATTTTGTTTTCATCGCCTGGAGGAAGTTCCGGCGATAGGTCTTCAATAAATTCGCAGTCGGGATAACGCGAACAACCCAGGAAAAATCCGTGACGGCTGATGCGCTCCAGCAGTTCGCCCTCACCGCACTTTTCGCACTTTTTCCCGGTAGGAATGCCGGCTTTGTAGGAAAGCATCTGGTCGTCGGCTTTATCCAGGTCAATTACAAACTTATCCCAGAACTCACCCACAGCCGTGCGCCAACCAAGCTTACCCTCTTCGATTTCGTCCAGTTCGTCTTCGAGACGCGCAGTAAAGGTGACATCAAAAATGTCTTCGAAGCTGCGGATCAACAACACGCTGACGCGCTCTCCCAGCATTGTGGGAGTAAAGCGGCCCTGATCTTTTTTTACGTATTCGCGATCCACCAGCGTGGAAATGATGGAGGCATACGTGGACGGGCGACCGATCCCCTTTTCTTCGAGATCTTTCACCAGCGTGGCGTCATTGTAACGCGGTGGAGGTTCGGTGAAGTGCTGGTCCGGGCGAATCTTGTCGAGGCGCAGGATTTGCCCTTCCGTAACGCGAGGCAAAGCGTTGCCTTCGCCTTCGTCGGGTTTCTCGTCTTCCTCGCGGTCGGCGATGGCTGCCGGCGTTTGATAAACGCGCAAGTAACCGTCAAATTTCTGTACCGAACCATTGGCGCGAAAAGTGTAATCACCGGCCGTTATGTCAATCGTGGTTTGATCGAAGATCGCCGGCAGCATTTGCGATGCGACGAAGCGTTGCCAGACCAATTGATACAGCTTGAAAAGATCGTCTTCTAGATATTTGCGAACATCCTCAGGCGCGCGCATGGCGTCCGTGGGCCGAATCGCTTCGTGCGCTTCCTGCGCGTCTTTTTTGGACTTGTAGTAATTGGGCTTTTCAGGCAGATAATTCGAACCAAACCGCTCGGGAATCATTTCCCGCACTTGCGCGAGAGCATCCGCCGAAACGTTCACGGAATCGGTACGCATATAAGTGATCAGCGCGACCGATCCTTCCTCGCCAAGCTCGACTCCTTCGTAGAGCTTCTGAGCCAGCGACATGGTGCGTTTAGCGGTGTATCGCAAGCGGTTGTAAGCAGCCTGCTGCAACTTCGAAGTCGTGAATGGCGGAGGTGGGTTGCGGCGCTTTTCTTTCTGCGTGACGTTTGCAACTTCCCACTTCGCGTCACTAACGGCAGCAACGATTTTGTCGGCCGTTGCTTGATTTGAAACTTCTACGTCCTCGCCTTGGTGTTTGAAAAGCTTAGCTTCGAAGATTGGCGGCTCGCCGGCATCCAACATTGCGTGGATGCTCCAATATTCCTGCGGCACGAATTCGCGAATCTGAACTTCGCGCTCCACGATCAGCCGCAGCGCCACCGTTTGTACCCGGCCGGCAGACAGGCCGCGGCGCACTTTATTCCAAAGTATGGGAGAAATTTTGTAGCCCACCAGGCGGTCGAGAACGCGCCGTGCCTGTTGCGCGTCCACCAAATCGCCATTCACGTCACCCGCCTTGGCGAAAGCGGCCTTGATAGCCTTCGGCGTAATTTCGTTGAACATCACGCGACGATACTTGGCGCGATCCGACTTCTTGGTGGCCAGCGTGTCCAGAAGATGTTGCGAGATGGCTTCGCCTTCGCGGTCAGGGTCAGTGGCCAGATAAACGTTGGGAGCGTTTTCGGCCGCCTTGCGCAGGTCCGCGATTACCTTAACCTTGCCCGGAATAACTTCCAGCGTAGGCTCAAAAATGTTTTCCGCGGTAACCACTACCGGTTTTGGCGGTTTCTTCTCTTCGATGACTTTCTGGCTGGCTTTGGCCTTGGTCTTGCGCTTTTTCTTTTTCTTGTTTCCGTTCTCGCCGCCGGGCAAAAGTATGCCCAACGTCTTTTTAGGGAGATCCAAGACGTGACCCAGGGAGGCCTTGACGGTGTATTCCCGCCCTAAATACTTATTGATCGTTTTCGCCTTTGCCGGCGATTCCACAATTACAAGCGAACGAGCCATGTTGCCTTTGTAACTCCGTAATCTTCCGCAGGAAGGGTCGACTGCAGGGGAGTGTGTCCTTCTCGCTACCTTAGCAGATGCTGAGATTGCGCATCCGGGTGCTTTTTTCGCGGCGACGTGCGCCGAATTGCTAACCTCATTTACTTTCTAAATCCAGCTACAACATAACTTTACTGAATTGTTGCCCGGTAATTGCCGGACCACGCCTTTCATCTCCAGATCGAAAAGCGTAGCTAGAACCTCGGAAGAGTTCAAGCCAGAGTTTTCCGCCAGTTCGTCGATGTGCCTAGTTTCCTCATCTACCAGTAGTTCGTAGAGCTTTCTTTCCGAAGCTCCTAAAGCTCCAAAGGCCAGCAAATTACGTTGCTCGGCTTCGGGGCGCTCGGCCTTTACCCAATGCCGCGCGCACTGGCGTAGGCAGTTCCTCGATTACGTCCCCGGCGTCGACCACCAGCTTGGCGCCTAGCTTGATTAGTATATTAGGCGCCTAGCTAACCGCTTGCGTGACATTGCCCGGAACACCCAAGACTTCTCGGCCAAATTCCATGGCGAGGCGCGCGGTTATTAAGGACCCAGCTAAACTCTGCTCCTTCGAGTTCCTTTCCGCGCGTTTGAAAGCATCCTTATTATGGATAGCTTGCGCCCCAGGCGCGGGCAGACTGCAAGACTCCAGTTCCGTGAGTGAAGCGCGAAAGATGCGATCAGGTGATCCAATTTTGCGCAACAAACGAGCGCACCAGCGCCACGCCAGGCCAGGAGTCAGCGCCAGCGCGAGCCAGGAGAGGGAAGCGTCTAGCTCCATCGCGGTTTAAGCGTATGCGCTTGATTACCTGTTTTTCAACTACCTAATAGATTATAGTACCGATAGCTTAAGCCGGCTGCGCGGGATCCTCGGCTAATACCCCACCAAGGATTTCCGTGAAAATGTCGACGTCGCGGTCGGAAATAATCAGCGGCGGGCGGAGCTTGATGACATTGTTAAAGGGGCCGTCCCTTCCGGTGAGGATGCCGTACTCGCGAAGGCGATTCACCACGTAGGCGGCTTGCGCAGTTGCCGCGGAACGCGTGACCGGATTCAAAACCAGATCGACACCCAGGAATAAACCCGAGCCGCGCACATCGCCGGTGATCGGATATTGCGCCTGAAGCGAGACAAGCGATTCCTTCAGATAATTGCCAACACGAAGCGCGCGTCCCTGTAAATTTTCTTCCTCCACTACTTCTAGCACCGCCAACCCCGCGGCGCAGGCGACTGGATTGCCGCCGAAGGTGCTGAAAAATTCCATGCCATTGTCGAAGGAGCGCGCGATTTCCCTCGTAGTGATTACTGCAGCCAGTGGAAAGCCGTTGCCGATGGGCTTTCCCAGAACAACTATGTCAGGAATCACATTTTGCGTTTCAAAGCCCCAGAAGTGCGTGCCCAAGCGGCCGAAACCAACTTGCACTTCGTCGGCGATGCACACCCCTCCAGCCTTACGAACGCAGGCGTATACCTCTCTCAGATAATATGGCGGGAAAACAATTTGCCCACCGACGCTGGGAAGCGTCTCTGCGATGTAGGCGGCCGGCGCCTGTCCTTGCTTGCGCATGGCGTCCAGAATTTCGCCCACGTGAGCCGCGTATTTTGTTCCCGCTTGCGCATCCTCGCGACGGTGTTTTCCGCGATAGTCATCGGGCAGGCACGCCACGTGAACCCACGGTTTCCGGCCACTGCCGCCTGGCCCGTCAAATTTATAGGGGCTGATGTCGATTAATGTCGTGGTATTCCCATGGTAAGCGTGCTCGAGTACGATGATGTGCTCGCGGCCCGCGTGCGCACGCGCGAGTCTGAGAGCCAACTCATTGGCTTCGCTGCCGGAATTGACGAAAAAACACACTCGTAACGGTTCGGGCAGATGTTGCGTCAGGCGCTGGGCATACCGGTTCACGAGGTCGTGCACATACCGCGTATTGGTATTGAGTAATGCGATCTGTTTCTGGACGGCTTGCACTACTCGCGGGTGACTGTGGCCCACCAGCGGCACGTTGTTATAAAAGTCCAGAAAGGCGCGCCCGGTTTCATCATAGAGATATTGCATCCAGCCGCGAACGATTTTCAGCGGTTTCTGGTAGGAGATACTTAGATTTTTGCCCAGCAATTCGCGCCGTGCAGTCAGTGTTTCTTGAATAGTGGGATCCTGTTTCGGAAAACGATTCT
>DASYJM010000240.1:0-29447 GCA_035996445.1 Candidatus Acidiferrum sp. | reverse complement strand
CGGTTACCGGGTAGCGGGCCATAAATGCATATTGGCGAAGTTACCCCATTTATCCCGGCACGGGGCGGGTCAACCTTCGATTCGGCCGCCTTCTGCGCTTTAATAGCGCCGGGCATGACCACGACCATCCAGAACAAAAATGCCAGAAAATTGCCGAGCCTATCTCGCGCTCGCATCACAACTCCCTCCGACGCGGAGACAATACCACTTTTGGTTTAGTTACAGATAGACTCTTGTGTCTTTGTCGTACTCCCGTACCCCCGAACTCGGACAATGATTTGACCACAGATCGACCACATCTTGATCTAAACGCAGAACATGCACCGGTTCCCCGGCGGCGCTGGCTGATTGCTTCGTTGCTGGGGTTTGGCGTGTTTGTGAATTACTTGGACCGCGTCAATATTTCCGTTTCGCAGCAGGCGCTGCACGATGCGTTTGGCGTAAGCACTATCACTTTTGGATACTTGCTTAGCGCGTACAGCTGGACGTATGCGGCGATGCAGCTGCCATCCGGAGTATTGCTTGATCGGTTTGGTGTGCGCAGAGTTGGGTGTATGAGCACCCTTTTGTGGAGTGTAGCCTCCTTCTGCTCGGCCGCAGCGTCGGGCGTCGGAAGTTTTTTTGTGGCGCGGCTGTTGCTGGGAATTGGCGAGGCGCCAACGTTTCCAGGAAATTCCAAAGCGGTAGGCTATTGGTTTCCGGACCGCGAGCGAAGTTTGGCTACAGCTTTTTTTGATTCCGCGGCCAAATTGGGGCCTGCGTTGGGAGTGCCCATTGTTGGAATTTTACTTTTGCACTTTGGGTGGCGATGGAGTTTTGCCGCCACGGCGCTGATTAGTCTTGTTTATTTCGCCTTGTTTTACTGGCTGTACAGAAATCCCAGCGAAGACCCAAAACTTTCCGACGCTGAGCGTCAGTTCATCGTGCACGGAGGCGCCCAGCCTGAAGGCGCGGGCAGTAGTGGAAAAGGAGCGTCAATTTCCTATTTGTTGAGACAGCGTAAGGTGTTCGGCTTGGTGTTGGGCTCTGCGGCATACAACTACACGTTTTATTTGCTGTTAACCTGGTTGCCGAGCTATTTATCTACGGCGCTGAATGTGAATCTGCGCGATTCGGTGCTGTACTCGAGCGTTCCCTGGATATTTGCCGCGCTTACCGATTTTATTATCGGTGGGTGGATGGTGAATGAATTAATTGGGCGCGGGTTTGACTCTTCACGGGTGCGCCAGATTGTCCTGGTGCTCGGCACTGCGCTTGGACTTGGCATTTTAGGCGCAGCACAGGCACGCACGCCTGCTGCGGCAATATTTTGGATCAGCGTCTCCATCGGCGGGCTGGCAGCGGCTGCTCCCGTGGGTTGGTCCATTCCGTCTTTGATTGCGCCGGCGGGTAGCGTTGGCAGGTTGGGTGGAATTCTCAATTTTGGAAATCAGTTGTCGGCTATCGCCGCGCCAATTATCACCGGATATGTGGCTTCCGCCACGCGCTCCTTTGCGTGGGCTTTTGCCGCCGCGACGTTGTTCTTATTGATCGGCATCGGAGGTTACGTCTTTTTGCTAGGGCGGATCGAACCGATTCCAGATCCTGCTTGAATGAAGGAAAATGTTTTTCCGTACACGTGGCAAAGAGCCTTGTAGTGGCGTACAACGTTGAGGGCACTTTTAGACTGCTCATGAGACCGGCGGCGTAAATGGGGCGTTCAGGAGAGGGCAAATGAGAATTGGAATCTGCGTGTTACTGTTGATGGCGTTAACGATCAGTTATGGGCGAGCCGCTGCCCAAAGTCCTGGGGTGAAGAAAAGCGTGTTCGGTAAGACCAAAGATGGCCGGGAAACGCACCTTTTTACGCTCACGAATAAATCGGGCATGCAGGTAGTCATCAGCGATTTCGGTGGCACGGTAGTTTCCATCAAGGTCCCCGATCGCAACGGAAAAATCGGCGACGTAGTGCTTGGTTACGACACACTAGCCGGATATCAAGAAGGCACCGCGTCCTTTGGAGGCACCGTCGGGCGTTATGCCAATCGCATTGCAGGAGCAAAGTTTTCGCTGGACGGAAAAGAATATGTGCTGGAAAAAAATAACGGCGAAAATCACCTGCACGGGGGATTCAATAAGGCGCTTTGGGATGCGGAGCGCGGTGCAGGGAAAGGCGGCCCTTCGCTAAAGATTCATTATTTAAGTAAGGATGGCGAGGAAAATTTTCCGGGGAATTTATCAGTGACGGTGGTCTTTACTCTCACGGATGCCAACGATCTAAAAATCGAGTACACCGCAACAACCGATAAAAAGACGGTACTCAATCTCACCAATCATTCTTATTTTAATCTAGCGGAATCGGGCACCATCCTGAATCACCAGCTCGCGTTAAAGGCCAGCCGCTTCACCCCTGTCGATGCGGGGCTGATTCCAACGGGCGAGCTCCGTCCTGTTGACGGTACCCCGTTTGATTTCCGGCAAGCCACCGCGATTGGCGCGCGCATCGAGCAAGATGATGAACAGCTGAAGCTTGGGCGTGGTTACGATCATAACTGGGTGTTGGATGCGGGCACGAAGGCGGAGCCGAGTCTGGCCGCGATACTTTATGAACCAACTAGTGGCCGCGTCGTGGAAGCGTATACGACGGAGCCGGGCATCCAGGTTTACACAGGCAACTTTTTAGACGGCACCTCTCACGGCAAGGGCGGCAAGAACTACGAACGTCGTTCGGCAGTGTGCCTGGAAACACAGCACTTTCCGGATTCACCGAATCACCCGGATTTTCCAACAACAACGCTAGAGTCCGGAAAAGAGTTTCACTCCACCACAATCTACAAATTTTCCGCCAAGTAGGGAGTGTATGTCTTCACGAACCATTACTCGCAGTGCGCTTATTTCTTGCCACGCCATTATGCTGTTGCTGGTTTTTGCCGACGCGGCGACCGCCCAGGCTGACAACGCTTCTGAGTCCGCAAAGCAGCTGACTGTGCAGCGGATTTATTCCGAACCTAGCCTCAGTGGCCACACGCTGCGAGGGCTGGCGTGGACGCCCGATGGCAAACAAATCAGTTTCCTGGATGCAAAAAGATTCGACGCGGAAGGCAATGCTGAGGGTGGCGTTGAAAATGAGCGTCACGGCAAGCAGAGGAAAGAAAACAGTGCCGCTCTGTGGATAGTGAATGCGACGTCCGGTGAACGCCGAATGCTCCTATCCGGCGAGCGTCTCGCATCCATGTTGCCGGAAAATTCCTCCGCTCCTTCGCAGGCGACGGGGCTCGGCCGGCACGCGCCCGCTGATTATCAGTGGGCTCCTGATGGAACGGCACTTTTATTTCAGGGGCCAAACGCGCTGGTATGGTTTGCATTGAAGTCCAAGGAGCCGCGGACCTTGGTTTCTGGGAATGCAACCTTGGCCGACCCCAAAATTTCGCCGGACGGCAAGTTTGTCAGCTTCGTTCGCGACCACAATCTCTGGCTCGTAACTATTGCGGATGGGAAAGAGCGTGCGATTACGCGCGACGGAGTTGAGGAAATCCGCAAAGGTGAGCTGGACTGGGTGTATCCAGAAGAGTTGGAGATTAAGACGGCTTACTGGTGGGCGCCGGATTCTTCCGCGATAGCGTATCTGGAAATGGATGAACGCAAAGTGGCGCAATATCCGCTGGTGGATTTCGCCTCGTTCGAGGGTAAGGCCGAAATGGAGCGTTACCCTCCGGTTGGTGGCGCGAATCCGGTGGTACACGTGTTCGTCACGTCCATGAGCAGCGGGCCGGCGAAGCAGATGGACACGGGACCTGAAACGGAACAGTACATTCCACGAGTGAATTGGCTGCCGGATTCGAAGCATGTGGCCATACAAAGGCTGAATCGCGCACAGACGAATCTCGATCTGATCATTGCGGACGCGGCGACTGGCGCTTCGCGTGTGGCGCTCACAGAAAAAGATCAGTATTGGATAAATGTCAGCGACGATCTGAGATTTTTGCAGGATGGAAAGCGCCTCCTGTGGTCTAGCGAACGAAGCGGCTATCGCCATATCTATCTTTACAATCTGGAAGGGAAAGAACTCTCGCAGCTAACCCAAGGCGACTGGGAAGTCTCGGCCATTGATGCCGTAGACGAGAAAGCCGGATTGATTTATTTCACGGCCACCGAAAAATCCCCCTTGGAGCGCCACGTTTATCGCGTCGGTCTCGACGGCTCTGGATTTACACGCATCACCAAAGAGGCGGGATCTCATGCGGTGAACTTTGCGCCCAGTGCGAGTAGCCCGTCGGGCGTCTCGAGCAGCGCAAACGCGTCCGTAAGCGCATTCGTCGATACCTATTCGAACACTATGAATCCTCCGCGTCAGGATTTAGTTCGGCCTGATGGTTCTCGCATCGCGGTTCTTAACGAAAATAAAGTTGCGGAACTCGCGAGTTATCACCTTTCTCCGGTGGAATTTCTGCAAGTTAAGTCCCATGACGGGGTGATGCTCAACGCTTGGATGATCAAGCCGCCGGATTTTGATTCAAATCGCAAATATCCCGTGTTGGTTTATACCTACGGCGGCCCGCACGTGCAGGTGGTGATGCATGAGTGGCTGCGGTCGACTTTTCTGTGGCATCAGATGATGGCGCAGAAGGGTTACATTATTTTTGCGCTCGATAATCGCGGCTCGGCGGGACGCGGGCATCTTTTTGAGGAGCCCATTCATTACCGCCTCGGCGCTCAGGAGCTGTCGGACCAGCGCGACGGCGCTGCGTATTTGAAATCGTTGCCTTATGTCGATGCTAGTCGCATGGGCATTTGGGGAGGGAGTTACGGCGGGCACATGACCTTGCACGCGATGTTTGAAGATTGGAACGATTTCAAGGCCGGTTTTGCGGCCGCCCCGGTTACCGACTGGCACTACTACGATACGATTTACACGGAACGCTATTTAGGGCTGCTGCCACAGAACGAAAAATACTACAAGGCTTCCTCGCCGATCGAGAAGGTCAAACAATTTCGGGGAAAATTGTTGATCGCGCATGGCACGGGTGATGACAACGTGCATTTCGCAAACACACTCGCGCTGATCAATGAGCTGATAGAGATCGGCAAATATGTGGAAGTGCTACCGTTTCCGGGTCGAGGTCACGGAATTAGTGACGCGCCAGCGCAGCGGCTGCTGATGGAGCGGGTGACGCGCTTTTTTCTGGATAATTTGTAACGAGAAGTAACACTTCTGGTACTTTCTAGAATTTCTTAGCAGCGCCGTACATCCCCGCAACCCAATCGCGAAACGCACAAACCGCCTTGCGCCTTTACCGCATCCAAAGGTAGTCACCTTGGATCAGGTTCGTCGTTGCTATTTATGCACCGGCACATCTGTTTGTACTTTGCGAACTACGAGGAGGATTGTGGCGCATTCGGGCAGCAAGCATTCACCAAGTAATGCCGGTTGGGGCAATCCCCCGTGGACAATCGATTTTAACTCCACGGCTCGTGCTTTGCCGTCCGGAGTGGATTTCGCCATTGTGGGCGGCGGTTTCAGCGGCTTGTCGGCCGCGGCGAGACTCAGACAAATACAGCCTGACAAAACAACCGTGGTATTTGAAGCCGATTGCGTGGGTGCGGGCTCCAGCGGATACACGGGGGGAATGGCGCTTGCAGAATCGGCCGCCGGCGATTTGCCGGGCTTGGGCGACGTACTCGAGGGTTTTGCGGAGATCCTGCGCGAATTAAAGATCGAATGCGATTTGAGTTTGCCCGGAGTGTGGGAACTGGGCCGCAAGAACATAAAAAAGGATTCGCCCATTTCCTGGAACGATTCCGGAACCCTTGGCGTGGTAAACGATGCTCCTGGAGGCACCATCGATCCGGGAAAACTTGTTAGTGGGCTGGCGCAGGCAGCACAGCAATCTGGCGCCACCATTTTTGAATACGCGCGTGTGGAGAAAATTACCTACGAGCAGCCTCTGGAATTGGAAGTGTCTGGCAAGCGTGTCCGTGCCGGCCAGGTATTGATTGCCACCAACGCGGAATCGTTGGAGCTCAGCGATTTGTCCGGGGGAGCGGAGCCGAAATTTACTTTGGCATTGGCAACGGAGGCTTTGACGGACGCACAACTAAAAGAAGTTGGTCTATCCACGCGCAAGCCGTTTTATACCGTAGACATGCCTTATCTTTGGGGTCGCCCACTTCATGGCAACCAAGTGATATTTGGTAGCGGCCTGGTGCACCTTGAGCACTGGAGCGAACTTTTCAATCTGAACATTTCAAGCGGTGAGGCCGCAGGACTGATGCGCCTATTGGAGGCGCGAGTGCATTTGTTGCATCCAGCGCTTGAAAATGTCCAATTTACGAATCGATGGGGCGGCCCGATTTTAATTGCGGACGAAATGACTCCGGTGTTCAAGCATCATTTAAAAAGCAAAAATATAGTCGCCCTGGGAGGCTATAGCGGGCACGGAGTTGCGCTTTCTGTTTATCTGGGCCGCTGGGCAGCCGACGTTTTGGCTGGGAAAAGAACGTTGCCGTCGTGGATTAAATCCTCGGGAGCTAAACACTGAATGGATCTTCGCACCGTGGTTCAGGCAGTTTTTATCGGAACAAAACGCTGTACGGTTCGATTTGTCGTGGGCATCGCCGTAGCGTTGTTCTTATATGTGCCGGGCGGTCTCACACAGCAACAATTGGATAGTGAAGCGGTCATCAATCATCTGAACGCGGTCATTAAGTTGTATCGCAACGCCTCGGCTGAACTGCAAACTAGCGGCGCGCCCACCGATGTTATTTACCAGGAGAATGAAAAGAGTCTTACGGCGGAGGTTGTGAGGTTGGCATTTCAAGCGGCTAGAGCCGCAGCTGCCGCGATCCGCGCCACCGAAAAAGCGGGAGCGCCCAATACCAGCTCCCCCCAAAGCTCAGGGCAGACGGAGTCTCGCTACAAGGCGCGCATCGCTGACCTGCAATCAAAACTCGACAACATCAACAAGCAGATCCCTACCGCTCCCAAGAGCAAGCGTGACTCGCTGATTGCTCAGAAGCAAGCGCTAGAAGGCGAACTGAATCTTGACAATGCCGTTCTAGAAGTCATTCAGAAAAGGACCGCTTTCATGGCGGAGAACGGCAACGATACTGCGGGTGAAGGACTGGAAGGGCGCATTAATCAATTAGCTCATTCGGTTCCCGGCGTGTTCGCCGTTACGAATGACCAAAAACCTGGGACTCAAGCAAAGCCAACTCCACAGTCAGAAGCCACGAAACAGAATCCCTCGGGTCTGATTTCGCAAGCTCTTGCGCTCTACGCCGCCATCACCAGTGTTCATCAGATCGACCAATTGAACGAGCAGACCGCTAGTGTGCGGCAGACGGTGATCAATCTGCGACAGCCTTTGCGTGATGCGCTCGTTGCGGACATCAAAAAAGGGCGAGATCTTGCCGATCAAGCGTTATCAGGCCAAGTTCCTCCGGGCTCATCGCAACAATTTCAGGAGCTGACCGATCATTTCAAACGAATTTCGGCGGTGGTGTTGCCGTTGAGCCAGGAAATCGTGGTTCTCGACCAAGCCAGCGTCAATCTTGTGGAGTGGCGAACTTCCATTCTTCGCGAGTCCAAATACGCGGCGCGCGCTTTGTTTGTCGGTGTGGGCATGATTCTTCTCGCGCTGGGTATAGTTCTGGCTTTGTCGGAAGTGTGGCGCCGTCTCACTTACAAATATATTCACGATGCGCGGCGCAGGCGCCAGTTTCTATTGCTGCGCCGCTTTGTGATGGGATTTCTTATGGGCGTTGTGCTAATCCTCGGGTTCGTGAGTGAGTTCAGCTCCCTAGCTACGTTTGCGGGATTCGTTACCGCTGGTATTGCGGTGGGACTGCAGTCCGTGCTGTTATCCATGGCTGCTTATTTCTTCGTGGTGGGCCGCTATGGGATTCATGTTGGGGACCGCGTGAGCGTTTCTGGCGTTACCGGCGATGTGATCGATATTAGCCTGATTCGACTTTACCTGATGGAGTTGGCGGGCACGGGCATTGATCTGTTTCCTACCGGGCGGGTGGTGGTGTTTTCCAATGCGGTGCTGTTTCAAGCCACCACTCCTTTGTTCAAACAAATTCCAGGAACGGAATACGCGTGGCACGAAGTCGTTTTCAGTCTGGTTCCAGGGGGCAATCATAAGATCGCTCAAGAGAAATTGTTTCAAGCGGTTAATGCTGTTCACGATCAGTATCGTGAAGGATTCGAGCGCCAGCGGAGTTATATTGAACGGCGCATTGAGGTGCAATTGAAAACGCCCAGTCCCGAAACGCGCTTGCAATTTGGCGATACCGGCTTGGAGTTAGTGGTGCGTTACCCGGTCGAAATTCGCAATGAATCGGTCACCGACGAGCAAGTCACGCGAAAAGTGTTAGAGGTGATTCAAAGCGAACCGGAGGTACAGGCCGCGGTGCTTGGAACGCCAAAGATTCGCGCGGCGATCAAAGGCTAAGGATATCGATGATTGTTACGGTGCGACGATGTCTCTTAACTTCGCTTTTACCTGGATGGCTGCGAGGCTCGATGCATCCCATCCGCCTCCCAACGCTTTGACCAGCAGGACGCTGGTAGTCAGCCGCTGCCCCTGAATGGCCACTAGTTGTTGTTCATTACTGAGGAGGTTCTGCTGTGCGGTCACCACATCGAGATAACTCACCAAGCCGCCTGTGTATCGATTGGTGGAGATGTCCAGCGTGCGCCGGGCGGCGTCAACCGCTTGCTGCTGCGTTTGTTGTGCCTGAATGAATACGTCTAAGGCGGTCAGATCGTCCTGCACCTCGCGAAACGCATTCAACACCGTGGCCCGGTAGTTCGCGACGTTGGCGTCGAAACCAGCCTGCGCGAATTGCACCTGGGCGCGCCGCGCTCCGCCGGTAAAAATACTCTCCGATACATTGGCACCCACGGCCCAAAACATACTCGACAAATTCGCGATCTTCGCGAGGTCCGAAACCTGAGGGCCAGCGGTCGCAAATAGGTCTATGGTCGGATAATAAGCAGCCTTGGCTACGCCAATCTGCGCGTTGGCGGAGGCCATTTGACGCTCGGCTGTCGCAACGTCGGGCCGCCGCTCCAGCAAATCGGACGGCAAGCCGGCGTTTAACGGGGGAGGAGCAGCAGCGTTCAGTTCATTCGAAGGCAAATGAAAGTCCGGCGCAGGCTTTCCAACTAACACCGCGATGGCGTCCTCAAAATTTTTCCTTTGTTGCAGCCGCAGTTGTGCCTGCGTTTGTGTTGTGCGCAGCAGCGTTTCTTCTTGTGCGACGTCGAGACCCGAGGCCACGCCGCCATTGTGGCGCGAATTTACAAGGTCCAGTCCTTTTTGCAGCGCCTGTACGGTGCGATTCAAAATGCCAATCTCGCTGTCGAGCTCGCGCAGCGAAAAGTAATCTGCTGCCAGCTCGGCGGTGACCACCAGGCGCACGTTTTCGAGATCCGCAGCGCTGGCTTGGTACGCCGCCTCCGCCGATTCAATACTGCGTCGCCGTCGCCCAAATAGATCGACTTCATATCCGGCTACGAACGGAAGCGAGAAGGTATTCTGTTGCACTGTTCCTTTTACGGGAAAGCCAGAACTGGGCCGGTTGCCTGACAGGCCCTGGCGCTCGACCGTGGGGGTTGTGGTGCCGGGGCTCAAACCAAGAGTTGGGAAGAGTGTGGAGATTTGGACGGCTGCCGTGGCACGAGCTTGCTCCAGGCGTGCGATGGATACCTTGATGGTCTGGTTGGCGTCGACGGCTTGCTTTTCCAATGTGCTTAGCTCATCGTCATGAAAAACCGTCCACCACTCGCCTTTTGGTATCAGGTCCTTCGGTGCGCTCTCGCGCCACGGATCCTGTACGTCCCAAATGGCCGGGACCGGAGCGATCGGGCGACGATAATTTGGTCCCACGGTGCAGCCGGCGAGGCACGCGGCTAGAGAGATACCGCCAACCGCCACAGTTGCGCGGACAACAAGATAATTTTGTTTGAATTTCCAGCTACTCATAATGGATTTAAAGGTCATCAGGTGAAAATTACTGATTTTTAGGCTCGGACTGACCGTTATTTTTGCTATTGGGATTTGCGGCGGGCGTCCCGCTCGGTGGCCGCGTTCCATTATTTGTGGATGGGTTGCCTGGACCGCTGGAAGCGCCAGTTCCCGTACTCGCGGGTGCAGGCGAGGGGGGCTGCGCGATCTGCTTTACGTTTACCTGCACACCCTCGTCGAGTGAATCCGCCGGATTGATTACGATCCAGTCTGTGGGCTTTAAGCCCTGTAACACTTCCAGTGTGGTGCCATAGTCACGGCCGATCATCAGAGGTTGCAAGTGCGTTTTGTGATTGTCATCAATGACCACGGCGCGCAAACCTTCGGAGCGGAACAACAGCGCGTTCACCGGAACTTCCATCCGCGAGCCATTCACTCTTACTTCCAGATGTACCTGCGCGTATCCCCCCGGTAACAATTGACCCGACTTGTTGGGAACGTCCACTTCCGTCAACAGCGTCCGCGTAGTCAGATCGATGGCATCGGCGGTGCGGGCCACTTTGCCGTAAAATTTTTGGCCGGGGTATTGCACCAATTCCAGGTATGCGCCAAGTCCCTGATGAATCGCCGGGGCATAAACTTCCGGCACGTTCACGAACACGCGGATAGGATCGGTCTGCGCCAAGGTGAATAATAGCTGCGCTGTGCCGCCGTTTCCGGCGTTGATCAGGTTGCCGATATCCACGTTGCGTCGGGTGATTACGCCACTGAAAGGCGCATAAATGTGCCGGAATGATTCGGTCTCCTGCAATCTGCGCACATTGGCTTCGGCCGAAAGTGTGTTAGCGCTTTTGGCCGCCAGATCGCCGGTAGCATTGTCCGCCTCTTGTTTGGATACGCTATCGGTTTTGAGCAGCCCTTGGTAACGCGATGCCGTGATTTGCGAAAGATTCTGATTGGCTTGCGCGGTTCCCAACTCGGCTCGCGATTGCGCCAATTCCTGGGCGATTTCCGGCGTATCGATGTCCGCGAGAAGTTGCCCTTTGGTGACGCGGCTGCCAATGTCGTGGTACCACTTTTTCAGATAGCCGTTGGTGCGTGCGTAGATTGGCGATTCCACATAGGCTTGCAGCGTGGAAGGCAACACCAGGTCTTCGGAGTTGGACCCCGCAATGGGATGAACTACCGATACTGTGGGTATGGCTAGAGTTTCTGTTTCCTTGGCCAAGGCTTGGTATTGCGAGCGGCGCATCAACAGTGTGATCCCGCCGACGACCAGCAATAAAATTGCGAACACCACCAACACCAGGAACAGACGGCTGCGCTCGGGCTTTGGTTGGGCTTGCTGCGTCCGCGGTTGCTCTCTCACCGGCTCGCGATCCCTTGCCGAGCGCTGATCTTTTTGTTCCATAACATCCTGACTCATGCTTCGCTCCGCCTATTTTATGCTGTTGCCGGTTCTTTGCCGTGCGCTTTTCTTTTTTCCATCCACCCGTGAATTACAGAAAAAACGCAGGGCACAAAAAATAAGGTCGCGAATGTGGCAAACAGCAACCCTCCGATTACCGCGCGGCCCAGCGGCGCGTTTTGTTCGCCGCCTTCGCCAAGGCCGACGGCCATGGGCACCATGCCGATGATCATCGCGAGCGCGGTCATGATAACCGGACGCATGCGCACAAAACCGGCCTCCACTGCTGCGTCCAGCGGATTTTTGCCTTCATCCATCTGCTCCCGCGCGAAAGACACCATCAAAATACTATTTGCGGTAGCGACGCCCATGCACATTATCGCGCCGGTCAACGATGGCACGTTCAGAGTGGTATGGGTGATCAACAGCATCCAGCAAATTCCTGCTAGCGCGCCGGGTAATGCCGTAATGATGATGAACGGATCCAGCCAGGATTGAAAATTCACGACGATCAATAAATAAGCCAGCCCGATGGCTCCCAGGAGCCCAAATCCCAAGCCGGTGAAGGAAGTCTTCATGGTCTGTACTTGGCCACGAATAATGATGTGGCTTCCCTTGGGCAACTGCTGTTCCATTTCCTTTACGTGCTTTTCGACCTGGTCGGCGACACCCCCAAGGTCGCGCCCCTCCACGGAGGAGTAGACGTTTATCATCTGCTGCACATTGTAATGGGAGACCACTGCCGGCCGCGCGGTCGTGGATGTGGTCACGAGGTTAGCCAGAATCTGCGGAGGCAAATTAGCCGTACTCGCGGTCACCGGGGTGTTCTGCAAAGCTTGATACGTATCGACGCGATATTGCGGGGTTTGCACCGCCACACTGTAGCTGACCCCGTTCTTAGGGTCGAGCCAGAAGGCCGGCGCGGTCTGGAAGCTGGAGCTCAGGGATACAAGCAAATTCTGCGCCACGTCCTTAGCTTGCAATCCCAGGTTTTGCACACGCGTGCGTTCAATATCCATGTGCAGCGTGGGTTGATCAAAGGCTTGTTGCACGTGCACATCGGCGGCTCCGGGAATATGCCGAATTTCTCTGGCAAGTTTTTCGCCCACTACATAATTGCCTTGCTGGTTGTTACCCGTGATCTGCACGTCGATTGGTGCGGGCGATCCGAAGTTTAGAATTTGGGTGACGATGTCGGCTGGCTGAAAAAAGAATTGCACACCTGGAAACTCCTGCGGCAGCCGCTGGCGCAGATCATTGATATATGTCGAAGTTGGCTTCTGGCGTTTGGGTTTGAGCTGCACCAGAATTTCCGCATCAGAAGTACCGAAAGTTCCTGCGTTGCTGTAACTCAGGTTCAGGCCGCTGTAAGGCACGCCCAAGTTATCCAGAACTGTTTCGACTTCACCCTGCGGAATAGTTTGCCGAATAACGCCGTCGACCTGATCGGCAAGCCTGGCGGTTTCCTCAATGCGCAGCCCGGTGCGCGCGCGGAAGTGCAGGCGAATTTGACCAGCATCCACGGAAGGAAAGAAATCCCTGCCCAGAACGAAGACAAGTAGAGTGGACAACACGCAAAACGCCAGGAAACAACCGGCGAATAGCAGCGGGGTGGCCAGCGCGGCGCGCAGTGCATGGCGATAGCGTTCGCGCATACGCTCGAAGCCGTGTTCGAATTTCTGCTGGTAGCGGCGCAGCAACCCTTGTGTTCCTTCATCAGGTACTACCTCGTCCTCTGCGCTCAGAAGGTACATGGCCATGGTTGGCACGATCGTGCGCGACCACATGTACGAAGCCAGCATGGCGAAAATCACGGCTTCCGCTAGCGGCACGAAAAGAAACTTTGCTACGCCTGAAAGAAAAAACATGGGAATAAAGACGATGCAGATACACAGCGTGGAAACAAAGGCTGGCACAGCGATTTGCTGAGCGCCGTCCAGAATGGCTTGTACCGTCTCTTTGCCCATGGCCAAGTTGCGGTTAATGTTTTCGATTTCTACCGTGGCGTCGTCAACGAGAATGCCGACCGCCAGGGCCAAGCCTCCCAGCGTCATGATATTAATCGTTTCGCCAAGCGCACTGAGGCAGAGTACGCTGACCAGAATGGATAAGGGGATTGAAGCGGCGATGATTAGTGTGCTCTTCCAATTTCCCAAAAATACCAGAATCATGAACGCGGTCAGGCAAGCGGCGATCAGCGCTTCGCGCAAAACGCCATAAATGGAAGCGCGCACAAAAAGAGATTGATCGAAGAGCATGGCGATGTGTACGCCTTCGGGAATGGAGCCGGCGTAGTCTTGAATGGATTTTTTGACACGGCTCACGATGTCCAGCGTGGACGCTGAGCCGGTTTTATATACGGCCATAAGCACACCGCGCTGACCATTGGCGCGGACGATATTGGTCTGCGGCGAAAATCCGTCGCGAATATGCGCGACATCGCGCATGTATATTGTCGAGCCATTCACCGTTTTGACCGGCAGGTCGTTCAATCCCGCCACCGTCTGGGGGCTCCCGTTCATTTCAACCATGTATTCCAGGGTTCCAAGCTTTATTGTGCCGGTGGGAAGAACCAGGTTTTGGGCGCTGATAGCATTCACAATATCCGTGGCGGCCAACCCTTTGGATTGCAGGGTGGTGGTGTCCAGGTCGACGGAAATCAGGCGTTGCTTACCACCGTAAGGAAAGGGCAGAGCCGCGCCTTGCACGGTGGCCAATTGCGTACGTATAAAGTTATTTCCAAAATCGAAAAGAGCTTGTTCGCTGAGACTGTCACTGGTCATACCTATTTGAATGACTGGCACCGTCGAAGCGGAGTAGATGGCCACCAGAGGAGGAGTTGTAGCGGGAGGTAAGGTGCGCAAAATGGTCTGCACGATGGCGGTAGTTTGTGCCAGTGCGGTTTGGATGTTCGCCTTCGGCTGGAAGTAAACCTTTACCACGGCGATTCCATTTAACGATTGCGACTCGATATGCTCCACATCATTTACCAGCGTGGTGACGGCGCGCTCGGAGTTGGAGGTGATGCGCTGCTCCATCTCCTGCGGCTGAAGGCCGGTGTAATTCCACACCAGGCTGATCACCGGAATATCAATATTGGGGAAAATGTCGGTGGGGGTGCGCATCAGCACCACTGGTGTCAACAGGATGATCACCATGGCCATCACGATGAAGGTATAGGGACGCGAGAGCGCTAAACGAACAATCCACATACTGTTATTTGATTTTCCTTAGCGGCCCGGTTTCAGCCGGAACACTGACGGGCGGCCTGGCTGCTACCTTCTTTAGATTCCTTGACCTGGTCTTTTGGGTACGCTTTAGGTTAGGGCTGCAGCCGAGGATAATGGTACCCCTTCACTGGCTGTTGGATGCCGTAACGGCGCACTTGTTACGGTAAGTTATAAATTTCAGCAACTGGCGAACAGAACGCTTCGAGCAGTTTTTTCTATTCAAATCAGAGGAAAATTCACCGCCGGAATCATTTGTGCGTCATAGTAAAAACACCGTCCCACCCGGAAGGCGGCTCATCAAACAAATACTCCTGGCAACGTTTCCAGTAAGCCCGCGCGGGCCCATCATCGGGCCATTTATCGATCATGATCTGAAATACGCGCTGCGCTTCTTCCCACCGCCGCACGCGATAAAGGGTTCGTCCTCGCGCGAACTGCTCGAGCCGCAACTGCACATCCGCGAAGCTTCCATATACGCTTTCTTCTCCGGCGCGTCCAATCAATTCATAAATCATCACCGGCTGGGTCTTTCCCTTTACGCGAATCAGGTCCAGCTCTCGATATAAAAAATTTGCGTCTTGCGTAGCTGCATAGGTCGTCTCATTAACAATAATATGCGTGCCGTAATCCTTGTTGAGGCCCTCAAGCCGCGAGGATAGATTGACCGTGTCTCCCAGCGCCGTATATCCGTAACGCAACACCGAACCCATATTTCCGACGCTAGCTACGCCGCTATTTAAGCCGATGCCGATATCCAATTGTGGCTTGCCTTGTGCATCCCACTCGCGGTGCATCTCACGCACGCGCTTTATCATTTTCAAAGCGGAGTTGCAGCCGTTGATGGCGTGGTCGTCCACTTCGAATGGCGCGCCCCAAAAAGCCATCACCGCGTCGCCAATATATTTGTCCAGAGTTCCTTGAGATTCGAAGACCAGCCCGGTCATATCCGATAAATATTGATTGAGAAACAACGCGAGGTCTTGCGCATCCAGGTTCTCGGAAATGGTTGTGAAGCCGCGAATGTCGCTGAACATCACCGTGATTTCTGTTTTCTTTGGCTCCACCAGCTGGGGATTACGTAGTAGCCGGCGAATGACTTCCGGGCTGAGATATTGTCCAAACGCGGTTCGAATGCGGCGTTTTTCTTTCTCTTCGACCAACGCGCGGTAGAGCGATACCAGTAAAACGTTCGAAACCAGCGTGAGCGCCGGAACGCTGAAATTCAGCCACCAACCGCGCAGAAATGCTCCGTAATCAATCAATACCAGTGGCACCAGGAAGCTGAGTCCGAACCACATCCATCGCGGGGCTACCAGCGCCATCCAAATTCCGACGGGTATACCGAAAAACAAAATGAGCGCGATATCCGACAATTCCTGCGCCGCGCCTCTGGTCAGCGCCTGGTGATTCAGCATGTTATCGATGGCATTGGCGTGAACTTCTACTCCAGGATAGGTGATGCCCCCATAAGGCGGCGTACGCAAGTCTCCGATGCCCGTGGCTGAAGCGCCGACCAGTACGATTTTGTCTTTGAAAGTTCCGGCAGGAAGTTTGCGCTGTACCACATCGACGATCGAATAATAAGGATAGGTACGCTCCGGGCCGCGATAGTTAATGGCCAGACGGCCGATGCTGTCCGGTTTTACTTCCAGCTTGTCCCCAAATTGCAAGCTGACCATGCCGGTCTGGTTGTAATTCACCGTCAACTGTTCGGAAGGCACTCCCAGGTAGAGGCGTATTGTTTGTACTTCCAGCGATCCGTAAAGCTCAGCATCCGAGATTTTGCCGGAGCGATCGAAGGGAACGACCAGCAGTGCTCTGCGGAGTACACCGTCAGCATCCGGGAGCACGTTGAAAAATCCCATGGTGCCGACATTGTTATTGTCGGGGCTTAGCAATGCCGGGATATTGGCCATCGTCGCGCTGTACAGGATGCTGTTGGCTTCATAGCGCTGCATCAAATTTACAAAATCTTGCTTGCCTGTCGATGGATTCAGCGAGTTTTGTGCCAGCGAATACCATTGCACGAGGTCTGCGTAGGAATTCAACGTAGCTTGATCGGTTCCTTGCAGCTCCTCCTTTGGAAAAAAGAAATTTCCCAGCACCACATTGCCGAATTTCTGGATGGCTTCGCCGAATTGTTTGTCGGCATCGTATTCCGACGCTAATGCCTTCACTTCTTCCTCCAACTTTCGATCGACGGGGTGGCCGGAGGCTTTGCGCTTTTCCAGTTTTTGGGCCAGCGCGCGAATGGGGACACCAGTTTGATCAGGCTTGTCAAAGGTGACGTCGAAACCCACTACTTTAGCGCCGTCTTCGCGCAGAATATCCAGCATGGCGGCAAAATTACTCCGCGAAAACGGCCATTTGCCGAGCCCTTCTTGCGATTTTTGATCGATGTCGACGATGACGATGCGCGCATCGGGGGGAGTGTATTTCGCCGGCCGCAGCCGGAAGCGCGTATCCAGCGCATCGAGTTCGAGCCGCTCCATAAAAACCAGCAGGGGACTGGGATGCTCGGCGATGTAAGTAAAAACGTAGAGACCAAGCGCGGTAAGGGTGATGATCAGACTGATCAGAAACGAAACGCGATGCTGCCACCACTCTTGGAGCAGCTCGATGAAAACTGCAAATCCTCGCGGCCGTTGTTTTCCGCCTGACGAATCTGCCATCGCGCTCGCGTTACTCGCGGAAGATGAAATTCAAGCGCACGCCGCAAACTTCCACTTGGTCACCGTCCTTCAATTGCACCGGGCCTTGGATTGGCACGCCATTTATCGAGGGCACTTTATCACCGGCGCCCAGATAATAACCGTCATCGTGCTTATTGATTTGCGCCGCCATTTTTGGCTTAAACCATCCGCTCAAGCGCACCGTAGCCAGGTGGGATTTTCCTATGACCGTCAACTTGCTGGTCAGCGTATATTCTTGCCGGTCGGTTTTGCCGCCGAGAACCACCAGGGTAGGAACTCTCAAGCGCCCAGCTGCCAACTGGGTTCGTTCACCCAGTGCTGCCGCTTGTTGCAGCATCTCGCGACGCATTTTGGTATCCAGCACCATGGTTTCATTAATTTTTGGAGTGGCGGTTTGGCGCCCCGGGCCATAGGACGCGGGGGCTTCGCCGGTCGCGTCTACCTTGATGTGGTGCTTGCCGATGTGGATGGAATCACCGTGTTTAAGCGTGGCGCGCTCCACGCGCATTTCGTTGACGAAGGTACCGTTCAGGCTTTTGAGATCTTCCACCACCATTTTGCCGGAGTCCACGTAGACGCGTGCGTGATAATTGGAAACCGCCAGATTGTCGACGGCCAGATCGTTGTCGGGCGACCGGCCAATTCCGACAGGCCGCGCACCGAGGGACACTTCTTTTACCGTCTTTTCTTCAAACATCAGTGTAAGTTTCGGCATTTCACATCCTCATGCTGAGCCGTTTTTGCCCGCATTTTTCTGCGCCCCGTGGCGCAACCACGACAAAAATCCGCTTTCTTTCGGTCCCATATGGACGATCACGACCGTTACATTGTCTGCACCGCCATTTTCATTTGCCAGCGTCACAAGTTTTTCTGCCGCCCTGCCCGGGTCGGATTCCGATTGCAACGTGGCCGCAATTTTTTGTTCCGCCACCATGCGCGTCAAACCGTCGGTGCATAGCAACAAAATATCACCCGGGAAAAGGCTGTGCTCCTCGGCGTCAATTTCGACTTCCTGCTGAGTTCCCAGAGCGCGTAGCAGAACACTCTGCAACTCGCTGTGTTCCGCTTCCGCGGCAGTCAAAATTCCGCGCCGCACTTGTTCGGCCACCAGCGAATGATCGCTGGTGAGCTGCTGCAATACTCCGCTGCGCAGCAGGTATACTCGGCTGTCGCCCACATGCACGACGCTGAGTTTTTCCTCGTTCAGCCATGCCGCCGTTAGCGTCGCGCCCATGCCTAACTGTTGTGGATTTGCTTGTGCTGATTCATAAATTGTTTCGTTCGCCAGGTGCGCCGCGTTAAAAAGACGCCTGGTCTTGTCGCTCCAGCCCAGCTGTGCTTCCGTTGGGTCAGCAATTGTTCCTGTTTCTTCACCCATGCAAGTCTTGACCACCATGTCAACGGCCATGGCGCTGGCGACTTCTCCGTGGGCTTCTCCACCCATGCCATCGGAAATTATGAACAGATTCAGGGGCTGCACGATGCGGAAACAATCTTCATTGTTGGTGCGTTGTTGCCCGACGTCGCTCTGCCCACCGCTGACAATGCGCACAAATCCCCTTTTCCGGATGGTCGCGCCAATGCGTGGTCGCTATATACACCCGGGGCATGTTGGGACTAATAACCCCAGTTATCACGCTAACAGACAGTTGTGGCATGGGTAAGCCTTTGAACCTTACTGATTAGCGACGGTTTGGTAACAAGTGACGGCCCGTTCACCTTGAGAAATTCGTTCACGAGCGAATGATGCGGAATTCGGCCGGGCCTTTCTTGTTTCCCCGCCAATAAACTACAATTCTTGTATGCCCTCACACCGTCGCGCTGTGATTTTGTCGGGTCTTTGTGCATTACTGTTTGCTTGCAGCGCGCATGCGCAGCAGGCACCCAGTCCTGCGGGTGCTCGGATTTTACTGTTGCCACGCCGGATTGTTTCCGGGGAGCGCGCCACGTTGGCGGTCCTTGATGTGAATGGGCGTCTCACTCCCGGCGTCGCCGTGGCATTTTCCAATGGGGACCGGTTGACGACGGACCAATCCGGGCGTGCTTTGCTGGTCGCCCCGCTGAATCCGGGAGTCATTTACGGCACGATTGAGGGACGGCGCGGGCGGGTGGCTACCACCATTGCTGCCCCCACTGAGTCCGAGCTTTCACTGGTGGAATTAAATTCTATCCCGCGTATCGCGTCTCTGAGTGATCGCTTCGATATTCTCGGTCACGGATTTTGCGGCGATGCCGATGCGAATAATGTGACGATCGCTGGGCAGCGCGCGATTGTGCTGGCTTCGTCGGCTACATCTCTGGTCGTTTTGCCGCCTGTCGATCTGGAACCAGGAGTCGCGCCCGTCAAAATCAGCTGCGGAAAAAACACTTTTCCAACTTTCAACATGACTTTTCTTGAGTTGGGATTGCACGCCAATACTTCCGCGCTCGCTCCTGGGGAACATCGCGACCTGACCGTCAGCGTGCGTGGCACACAGGCAAAAGTTGCGCTGGAGGCTAAAAACCTTGCGCCGGACATTGCTGAATTATCGGGCGGTGATACCGTGAAGCAATTGTCTTCAGGCGGTCCGGAGAATGCCGCGCACTTCGAGGTGGTGGGGCGCAAACGGGGAAGTTTTCTGATTTCGATTCGCTTGGTTTCGGTAATTGCACATCCCACGGCGGCGCCGTCGCAACCGGCTGCTAAGGCGCCTCCTCATAAATAAGACCAAGCTGAACGAGCGGCGGAAGCACCAAGTGCTCCTTACGCGATTGAACTACGCGCTTTTCTTTGCGGCGGCGGAGCCAGTGGAATCAATCGGCAGGGCTAGAGTGCCTTGTACTTCCAGCGCGGCTTGCGTGGAGCTGGTGCCCAGCAAATTGTCCAGCGTGTTTTGCGTTTTCTCCAGCCTCTTGTGGGCATCGTTGTAACACTGCTGGGAATTTTTGATGTGCGTGCCGAGCCGCTCGAAGACTTCGGTGAAGGTTTCCATCTGCTTGTGCATTCCGGAGAGGCTTGAAAAAATCCGCGTGGCATTTTCTTCGATCTGCATGCCGCGCAGGCCCATGGCGATCACGCAAAGGTGGGCATAAAGCGTGTTGGGCGAAACGGCGATTACTTTTTTGCTGCGGCAATAACTGTCCAGTTGCTGACCTTTGCTATCGGCCAGCATCAGCAATTCGTAATAAACGCTTTCCGACGGGACAAACATCAGCGCCATATCCAGCGTGCCTTCCCCTGGCACGATGTATTTTCGCGCGATGGCATCGACGTGACCCTTTACCGCGGTGGCAAATTGCTTTCTGGCATCATCGCCATCGGTGGAAATACGACGAAAAGCATCCAGAGGAAATTTGGAGTCGATGGACATGAGTTTGTTGTCGCGCAGAAAAATCACCGCGTCGGCTGTCTCGCCCGACGAGAACCGGTGCTGCGAGGAAAATTGCGATGGCGGCAAGCAATCTTCCAGCAAGCGCTCCAGCGTCACTTCACCAAGGATGCCGCGGCTTTTTGCGCCGCCAAGAATATCTTCCAGGGACTTTGTGGCGGAGGAAACATTGCGGCTCAGCTCATGAAACTCGCCTAGTTGTTTCTGAATTTGACCCATCTGTTCGCGTGCGTTTTTTAGCTCTATGGCGATGGCGGTCTGGCCGTGCGTGGCGATGGTAGCCGAATTAGCTACCCCATCCTGCAGCGCTTTCGTCACGCCCTCAAGGCGTTGTGAAACGGTTAGCCCAATGGCGGAGATTTGCCCGCTGCTTTGAGCTTGTGCCGTGGCGATAGTCTGCAATTCATGACGTAACTCAGTCAACTGCGATTCCAGTACGTCACTTTTGCGTTCAGCCTGCGTGCTGTGCAGCAGCAGCCAAACCACCAGTGCCACAACCAGAATTCCCATCGTGATGGCCACAACCGTCATTCGTTCTCCTGTTACGTGCGGGTAACCTATGTACTCATCTTATAGCAATGGCGCAAAGAGAAAAACCGAGTGTGCTTGGGGCACGTTGGGGTGTGAAAGCTAATGGCGGGCTTTTAGATTGCACTACTTCAATGGCGCTCAGCGGCTCCCATGAGGGACGCTCTGACATCGTCGCGCCTGGCCGTCCAGGCTTTCATCGCGGTAGCCAGGGCAATCACAACGGCTGTGGCGAAGTTGGTGACGATGACGGCTTGCGCGTGCAACAAAACTCCGTAGACGAACCACAACATCGCGCCAATCAAATAGAGCGCCAGCATGCCGTACGATAAATCGCGGCCACCCTGCCTCCAGATTTTAATCAACTGCGGTACGAAGGCAAACGTGGTGCAAAATCCGGCCACCGTTCCTACAACAATAATCCATGAATCTGTCGTCATTACTGCTCCATCGGTTCGAACAAGTTTCATCGTAGCGTAGCACCGGACGGAGAAGCAGCAAAAATGACGAACAGGTTCTCGATGTAATGCAATTAGGGACGCGAGGATTTAGGCTTCAGTGAAACTTGGGAAAGCTGAGACTAGAGGCGTTCTTATCTCTGTGATCGAATCAGATTCTTTTCGTTACTTTCGTTGGTCAGCGCCGCTACTTGCTGGATGGAGGCGGCAGCGGGGACAGCATGAAAATCGGTGTCGATCTCTCTAGTGCGTACCGAGATCGTTTTGAAGAAGAGCACTTTGCCGTCCATTTGCACATCCATGCGCGTCATTTCCCAACAGCCTGGGCCGACTTCTTGTTGTTTGACGTAAAAGGTGCCTCCTTTATCGAGATGCCCCAGAAGACCACCCGCGAATTTGACGTCACTATTCAAGCGGCCGCTGATTTCCACCAGGCGCTTTTGTTTAACGTCCAGCGTCAAAGTTCCTTCCATATGGTGAAAGACCACTTCCGACGCACCGGAAGCGTGGAACCCGGGGTTGGGAGTAAAGTGCAGCGTAATACCCTTTGCGTCGCTATTTTCCTGCTTGAACAGAAATGCGTCAGCCATCATTTTGAGCATACGAGTTGCTTGCTCGGCGTCTTCGCGCTGCTGCTGTTTCTCTTTCTTCAGTTGAGAGCGGTTGTTCAAAAGTTGTTCGATGCGCTGACTCTCTTGGTTCCATTGCTGCTCGGTCAGAGGCTTCCCGTTGACAGCCATGAGCCGGTCGATCTCCAGCGTTTTCGTTTGGCACGCGGCAAATAATTGCTGCTTGCCATCTTTGTCCGTAAGTTTGCGGTAACACCACAAGGAATGACCTTCGGCCTGCGCGCGAAGTTCGTTCTGGAGAATATCGCGGACAAGTTCAGTTAAAATAGTTTCGGACGAAGAGGCGGAGTTCGAGCGGGTGGCCTGTGGAGTGGCGCTCGCGGCAAACAGTCCGAGCATCAGCGCGAGCAAGACCGGCAAAATTAGGACGAGGCCGCGGATTGAGCGTTCTGGAACCTGCGAATTGGCCATCTCAGCGCGCATGGTCTGCCGCGATGCCTGGCTCACTGCAATTGTGCGCGGCGGACCGACGGCCTGCCTAAGACATCTCCATCACGCAACATTGCCTGCATTTGTTCTTTACCACAGTAGAAAGCAGCTAATCCCAGCATCCCGAGGATGAGTACAATTCCTGCTGAAGCGAGGAGCATAAACCACCCCTTGTTGAAAACCTATCGGCGGGGACGCACCAAAATACGCTCCTTATCGGCACCACGTCGATAAGGTGATCGCGGCATCACCGTACCAAATATCCTGTACGTAAGCGAGAACCATTTTCGCCCATTGAAGAATTTATTGAACGCTTACTTGCGGGGGAGCAAAGACTAGCTGGTGCTGGGCATCTTGCGCAGGACCAATTTGCGCAATTTGTGGCGATCCTCGTCGTTCATGTGCACGAACTCCACACCGTTACCGCCAGGGGCGCTGTTGCGGACAATTGCGGTGCAATGAATTTTCTTTCCCAAACCAGAACGTACTTCTAGTTGCACGGATTCTCCAACAGAAAGAGTTTTGGAACTTTCCAGGTAGGCTCCGCCAAGACTGATAGTTTTCACTCGTGCCAGGCTGGCTCCCGCCGCTTTAGCGCTGACCTGCGCGCGCAGAGGACTATCTAGCGGCACCCGCGTGTACCGTCGCGGAACGGAGTAAAGCGGAGTGTGCGTGTTCGGAGCATCGAACGTGGCGCGGACGGATGCCGACGTCGGACGTTCTTCAATCACAGCCAAGGCGTCCTCGGCCGCTGCCCGCAAACCCGAGGGTTCCGCGAACGCTATTCCGCTGCGACGCTCGGCGAGCAAATGTAGCAACTGGGTTGACTCGGTGGCTCTTAACCGGCCCAGCGCTTCAATAGCTTTGATGCGCACGAACTGGTCGCGCAGGGTAGTGTGTTCGCCGGAGGCAATCTCCATCAGCTGAGGAATCGCGGAGCTTTCGCCACTGAGCCCAATCTGATCGATCATCATCGGAACAACCAGCGGGTGGGCATTTGTAAGCACAGTGGAAAATACGAATGCCGCGGTCTGTGCGTTTGGTGCGGTGGTCGGTCGTGATAACTCGCTAATCGCCAGATCCTGCATATTCCATTCCCAGCTCGCTAAAGCGCGTGTGAGTCCGCGCAGCAGCCGGTCCGGCTCCGCGGCCGCAAGTAACTTGATGGCGGCCGTTACATGTTGCGGGCGAGCCTCGTACAGACGTGTCTCGAGGATTGACAACACCGGCACGCCGATGCTGCGTATGAGGCGCGCCATGGCCGGCAATAAGTTCCCGCCGCGGACTTCGCCCAACAAAAACGTAAGGCGGTCCAGCAATTTATCAGGATCTCGCACCAGCAATCTGGGCAATACGGGGTCCAGAGCGCGGTGCGCAAGTCCTGCATCCACCAGCAGGAATAGGCGGTCCTGGGCGAAGAGACGTTTTGCC
Organism: Candidatus Acidiferrum sp.; assembly: GCA_035996445.1. GTDB lineage: Bacteria > Acidobacteriota > Terriglobia > Acidiferrales > UBA7541 > Acidiferrum. The sequence goes on along the minus strand of DASYJM010000240.1, from coordinate 5,320 downwards.
AATGCCGAAAGATTAGCGTGGTCGAAATCACGGGAGGGCTGCTCCAATGCCAGAAGCATCGCTTCAAAGCTGTCATAGTCACCGCGTACCACTGCGATGTGGCTCAATGATTCGATACATGTAGCCAGCGCCGAAGCCGTTTGCGGCTCGCGCTCGATTTGCAGCGCTTTCAGCGCTACCTTGCTCAAATCTTCCGGTAACTGGTTGGGCCACAACGATTCAATGATCGGCAAGAATTCGTTAAGTCCCGCGGCTACTGCCTGGCGCGCGCGCGGATCCTCATGCTCCAGCCGCCTAGCGAAATTCAAAACAATGTGGCGCGCTTCACGCCGTGGCGCATCGGCGCCGGCATCCGCGAGATTTCCCAACGTTTGGCGCAGTGCCAGCACCGGAACGCTCCACAAGTCCGGCCCACGTAACACCATGGACTTTTCACGGGGTGATAGCTCCAGCCAGAAGCGGGTCACTAGTTTTTCGCGATAACTTTCCGCGGCCCAGGTCGCTGCTAAGGAAGACTCCTTCATGGAAGGCGAAGCCGCCTGGCTCCTGTCGCCATCTGTGCTCGGAAACTTTCCGGCCGCGACCAACACTTCACCAAGGCGATCAAACGTCGGTCTCACCAAAACCGGCATCAACGAGCCTGCCGCGAATTCGGCGAGTAAATATTCAAATATCAAGCTCTCCGCAAGACGCTTCACATAAAACGACGGCGCCTCACCCTCTTCCGGCGCGTATTGCGAGATCGCGCTGAGCAGCAGCCGCACGGTATCGTGACTGGCTTCCTCCATGGCTTGGTGAATTGCGCGCGCGCCTGCCTCAGGGGTCAGTTCGCGAGCCGGTTCGAGCGGAAGAGTGATGTGCGCCAGGAGTTTTAATATGGCAATGAGGTCGTCAAAACCCGGCAGACGCACGACGCTTTCAGAATCAGCGCGCGGAGAATGGCCGCCGTAGGCCACCAGCGTACCGATCAGGCTGGTCAAAAGTGTGTCTACTTTGCGATCCACTTGAGTGTTAACCAGAATCCCTTCCACGTCTCGTTCTGCGAAACTCGTTATCCACCAAACATCCTGCGGGGCATGGGGCTCGCTATCCGACGTTTTCGCGGACGTCTGAGCGGTGGTCACCTGCCCCATCGTCATCAATGATACCTTGACGAGTTCGGCGAGGATGTCCAGTTCCTGCAGGCGAACCTTTTGCAGGAAGGAAATTCTTCGGATCCCAGCCTGGCGTAACGCGCTCGAGAGCGCCAGCATCTCGCCGGTGGGATCCGGTAAATAGGCGTCGCCGAGCGCCGACGACACTAATCCATCGCGCATCACCTGCAGCTCGAGTTTATGCCGGCCTACCGCTGCACGCAGAGACTCATAGGCCAATCCCAAATTGGCAATGCGTTGCGGATGATCGACTTCATACAGGCGTTGACATCGCAGAAGCAAATAAAAATTCAGTAAGGCGCGATGTATATTCGCGATCGTGTCACTTTCCACGGCCGTCGAGTTAGGTTCTGCATTCACAGCAGCAGCGCGTTGGGGCGCTGGTGGGCCGTTTCCGGCCGATGGGCGTCCTGAAACGACGTGATGCTTATCGATCGATGATAAATCTTTAACCACCGCAGGCTCCGCTCCTCGACAGGGTGCGACGCACCTGGTCGGCGACACATCTGGGCCGCGATGTAAGCGACCCAATATCCATGCACGTGTCTATCCTTACCGTAGAACGAAAGCGCGTCGTTGCGGACCATAGTTAGGCCTACGGGTCCAATCTGGACATGTCTCTTACGAAACATTTGCTTTTCGCTCAGGACGAGCGTTCGACGGCTTACTTGAGGGTCACCACAATTTGGGAGTCGGCATAAACTCCTGCAGGTACTTCTGAGGCATTTTTCTGGCCTTGAGTCCGCAATTCGATACGCAGGGTTTTCTTTTTCTTGGGCTTAAATTCGGCACTCACAATGTTGGAAGTTTTTCGATTCGCGCCTTCCCCGGCGATCACTCGAAACTCGGTAACTCCCGGCGGCACGTACAGATCTTCAAACAACTGCTGGTTATTGTTTCCGCCGCGTTCAAAATAAACTTTCCCGCCCATTTCCACGGTAAAGGCCACATTGGCGGGAAAGTGATCGGCTTCAATTTTTAATTTAGCATTCGCATTGGGATCCAGCTGTTTGGGATCGAAGTCCACGCGCGGAGGAGGCGGCAGAGCCGCGGCAGTTCTCGGAGGCGTTGTATTCCTGGCGCCGCCCTTGGCTGGTGGCTTGTTCAAATTCTCTTTTCGGGGCTGGTGATTCGGCGGCGTTACGGTTTTTTCGGCTTTAGACGTCGGTTCGGAAGCACTTGTGTCTGCCACCGGTTCCGGCCCCGAGTTGGGATCGAAAATCGTCGCGATACGCTCGCGGTTTGCATAGCCGTACCAGGCAGCGGCAAGAAGCAGAGCGGCAAAAATCAACCCGAAGGTCGTTCCTATCCAGTTAGTTTGCTTTTTTTGCGTCGCGACCGTCGGAGTTACCAGCACAGCACGAAACTGCTGCACACTCGCAGTGCTCAGCGGCGCTGCGGGATGTGAATCCAGAGTGACGTCCATCCCGCTGCTGGAATTAGGGGCAGCGGACGTAGGTGCGGGTGCCTGCAATTCTGCCGTGCTGCGTCCGGTTCGCAGCGCCGACAAGTCGTGGGCGAGCTCGTCGCCCGTCGCGTACCGGTCGGACGGCGCCTTGGCCAGACACTTCAAAATGATTTGGTCGAAGGCGGAAGGCACAGCGGGATTCAACTTTCGAGGTGGAACTGGTTCGGTGTTCACCACCTTGTAGGAAACAGCGGTGATCGTTTCGCCAGAGAAGGCATACTCTCCGGTGGCCATCCAATACAAGATCACGCCTAGAGAAAATAAGTCGCTGCGTCCGTCGATGGACGCTCCGGTAAATTGCTCCGGCGGCATGAATGCTGGACTCCCGAGAATTTGCCCGGTGGAGGTTAGTTGCGCTGCACCGAGTTTGGCGACACCGAAATCGGTAATCTTGGGGCGCTCGACGCCGTATTTCTCCTGGGAGGTCAGCAGTATGTTGGCGGGCTTAATGTCGCGATGAATGACGCCGTGCTTATGTGCATACGCGAGCGCTTCCGCGACTTGTTGGCCAATCTCGCACACGCGCTCGAAGGTAAAGCGCTGGCCGTTTTTCGCGCCTTCGGCTAGCGTGCGTCCCTCGATAAATTCCATCACCAGGTACGGCACGCCGTCTTGTTCGCCAACATCAAATATAGTCACGATACCTGGATGCGAAAGTCCGCCTGCAGCCCGCGCTTCACGGTAAAATCGCTCGCGAAATTCATCGGCTTGCGGGCCGCTAAGTGCAAGGGAGTGGATCGTTTTCAGCGCCACGATACGATCCATCGCCGGATCGCGCGCGATGTACACCGCGCCCATAGCCCCACGGCCCTTTTCTTCAATAATTTCGTAACGGCCGATTTTTTGTGCTTCCATCATCTTCGGGAATTTCGCGGCGAAAGTGTACTTTAGCACGGCCATTCGAAGGGGAGATTCGCACTTACTGTGCGATTGCCGCATCGCCAAATAAGGCGACTGGTCTGTCCGTCGCACCGCTGCAAGGCCTGGTTGGTTTTGAAGGAAATTCCTAAGGTTCGATGGCGTGCCACTACTGGGCGGACTTCCTTTATTGTCCAGTCGAAGTATCATCGAGTCGAGTCGGCTTATCTGTCGGATTGTAAACAGCTGATAGGGTGAATCCGATGACAATTCTTAAACGCTTGGCGATGGTATTGGCGATAGCCGGAGTCTCACTCGGTTTGATTTTGTATTTGCATCCGACCCGAAGCCAGCAGCCGGTTGCGCCTTCCAAGGCTCACAAAATTACAGTCACTTGGGAAAAAGTGCCGCACGCCGTCAGTTATAACGTCTATCGCAGGTCCTACAGAGTCGAAACCTATACAAAAGTAGGAGACTCGGAAACCAACAGTTATGAAGACCCCACCGTCCTGTCTGGAGAAAGATATTGCTATGTGATTACCTCGATCGATTCCAAGGGAAAGGAAAGCGCGCGTTCGAAAGAAATATGCGTGACCGTCCCACTCCCATAAGAAAACACAGTGTCGAGATAAAAGTTAAGGAGAGAGATACCTATGAAGCGTGCGTCAGGATATGTCGCTATTGTGGTGCTGGCTGCCATGGCTTCCGTGCAGGTCATCGCGCAAGCGAGTCCGTTACTTGGCAACCTGGAAGCTTAATGCCGCGAAATCAAAACATGCCGGATGGATCGTCAATACGCAGTACCGCAAATTTTAATGTTTGTGCTGCGTATCGAAAATTTAAGAGGAGTGGTGGGGCTGGCGAGATTCGAACTCGCGACAACCGGTTTAGGAAACCGATGCTCTATCCATCTGAGCTACAGCCCCGCAACTTCGCTTTGTAGTTTACCCGCGTAAATCAGGATTTTCACGAAGTTCCAACTCGATTGCCCGCACATCTATTCTGCGCCTACCAAAAAACCATTCATTTCGACGATATTCTGGCGGCTTTTCCACAGGCCAAGCGGCTCCAACCTCAAGCGAGACATTTTCCGTAAGCCGGAAAATGACTGGACAATTCCAGAATGTGAGTCGTTGTAAACAAAAGACTTACCTTGGTCATGGGGATGCAGCAATAGCCGCAACGGTCGCAAGTCTTCGCGTGTAGTATCTCGTTGCTTTCTGAGACATTGACGGCCCAGCGCGCCGGCGTTCGCACCAAGGAGGCATTTCTGATGTATTATCCCGGCCGTAGGTCTACCACCCCACCCGGTATGCCAGCGACCTCGTGTGGCCCGGAAATGTTCAATAAACCACTTGGTGGCCTTAAATCCTTCTTGGTTGCCTGTCTGGCACTCATTGCAGCTTTCTGCATACCCGCCGCGCATGGTCAAGCAAATGTGCAAGGCAAATGGCAAAAATTGTCGGCGCAGATGGGCATCAATCCCATACACACCGCGCTTATGTCCAACGGAAAGATTTTGGTAGTCTCTGGTTCTGAAAATAATCCGCCACAGTCCATCTTTTACGTTGGTGTATGGGATCCTTCGAACAACACCTTAACGACGCAAACGCAAAGCTGGGACATGTTTTGCAACGGAACGATCGTATTGCCCGATGGCCGGCCATTTATTATGGGCGGTAATCTTCAGTACGATCCCTTCTTCGGCTGGAACAGAACATCGATTTACAACCCGACCACAGGAGTTTTCGTGGACATGGAAAACATGGCCCATGGACGCTGGTATCCCACGAGCACTGTTCTCGGTGACGGGCGCGTAATGACATTTTCAGGGCTGGAC
>DASYJM010000239.1:0-8260 GCA_035996445.1 Candidatus Acidiferrum sp. | reverse complement strand
TAGGTCCTGACGGTTTTGACGTTGACGCCCTGAGACTCCAACTGACTATGCATTTCACTTTTCCGTCGAAGACCAGCCAAACCGGCAAGCCCCAGCAGACCGATCCACCCGTAATTATGCTGTTCTCGATTATCTTGGCGTGTGGTATCTATCCGGTTCTCCACTGCCTGTCGATCCGTTTGGGCGAAAGCGACGGTTGGAACCAAAAACAAAAGCAAAAAAGAGGTTGAAATTAAGGTTTTCATTTAAGTGTTTCTCCTGACTCAATGATGCAGTCCAATGAGCGGCCTTTCCTATACAGCGGTCCCGAACGTGAGTTGAGCATGATCATGTAAACAATGAGCGCGGGACCTGTATGACGCGTGGACACTTCGGATCGAGTCGGGTCAGAGCTGCGTTGAAATTTGATCGGTCCTTGGAAGGCCGCAGGAATCGAGGTGATATCACTTGATGAGTCGATTCGTTGTAGAGAATGTGTGAAGTAGAGAAGAATGGTTGGACATAGGGGCCTTGCCGAAGATCTGTCGAATCCTCCGGCTGGAATTGCGGCATCATTGTCCGCGCAGCTGCTATCCTCGCTTGGGGCGCTATATGAATAGAACGCAAGACCTGACAAATAAGTTTCGCGCGATGTTTGACACGTCTCCAACGATATGTCGGGCCCCAGGCCGGGTTAACCTGATCGGGGAACACACCGATTACAATGACGGTTTTGTTTTGCCCGCGGCTATCGGGTTTTCCTGCTGGACGGCGGCGGCGGCGCGAAAAGATAGGAAAATAACGGTTTATTCTGAGAACTTGAGTCAGTCAGTGGTCGCGGATCTCGACCGTCTCGAGCCACTTTCGGAAACTGCCTGGGCAAATTACCCGTTGGGAGTGGCGCGGGCATTAGAACAGGGGGGAATCGGCTGAGCGGGGCGGAGCTGTATTTCGGAGGGGAGGTCCCGCTTGGGTCGGGGTTAAGTTCTTCGGCGGCCATCGAGGTCTCCACAGGGTTAGCTCTCTTGAACATTTCGGGCCTTCCCATTGACCGGACCGCCCTAGCCTTGCTTTGCCAACGATCGGAAAATGAGTTCGCTGGCGCCCGCTGCGGTATCATGGACCAATTTATTTCCTGCCACGGGTCGGCGGATCGAGCCCTGTTGCTGGATTGCCGCACCTCGAATTTCGCCTGATTCCCATTCCGGCCGATGTCACCCTAGCGATATGTAACACGATGGTGAGGCACGAATTGGGCGCCAGTTAATATGACGCACGCCGTGCTGAGTGTGAGCAAGCTGTGCGATTGCTCCCGCAAGTGTTGCCTGGGATCAAGGCATTGCGAGACGTCACCCGAACTCAACTCGAAGAACATAGCAATTTGCTTTCAAGCAATCTGTATAAGCGAGCCCGGCACGTGATCACGGAAAACGAACGGGTATTGGAGGCTGTGGATGCTTTAGAAACCGGTGCAATTGGAAAGTTGAGGCAATTAATGGCAGATTCCCATCGCAGCCTTCGCGACGATTATGAGGTGAGCTGTCCGGAGCTGAACACCATGGTTGAGATTGCCATGCGCCAGCGCGGAATTTTGGGCGCCCGGATGACGGGTGGCGGGTTCGGCGGTTGCACCATCAACCTAGTCGAGACTGAGTATGCTGAGGAGTTTGAGCACAGAATATCCGCGGCGTACGCGAGCGCGACAGGATTGCAACCTGATATTTACCTCTGCAAAGCGTCGCAGGGCGCGGAGGTTGTTGGCGGTGATTCTGCGATCGCTGAAGATGGTCCTGTTGCGAAAGCCAAGCGTGGAAATCTGTGAACAAGACAAACGAGAGGTTTTCGGAGCTGCAAAGTTCCCCACACCGGCGGCTCAATCCTCTTCTTGGTGAATGGGTGCTGGTCTCGCCGTACCGCACACAACGTCCTTGGCTCGGCAAAGTAGAACAAATAGTGCGGCCGAGCGGTTTGCAATACGACCCTGGTTGTTATTTGTGCCCTGGTAATGAGCGTGCGAGTGGGTCTCAAAATCCACAATATACTGGTACATTCGTCTTCGGTAATGATTATGCCGCGCTCCTCCCAGGGACACCCGCTCTCAAGATAAATGAAAGTAATCTAATCGTCGCCGAGGGTGAGCCCGGAAATTGCTGCGTAGGCTGCTTTTCTCCACGGCACGATTTGACGATTCCCCGCATGTCTCTGGGTGAGTTGCGGACAGTAGTAGACATGTGGGCCACAGAATTTGAGACTCTGGCCAATTTCAAATGGGTCAATCACGTTCAGATCTTTGAGAACCGTGGGTCGTTGATGGGCGCCAGTAATCCACACCCGCACTGCCAGATATGGGCGAATGCAACGCTGCCGAACATACCGGCTCGAGAGCTGAAGTCCTTCAATGAATACCGCAACATTAAAAAATCATGTCTGTTATGTGACTACCTGCAATTGGAGTTGAGATGTAATGAGCGAGTTGTGTGTCAGAACGATTCTTTCGCCGTGGTTGTGCCATTCTGGGCAGTGTGGCCTTTCGAAACGCTACTGCTAAGCAAGCGTCACTTTGCCACCATGACCGATCTGTCTGACGCCGAGCGCAATTTGCTCGGCGACATTCTCCGCAGGCTGACGGCACGTTACGACAATGTTTTTGAAACTTCGTTTCCCTATTCGATGGGTTTCCACCAGGGGCCTACAGACGGGAAAATCTATCCAGAGTGGCATTTTCATGCCCACTATTACCCGCCGCTACTACGGTCGGCAACAACACAAAAATTTATGGTGGGGTACGAGATGCTTTGTTCTCCGCAACGCGACATCACGCCGGAAACTGCGGCGGAACGGCTCAGACAAGCAGCTGAAAACGCTACATAGCCTTGACGGCCAGCCCGACTCCGAATTGACCGACCTCCTCGGTCCAGCGTGCATTTATTGCTTGCGGCAAGAAACGCTTGACTAACACTTCCGTTATAACATAAGTGTTTATACAGGAAAATCCCAAATATTTTAAGGAAACTTTGCAATTGTGGGAAAAACGCTTGTGCGCGAATCTTCCGCCCGCCAGCTACGACGGATCGCTAAATCTCCGTCGAGATCCCTGGTAGTCAAATAAACAGGATAAGGACATGGTACCCACGCGCTTACTCATTGCTGATGACCACCCTCTTATTCGAGTCGGACTGCGGCACTTATTGGAAGAGCAAGCTAACTGGAAGGTTGTGGCCGAGGCCCAGGATGGACGTGAAGCGGTAACGAAGGCACGAGAAACTAAACCAGATATCGCTATTTTAGATGTTGGGATGCCGGAATTAAACGGTTTTGACGCGGCCGAACAGATCGCGTCTGAAACTCCGGGCACTAAGATCTTAATCTTATCCATGCATCAGACTGATGCCATATTCAAGAAAGTCTTGGCGGCCGGAGCTCGGGGGTATGTGTTGAAGTCCGATGCGCCGCGTGATCTCGTGGCCGCGGTTCAGGCTATCCGAGGCAACAAGACTTTCTTTACGTCTCGGGTTTCGAGGCTGATAGTTGACGGTTTTTTGAGTGACAGACGCACCGCGGCGGCCGATGACATCGTGTGTATTACTCCGCGTCAGCGTGAGGTCGTGCAGCTCATTGCGGAAGGAAGAAGTAATAGGGAGATAGGGATTATCCTGAACATTACTGAAAAAACGGCCGAAACGCATCGCGCCAACGTTATGCGGCGCTTAAATCTTCATTCCGTGTCTGAGATTGTTCGTTACGCGGTGCGGAACGACGTTATTCAGGCCTGAGCCGATGTTAGACGACGTGAACGCAAATTGACCGCGGATAAAAAAACCGTCGTTCAAATCGATGGGCGTAAAATCACCCTGACCAACTTAAATAAAGTTCTGTATCCCAAGGCAAATTTCACCAAAGCATTGGTCATCGACTATTACACGCGAGTTTCATCCTATTTGTTGCCTCACCTGCAAGACCAGCCTGTAACGTTGAAGCGATTTCCGAACGGGATTAACGCGGAATTTTTCTACGAGAAAAACGCTCCAAAAGGTACTCCCGATTGGATCCGTACTTACGTGATCCCCTGGCACGCCGACGCCGTATATTAACTATATAGTAATCAACGATTCGTCTACACTCATCTGGCTGTCCAACGCAGCCAATCTCGAGATTCATCCGTTTTTGCATCGCGTCCCAGCCTACAGCGCCACGCGAAGTTCCTTGGGTTACGCGAAGATAAGAATCCCCTCGATGTTAAAAAGGAATTCTCGGGGTGGCATTCAACGCTCGATAATCGGCGCCCGATCGACCAGGGTCATTCTTTCTTGATGATGGATGCAGGCTCTTGAGCCAGTCTGCGAGCCGGTAAGGCGTCAAAGTAAATTCGGTACTGCGAACACCCGATAGTTCATCACGTCGCGTTTAAGTACAGTATTTTCCATGACTTCCTCGACGCAAGCAGGTGAAGCCCCAGTTGGGGCAATCGATTTAGTTTGCTTCTCACATCTTCGCTGGGACTTCGTTTACCAGCGTCCGCAACATTTACTCAGCCGCTTTGCCGCGCAAGGCCGTGTTTTCTATATAGAGGAACCAGTTTTTATTTCGCACGAATCGCACCTTGTTCATTCTCGAGGCAATTCGGGTGTTGATGTGGTCGTGCCGCACATTTCGGATACCGACGACGTGACTGCAGCGCTGCAGCTTTTGATTGACGACTTTTTTACGCAACAACAAATTCATTCCTATGCCTTATGGTTTTATACACCCATGCATTTACCGTGGACACGACACTTAAAGCCATTGGCAGTCGTGTATGACTGCATGGACGAGCTTTCGGGATTCAAGGGCGCACCGCCGGAAATGAAAGAGCGGGAAATCGAATTGTTGCGATGGGCCGACGTGGTATTCACTGGCGGGCACAGTCTGTACGAAGCCAAACGCGGACAGCACCACAGCATTTATCCGTTTCCTTCCAGTATCGATGCACCGCACTTCGCCCGCGCCCGCACGATAACTGCGGAGCCAGACGATCAAGCCTCCATACCGGGGCTGCGCTTGGGCTTTTTTGGCGTGATCGATGAAAGAATGGATTTGGATTTGATAGCGTCGGTGGCTGCGATGCGGCCGGAGTGGCATATGGTATTGATCGGCCCGGTGGTCAAGATTGACCCGGCCTTGTTACCGCAATTGCCGAATATTCATTACTTGGGCATGAAGACCTACGATGAGCTGCCTTCTTATATCGCAGGATGGGATGTGGCAATCCTGCCGTTCGCGCACAATGATTCCACGCGATTCATCAGTCCGACTAAAACCCCCGAATATCTCGCCGCCGGGCTGCCGGTGGTTTCCACGTCCATCGGCGACGTAATTTGCCCGTATGGAAATGCTGGTGTCGTGCACATTGCCGACACTCCGGAAGCATTTATCGCAGCCACGGAGAAAGCCCTGGCAGAAGATCCCGCTCAACGTTTGAAACGAGTAGATGCTTTGTTGTCGCAAACATCATGGTCGCGCACTTGGGGTCGCATGGCAGAGCTTCTGGACGATGCGGTTCAGCGCCGCAAGCGCACCGCCCCCGCACCTCGTGCGGCGAAACAGCTGGCAGCCGCCGCAGTTGCCAGCGGTCAAGCTTGAAGTCCATACCCGCACAAACTCGAAGTGTTGTTTAGTTTTTATTTTTCAGGAGCCAACTTATGTTCGATTACCTCATTGTGGGTGCAGGTTTCGCCGGAAGCGTCCTTGCAGAGCGGCTCGCCGCCGGCGGCAATAAAAAAGTTCTGATTTGTGACAAGCGCAACCATATCGCAGGCAACGCTTTCGATCACTACAACGAAGACGGCATCCTAGTTCACAAATATGGACCGCACATATTTCATACCAATTCGACGGAGGTATTTGAATATTTATCGCGCTTCACGGAGTGGCGGCCGTACGAACACCGTGTGCGCGCGAACGTGGACGGATTGATCCTGCCGATTCCGATCAATTTAGATACGATCAATGGTCTTTACGGAATGAATCTGACGTCCGCCGGACTAACGGACTTTTTTGCTTCGTTAGCGGAGCCTACCGGGAAGATAAATACCTCCGAAGACGTGGTGGTAAGTAAAATTGGCCGGGAGCTCTACGAAAAATTCTTCAGAAATTACACGCGTAAACAGTGGGGACTCGATCCTTCAGAGCTGGATGCCTCGGTGATCGGCCGTGTGCCAGTACGCACCAATCGAGATGACCGCTATTTCACGGATACGTACCAGGTCATGCCCATACACGGGTACACGCGAATGTTCCAACGCATGCTCGATCATCCCAACATTAAAATTCTGCTGAATGCCGATTATAGCGAAGTTGTGAAGGACATTCCATTCCGCGAAATGATTTACACCGGGCCGGTGGATGAATTTTTTGACTACAAACTCGGCAAGCTCCCTTACCGCTCGCTGGAATTCAAGCATGAAACCGTGGATCGCGAATTTTATCAAGCTGCGCCCGTGGTCAATTTTCCGAATCACCAGGCCTATACGCGAATTACGGAGTTTAAATACCTGACCGGCCAGTCCCATGCGAAGACAAGCATCGTGTTTGAGTTTCCCAGGGCGGAAGGTGATCCATATTATCCGGTGCCACGCAAACAAAACGCGGAACTGTACGCCCAGTATAAAGAACTAGCCGATGCGACTCCCGGAGTTCATTTTGTGGGGCGACTGGCGACTTACAAATATTACAACATGGATCAGGTTACAGCGCAGTCGCTGACCATGTTCGCAAAAATAATGGGAACGCGCCGACTGGAAGCGACAGTCTCGATCACCCGGCCACGCCACGTGGAAACACCTCTAACTTACGGTACTGATATTGCAGTGGGCGTGCGCGAAGGCAGGCATGTCTCTTGAACTGTGGGGTGGCCTCGAGTGCACGGTCAATCGCATTGGCGACAGCTACATCGATCAAATCGAGCGTACCGGACACCAAAAACGATTGCGTGACCTCGATCTCGTTGCCTCTTTGGGAATTACACAGTTGCGTTATCCGGTGTTGTGGGAACGCACGGAACGCGACGGGGCATTGCAGTGGACTTGGCCTGACGAGCGCCTGGTGCGTCTGCGCGAACTTCAGATTGAACCGATCGTTGGCCTGCTGCACCATGGCAGTGGACCAACTCACACCGGTTTGACAGATCCAGGCTTTCCGCGAAAATTTAGTAAGTTTGCGCGGGCGGTAGCAGAACGCTATCCGTGGATCGAAAATTACACACCCATCAACGAGCCTTTAACCACGGCCCGTTTCAGCGCCCTTTACGGGCATTGGTATCCCCACGAAAAATCAGATCGTTCTTTCGTGCGGGCTTTGGTGCAGCAATGCCAGGGAATTGTGTTGGCGATTCGCGAAATTCACGCAGTTAATCCTGCGGCACGGTTGATTCAAACGGAAGATCTCGGCAAAACTTTCAGCACCGCCCGAATGGCCTACCAAGCCCGCTTTGATAATGAGCGCCGTTGGTTGACATTTGATTTGCTGTGCGGCCGCGTCAACCAGACACACCCGTTATGGAACTATCTCCGGGATTGCGGCATCGAGGAGGGCGAGCTCCACTGGTTCGGGGAGAATCCGTGTCCGCCAGACGTGCTTGGTGTGAATCATTACGTGACGAGCGATCGGTATTTGGACGAACGTCTCGATAAATATCCCGTAGTGACGCACGGCGGAAATAATCGACATCGTTACGCAGACGTGGAGGCGATTCGCGTAGCAATGAACGCGGATTTAGGCCCGGCCGCGCGGCTCTTCGAGACATGGCAGCGCTACCATCGACCTGTGGCCATTACCGAGGCTCATATCGGATGCTCACCGGACGAGCAAGTTCGCTGGTTCTATCAAGTTTGGATCGCAGCGCAAAGCCTCAGCGCGTTCGGGGCCGATATAAGGGCGGTTACGGCTTGGGCGCTTTTCGGATCGTTTGATTGGAATTCTCTGCTGGTTCGCAACGATAATGTCTACGAGCCTGGCGTTTTTGATATTCGCAGTGGCTGTCCGAAAGAGACGCCGTTATCGGGAATGTTGCGAGAAATTGCAGATGGCAAACAGCCGAGTAACCGTTGGGTTGATGAGCTGGCATGGTGGCAAAAGTCCGAACGGATTTTTTACCACGAAGCATTCGTGCATACAGAGCATCTGGAGCGAACCGCTAGACGTTCCTTGCACACCTCTGCATAGAGGGCGTCCGAATCAATAGGAACTTTCCTAAAATGAATTTTCACGACACCACTATCCCGAGACCCGAATATCCCCGCCCGCA
>DASYJM010000238.1:0-2663 GCA_035996445.1 Candidatus Acidiferrum sp. | reverse complement strand
GCAAACCTGTAAATTGTGGTGCACAAGTCGAAGTTACTTTCAGCTTTATTCGAGCGTCGCTACAGGGTAATGCCTTCATTAAGACAGTTCCGGCACTTCAAACGGCGCGCGATATTTTCTCCTTAAATATTGATCAGCTTTGCTGTCGTTGACGAACTTCTCATTGTGCCCGTCGAACTGCAATTCCCTGCCTTCACGGTAAGCAATATTGGACAAATGGCAGAGCGCCGTCGACAGATGCCCCTCTTCTATATCGGCATTTAATTCCGCCCGCTTGCGCGAACGCAAAACTTTAATGAAATTCTCGAAATGGTTTTGATCCCCGGTTCCGCTGGTATTCGAGGGATCAGCAGCATCTTTACCGTTCATAGATGGACCAGGTTCGTTTTTCCTGCCGAAATACGTCTTCCACTCGGAGCCGTCCAGATGCATCCACCCTTTCGTTCCAAAGAATAGATTACCTATTTTGATCCCATCTTCAGCGTTGGTGTACAAACCGCGCACTTCAAACTGAATGATTTTGCCGTCGCGATATTTCAGCGTGGCGTTTTGCGTGTTGGGCGTTTCCTGATCGTCGTCGAAAGCAAATTTCTCGCCGCCGCAAAAAATTTTCTCGGGATACTCTGATTTGTTCAGGCCCCAACGCGCGATATCCATCTGATGAGGTCCCTGATTGCCCAGATCAGCGCAGCCGTAGTCCCAAAACCAATGCCAGTTGTAGTGAAACCGATTTTCGTTGAACGGCCTGAGCGGCGCTGGGCCGAGCCACAAATCGTAATGCACGCCGGCAGGTGCGCTGCTATCAGGTTTGTGGCCGATGGTGTCTCGCGGCTTGAAGCAGAGTCCCTTGGCCATGTAGACCTCGCCGATTCCACCCTCGTGCAACAACTTCATCGCTGCCTGTACCGAAGGATTGCTGCGGTTCTGGGTGCCGGCCTCTACCAGCCGGTTATATTTTCTTGCGGCATTGACGATCTGCCGCCCCTCCCAAATATTGTGCGAAACGGGTTTTTCTACGTAAACATCCTTGCCCGCCTGGCAAGCCCAAATGGCAGCCAGCGCGTGCCAGTGATCCGGCGTGGCAATCGTAACTGCGTCAATTTTTTTATCGTCCAACACGCGGCGAATATCTGTTTCGGTCCCAGGCTTCTGTTGGGTAACTTTGGCGAGGCTAGCCAGCGCCTCTGGAAACAGCCGCTCATCGACATCGCACAACGTCGCAATCCTGACACCCGGGATTTTTCCAAAGCCCTCGTAATGCGCCTGGCCTCGGCTCCTCAATCCAATCACCGCAAGGTTAATTGTGTCGTTCGGACTGTGCGCCCGCCCCACAGCACCAATAAACGGCGCCGCGATAGCAGCCCCGACGGAAGTCTTGACAAACTCGCGGCGATTTATCGTTTCCATCTCGGTTCACTCCCTTTAGAAGAAACCAACCATGCAGCGGCTTAAGCCAAGCTCATGTAAACAACGCCCAAAGAGCTTGGCATTCGGCGACACCATAATACAGTTTGAAACGAAGTTTGAGCAGGCGTTACCAAAAAGCCTCATCGAAGGGCGGACCGATGAGCGGCCCGACACCTGGGTGACAGTTTGTACCGGACGCATAGGTGACACTTCCTTCCTAGGGGAGGGAATGATGCCTTGGAAACACTGTTCGGTTATGGATGAACGTGTTCGCTTTGTCGCCCGCTTGCTGGAAGGCGAGAAGATGACGGTCCTATGTCGGGAGTTCGCTATCTCTCGCAAGACCGGCTACAAGATCTTTGACCGCTACGCCGCCTCCGCAGGTGGAGGCCGCCATCGTCCACCTCAAACAGGAGAAGCCGCATTGGGGCGCTCGCAAAATCCGCGAACGCTTGCTGCGTCGCTTTTCGTGTGAGGTTAAGGTTCCTGCGCGCAGCACCATTCACGCCGTGCTCGATCGACATGCCCCGGCATGTTCCCATCGTGATGACATCGGCGGAATATGATCAGGTCAAGCGGAGGGCAACAAAGGCTGGTGTAACAGTCTCTACTCTCGGACGAGAAGCTATGCTGGCAGCATCACGTAAGACAATCAAACGGTCCAAGACTTGAGCGCAAGGCTATCGAGACATTTTCTGGGCCATGAGGAAAAGTAGCTTGCGGTCACCTTCTTCGGTCTTGCCTAGCAGGCGACGAAGCTTGGTGAGATAACGGGCTTCTTTACCGGTGCTTCCCCAAGCGATGTCGTCAGATGACTTACGCTTCAAGAGGTTAGGCAGCTTTGGTGGCTCTTCGCCTTCGTAGAAAAGTTGATAGAGCGGGATCTCAAGCGCTCGTGCCAGCTTTTCCAGTGTTTCAATAGCCGGGACAGTGTGGCCATTCTCTACACGGGAAATATAACAACGAAGCAAGCCCGTTCGTTTTTCGATGTCCCCCTGTGAGAGTTTCTTTTCCTCGCGCATTGCACGGAGGCGGTCACCAATAATCATGGGGCATTATTGCATTCACATATGAACCGAGCAAGTACTTCCGCCGCGCCAATTCATGGAAGTTTGACTCGTACACGGTAAGTCATTCGCTGGCGGAGTACTTCGCCGACGATGGCAACGGACATCGACTCCGCAGCGACCTAGTACGATAAGACACAAGCGCAGATAGACAACGAGCGCACGAGTGCTCGCATGATCGAACTCTCA
>DASYJM010000237.1:0-5459 GCA_035996445.1 Candidatus Acidiferrum sp. | reverse complement strand
ATCGGGTCCATCACTCCCGGCGTGAAGAGTCACCTTCTTCGTAGGTTATTCTTGCTTACGTAAGAAGAGAAGACTTTCCCCTGAAAACCCAGGCTCGCTCGCGCCTATTTCCAAGGCGGAAAGCGAAACGCAGGCGCGTGTAGAGGAGGCCCATCAGCGTTACTTTGAAGTCTCGGACAATGAAATTTTATTGGAGATCCGAGATGAGGGGAGCGCCATTCGCGCAGACTTGCTGGCGACTATCTTCGATTCCTTGATGAGGGGACCAACAGACGACACCTCCACTGGGGAGACCACAATAGCCTTGGACTAGGTCTCTACATAGCGCGGGAAATTGTGGCCGGCCATGGCGGTACAATTCATCTGGCTTTCTCATAACAGCAAGGAACAACATTTACCATACGATTGCCAACGATAATGGTGCCTTAGCCGAACAAGCACTGTTTGTTCCTGAGTGTTTGGGATTCCCTCCAAGTTACTGTACGTCACTAGTTGATGTCGGCCTTGCTCCATCTTTTAGGGGCGCGCGTCAAAATTTGGGACCTTTCCTTTTGCCCATCGATCTCTTAGAGCCTGCGTATCTAAATTCAATGTCCGGTGGACGAGTGCGGCTCGGATTCGGATCGGTGCAGCACTTCGTCTGGACGCTCTGCAATTTCCTCCTTTTCCAGTCGACGAGCGCGATTCGGATTAGCCTCCGAGAGCGGCGGCAATTGGTGCAGCACTTCGTCTGGACGCTCTGGAATTTCGTCCTCTTCCAGCGGGCGTCCGCAATTCGGATTCCGATCGATGAGTGGCGGCAAATGATGCA
Source organism: Candidatus Acidiferrum sp. (assembly GCA_035996445.1). Classification (GTDB taxonomy): domain Bacteria; phylum Acidobacteriota; class Terriglobia; order Acidiferrales; family UBA7541; genus Acidiferrum. The sequence continues at coordinate 4,648 of DASYJM010000237.1, read as the reverse complement.
GCACTTCATCTGTACGCTCTGGAATTACGTCCTCTTCTAGTGGACGTACGCGGCTCGGGGTCGGATCGGTAAGCCGCAGTAATTGGTGGAGCAGTTCATCTGGCCGCTCTGGAATCACGTCCCTTTGATCGCGCGGAACGCGTTCCGTACCGGGTAATCTAGTATCACCCATGGGTTCCCTCCTGAAGTACCACCACCGCCTGTTGATCGGTTCTGAGTGTCACGCAACAAGCATGCCGTTGCTCCTGCGCGAAGCACACTGATCACAAATGCGAAACGCGGTCGATAACCTTGTGATGAAATCACGCAGCACTTGTGTCTCTGATTTGCAGAATTCGTGATGCCCACAAACGAAGCATCCTCTGTCACTGAAGGAGCGAGACTTTTTATGGCTGGAGCGAGAAACGCAAAATGGATCAAAGCGAGGTTACAATCCCGCTACTTCTCCATCTCCGCCACGGATTCGTGGAGCACGAGAGTAACGGCGTCACTACCGCGCTAAGCAGGAATTGAGTACACAACTACATTCTATTTTCGAAATTTTCTCCACGGGAAGCATCAATTATCTTGGCTACTTTTCGACAGATGAGCCAATGTTGAGATTTCAGTCTTTCTGGATGGCGGGCTTCGAGGGCGCCGACCACATAAATTCCCACGGCACGCCGCTGAGCATGAACGAGTTTACCCAGCACACTGCGAATGCCGAAGGCGACTACGGACGCTTGGCTCATTTCGGGATTTCCACGGTCCGCGAAAGCATCGGCTGGCGGACCTCCGGCTCAAGACACTACGATTTTTCTTCATTGCAATCTCGCGCCGCAGCGGCTGAGAAACTGGGGATCCAGGTCTGCTGGACATTTCTTCATTACGGCATACCAGAAGATATAGATCTATTCTCCAACGATTTTCATATGCGCTTCGCCGACTTCTGCGCTGCCGCAACCCGCTACCTGACACGTTTTTCTCTCGTCGATCCTCTGTATACACCCATCAACGAGATCAGCTTTCACACATTCGCACTTGCCCACACGCGTCTCATGCATCCTTTCAGCGTGCATGGCCTGGCGGGAAGGATCAAGGAACAACTGCTCGCCGCTTCCCGGGCGGGAGCGATGGCGATCCGCAGTATCGACCCGACCGCGCAATTTTTGCAGGGCGACCCGGTGATTCATGTGATTCCTCCCGCGGCCAGGCCTGAACTTGCCGAGTTGGCGGAGCGTGAATCAAAATCCCAATACGAAGTCTGGGATTGGTTGAGTAAGAACGATCTCCTCGATGTCATGAGCCTGCATCATTACCACAGCAATCAGTGGGAATGCAGTACGGGAGAAAGATTGCATTGGCACCTGAACGACCCGCGCCGCAAGCCACTGCGCGAGATTATTGCGGAGTGCCATCGGCGCTACGACAAGCCACTGATTGTCGGCGAGACCAGCCACTTCGGCGTGGGACGCGGGCTCTGGATCATGGAAGTAGCGAAGGAAGTAGCTGCGTCGCTAGCGTCGGGCGTGCCAGTGAAAGGCATCTGCCTCTATCCGATCGTCGACAGGCAAGACTGGGAAGACCTGAACCATTGGCACAATAGTGGACTGTGGGATTACGCCCATGGATCAGGTTTCCTGGAAAGAATCCTGAATATCGATTACGCCGCTGATCTACGGCTCGCCCAAACCTATGTCATCCCGCCTGCGGCCGATGGAACGGAGTATGCCGTGGTACCGGTCACGGAAGGCTAGCATCGCCGCCTTCCGCTACCGTCTATAGCGAAGCCAGGACTCCTCTGCGGGAGCTTTAGGCGGTCTTCACTCCCGACTGCGCGCTCTGTGATGCTTGCGATCGCATGACCTTTTCTGCGGCGCGTTTCCCGGCAATGAAAGCATGGTCGGAATTGTAGTACTCCCATTCCGCGTACCGACCGGCAATGGTTATGCCGCTATTCTCGAGCCAAGTCCTGATGCGCTGCACGTTCTCCGCTCTCGCATGATCATAAACGACATAGGCATACGGCATGTCGACCTGATTAGCGGTGAGGATGATATCGGTGTTGCGGATCATTCCGACCTCGATGCAATCTGCGATGCAACGATCGATCAAAGCCTGACCATCGACCGGCAACGGCTTATGTGGCGAGTAGGAAATCTCACACGTAATCCCGAAACCTCCCGGTGGGTTGCAGTATGGGCTGGCGTTCCCCTGCACGAAGATGCGGTGAAAAATCGTATCTTCGGGATAATAAATCCAATGCTTATCGGTGAGGTTTTCCCGTCCGATACCCAAATTCACGCAACGCACCGACACTCGGCGCAGGGCCGCCGCCGCGCGCCTTACATCTTCCGGTGCTTCGTCGCCGATCATTCGAATCAACTCGGGCAGCGGAAGCGTGCTGATCAGATCGCGATATTGATAAGTCTTGCCGTCTCGCAAGGTGACGACACGGCGCGCTGGAGACACGGAAACCGCCTGCGCATTCAATTTGATTTCACCGCGGATAAGCAGTTTGAACCCGTCCATCAAGGCTTGGAATCCGCCCTTCAGAGGATAGCCGAAGCGCGCGTTAGGCCCGACCGGCTTCGCTACTGGCTCAAGCGCTCCGGTGATCATTTCCTCGAGGTTCGGCAGAGGCACTCGGCCGCCTAGCCATGAGGTCTCCATTTCAGCGAGCGGCACGGTCCATAATTTCTTGTTATAAGGAATGGCAAAATGTTTGGCGACGCCCGCACCCCACACCTTATAAATAAATTCCTCGAAATTCGCCGGTGCCGTGCTTGGCGGCTGCAGAACTGGAGCATTGCTAAGGGTGGTCAACTTCTGTGCAGTTCCGTCCGCGCAGCAATCCTCCACTTTTTGACTCTTGGTGTCGCGCGGCTGACACGCTTCAGCAGAACGAGGAGCGCCGCCCAGTTCACCAAAGCGGGCCTCTATGGCGCCGACGATGCATTCCTTGAGGACTTGCGGCGGCAGTCCATAGAGAGCCCCCTGGAAGGGATAGCGCGTATAAGTGCCTTTGCTATAAATCCACGCTTCGCGATTTTGCCAATGGATATTCTCGCCAAGCAGTTTTTCGTACATGTGGTGAACATAAGGATCGTTCGAAAACATGATGTGACCGGCATGATCAAACGTAAATCCCTCATCACTAACTGACCGGCACCATCCGCCAACGGAGCCGTTTTTTTCTAACACTACCGCACCCTTGTCTAGATGATATGCGGCGCTGAGTCCCGTCGGACCGGCGCCAAGAACGAGGCAATCAACCTGCGTTGTGTCGCCTAGTACTGTGTTCTCACGTCCGGCCAACTGCTCGGATTCGCGCGCGATAATCTCACGCGCCGCCGGCGCCAGTCCATCAGTGCGGGCCGCCTCGATAAGCTGCCGCATCTCCTCAACTGTTTTATCCCAAGAAGTGCTTTGCACTACGCGCCTCATTCCCTCGGCTCGCGCATCGCGCTCTCCAGCGGACGCGCCGAGTGCGCTTTCGCAAGCGGCAACGAAATCCGCTGCGCCTGACCCGAGGTAGACCAGATCGCTATACAAATCGGCGACATCGGCGACCGGGGTACTGACGATGGGCAAATCGGCGGCCATGTACTCGAGCGTCTTGGTCGGGCTGATAAAGCGCGTGGCGTCATTGAGCGCAAAAGGCAAAAGACAAAGATCCCAGCCTGCCAGAAACTGCGGTAGCACATCGTAGGCTTGCTGGCCGAAATATTGGATGTTGGGACGGCGGGGAAGCGTATCTCCATCAATCTTCACCACCGGGCCGACCATCGAGATATGCCATTCCGGATGAGTGTCCGCCAGAGCGGCGATCAGTTCCAGATCAAGGCGCTCATCGATCACTCCAAAGTATCCCAAACGCGGCCGAGGTAACTCCCTGAGCAATGCGTGTTGCTCACCGTACCGGGCGCGCGCAAAGTGTTTCGCATCGACGCTACTCGGAAAGCAGTAAACCTGTGGATGTCTCGGCTGCTTGGCCTTGAAGAGACTGGGTCCGCCGGTGAATACCAGATTGCTGGCCTTCAGAAGCGCGTTTTCCCGCTGCACCAATTGGCGCGGAGCATTCTTGAACGCTGTCAATTCATCCATGCAGTCATAGACGACCGCAGAGGGGCTCAAATGCGCGAGTAAGGGTAAAGCCATCGGCGTATAGAACCACGCGATGCAGTCTTGCAGATCCACGCCGGCATTCAATTCCTGGATCAGTGTTTTTAGCTCGGACAACTGTTCATCGTGAAAGCCGCTTGAGCGAACCGACGTATGCGGGCGCAACACTTGTATATTGGATTGTGGATTGATGGTTTCCAGAAAACTGGCGCCATCGGTGAAGACCGGCTCCTCAAAAAAATAGACCCGATAATGCTGGGCGAGCCGGGTCATCAAATGTTGCGGACGCTGGAATACAAAGTCCCAACGAAGGTGAGAAAAAACCACAAGAGAAGGAGTAGGCATATTAAAAGGCTCGCGTTTGGTAATGGTTGAAAAGAAAGGTCGGTTCAGTGATAGATTGTGCGGCGCGCAGGTCTTGAGCATAGGGTTCGCACAACACCCTGTGCAGCGTGCCGTCGGGGTGGGAAACGACGTCCCACAGGCCACTGTTATGCCATCGCTCTGGTTCTTCCCAATCCGGTCGATCGATTAGGGGATAGAT
>DASYJM010000236.1:0-3434 GCA_035996445.1 Candidatus Acidiferrum sp. | reverse complement strand
CCATTCCCTATGATTCTTTGTGGCCTTCGAAGCCGGACTTTCCCGAAGGCGGTCAGAAATTGAGTTGTCCCCACTGCAAAGTACCCGCCACCTACCAACGCTATCAATTGATTTATAGTGCTGAACCGGACCGTGGGTCGTTTCTTACAGACCTTCCTGCCACCACCTGAACGATCATGTCTAATTCCACGCGATCAGCTATTCTCCGATCGGAACAATATTGGATTTGCGACAACTCAAACTGCGGGGCCGGAATGCTGACAATGGCGACGCACAGGACGGAATTGAATGCGCCGCGATGCGTGGTGGCAGCAGCATGCTCCCGGCGCTGGCGGCAACGGCTCTTTTGGCCGCGTCTGCCTTGAGTATCCTTTTGGACTGAACGTTTTAGCCTGCCCGAATACCGCCGCAAGAATGGAGCTATAAAATCCCTTATCTCGGCCTTCGACGCGTCGGAGGTAGCCGTTTCTTCTTTTTCCGATCACGAGCGAGGCGCGCTTCCGCAACAAGGCTTTCTTTCTCCCATTGACACATGCCGCCCGGGTAATCCAATAGGTTTGGAGACGAACTCGTTTCGTCGTTTAACAAGACAGTTTTGACGGCTGGCGGCATTGCGCGGCCCATGACTTCGCGAAACATGCGCTCGATGGGAGTTTCACGGAACTTGCGTGGCATTCAGCGCTCTCAGGGACGGCAAGGCAATGCTACACCTAAGGGTTCGGAGACACGAAATGTGACAGCGAAGGTTATCGTGCGCTTGATGCAAGGTAATTGACGGTTCATTGACGAACGAAGAGCGAGCAGTCAGGACTTGCGTCGAGGTTACTTCGCGGCCCGCCCAAGTGCCAAAATCAGTAGAGAACTCGAGGGCTTGATAACTCACCAGTGAGACCTGCCTTTCGTCTGCCGCACGAGGACTGTCTTTGCTCTATCGTACGGAGCTGTTAGCATTTTTGATGTGCTTGATGGACATTATGGATGAAGCAATTGCCGTTAGGTCTTTTGACCAAGCTGTAGCAGCCGCGTGATTCCGAACTTCGTTCGATATGGCGCGCTATGAAAAATGCTTCGCTACGGCCCTAGGTTTGCCCGCAGCTGGTTAGCGTGTTCTGTTAAAATTCAACAGCTCGTGAAGAAAGTATTACAACGTGCACGTTAAACCCATAACCTCGGTAGGCCACCACACATAAGGAATTGCGTATCATTAAGCCGATCCGTCGAGTATAACGTCCGTGTTCCGTCTCGCGTCCTGAAGGGAACCACATGAAAATTAAAGTTGTATTAGCTGATGACAGCGATGTCATGCGTGCTGCCATAGTGTCTGTACTCAAGGAAGAACCGAGCATTGAAGTGGTGGGGCAAGCTAGTAGTTTTGCCGAAACGATGCAAATGATCGGCGATTTCAAGCCTGATGTTTTGCTACTGGATTTGCATTTGCCTGAGAGGCGGGAGTTCACACCTGAGTTGGTGAAATCGCAACTGATATCCGTGAAGCATATTTTAGCTCTATCATTTTCCAATGACGACGAAGCCAAAATCCTAGCTGAAAGTTATGGTGTTGCGGCCCTGCTGGACAAGATGAAATTGTACAATCAGATGCTTCCGGCCATCAGACGGTGTATGGGTAGTGCCAAGAAAGCAACTGCTTAAGTCCTGAAGCGAATCCGTTGCGCCCAAAATACGGGATTTAGACCTTTGCTTCATCCCGCAGGCATGCGAATAGATAGCCTGCACCTTTGCATTTCGGGCATTCTTTGTTGCGGTAATATCCGGTTGCTTGACAGTGCATGCATTCGATCCAATCAGCTTTGTTGGCAGCAATCGCGTTAACGCCACTGCAGCGTTCTTCGCCGACGGTTTTGCTACAACGGCCGTTGGCGACCCGTATGTTGTAACCAGGGAAGCCACACTCTGTACAACACGTAACAGACAGTTCTCGCTTCATTTGTATGTGATACGTCCCTGCTGGTACGCCGCCCGTTCCATACGGGGCATCCCAGAATAACGGTCCCACGACGACTCTTTATGGAATTAAGCATTTTCTGAATTGAATTTTGTTCTCTAAGTCGTCCAGTAGTCTTAGCAGTAGACCTTGATCATCAAAGCTCGTTTTTACTGATCGAGCGTGATGCCGGGTCCCGGGCGCCGACAACTTGCTCAATCGCTCCGCTAGCTTGATGTGGTCGATGTTTCTGGGTTCCGAAGGTGGGTTCTTTATATCATGGCCAAATGTGAGTATGGGTCAACGCGCGCTGGCATCCCCTGTGATAACGATGGGCGTGCCCTCCATTGAGTTTCACGTCGGACAATAAGATCTGTTCATCGGGCTTTGCCATGTACAGGGCAACCATCGTGCCACGACCCGGGTGCGCCTAAAACTGTGCAACCGCGAGTGGCGGCCGTCGCGTGCATCACTAAGGATTATGGGGTATTCCATCTCCGGGCACTATTTGTGACAATATTGCGTTAGGACAAAGTGATTGTCTAAGAATCGCAAGAAAACAGGGTCGTTCAACATCCACGAGTATTTGTCGAACGCTGGGATTTCTCGGCGAGTCGCCAAATTTAAAAGAAAGCAGGTCATTTTTTCGCAAGATGACCCTTGCGACGAAGTTTTATACATTCAATCAGGAAATGCCAAGCTGACGATCGTAAATCCACAGGGCAAGGAAGCGGTTCTAGCGATTATGGGACCGGGCGACTTTCTGGGCGAAGGCTGCATTATCGGCAACCCGCTACGTATGGCCACTGCGACCGCAATCGGGCCGCTTCATGCGATGAGCATTGAGAAGAAAGAGATGGTGCGCGTGCTTCGGGATGAGACAGAGTTTGCGGGGAAGTTCATTACTTATATGTTGGAGCACAGCCTAAAGACTGAGGCGGACTTGGTGGACCAGTTGTTTAATTCAAGCGAGAAGCGACTGGCTCGCGCTCTACTGATACTTGCGCGTTACGGCAAAGAAGACGAACCGGAAACGGTGGTACCTAAAATATCGCAGGAGACCTTAGCCGAACTGGTAGGAACGACTAGGAGCCGCGTAAATTTCTTCATGAACAAATTCAGGAAGCTGGGATTCGTTAACTATAACGGCGCAGGCATGCAAGTTCGCCGTTCCCTGCTGAATGTCGTTCTGCACGATTCGTGAGATTTGCTGCAGGACCGCGCCCTTCAGCCTCGGTTCCCGAACCTGGTCGTCCAAGCGTGTTTCCATGTGGACATGAGGCCGAAGTGGGCTCCCGTGGATTTGCGCAACATTTCGCGGTTGTTTTATCGCAATCGACAAAATTAGCTGCGGAGGTCCCGTGGCACGCGGGCAGCAATTCATTTATTACTACCACGACGGCCCGAATCCTGATGAGGTAGACGACCCCTTCAGCGGAATGCCTGTTCCGAAGAAGGGAGAGGTTATCGAGCGCCGAGGGAAAAAATATGA
>DASYJM010000235.1:0-25045 GCA_035996445.1 Candidatus Acidiferrum sp. | reverse complement strand
CGACACGTGAGCCGAAGCGCACCAATCCGATGCGTTCGCCACGGGCCACGATGTCCCCGGCTTTTTTCCAACTGACTACCCGGCGAGCAATTAACCCGGCGATTTGTTTGAATACCAGTTCTCCCGCGTCGGTGGACAGCGTAAAGATATTTTGCTCATTTTCCGCCGAAGCGTTTGCACGCATAGCGGCGAGAAATTTGCCGGGGCGGTACTCCATTTTTGTAATACGGCCGGCCTCGGGGGAGCGGTTGACGTGCACGTTCCAGACTGCCAGAAAAATGCTCACGCGCGTGCCAGGCTTGCCGGCGTAGTCTTCATCCTGGACGACCACAACGCGGCCGTCACCGGGAGAGACGATAGCGCCGGGCTCAGAGGGAATCACGCGGTGTGGATCGCGGAAAAAGGAAAAAACGAACAACGCCAGGAACAGCAATAAGTAGGCTGCAATGCGCCAGTGCAAAAAGAAAGCCGCACCCCCGATCAGAAGCAGCGGCAGTCCGAAATAATAGCCTTCTTTAACCATGCGTGAGGTAGACCCCAAGCGTCTACGCGTTGCATGGCCATTCTACGACAGATTCCGCCGGAGATTTAAATTGATCGCGCGCTATTGCGTGCGTTTGGGCGGCGTAGAGCGGAGTCGCGCGGCCAGGAGTTCCATTTCGTCTTTTATGTGAAGCTTTAATTTTTTAAGTCTAATCTCTTCGAGGAGGTCTTCTGAACTGAGGTAAGTAGCAGTTGATATTCGGTGTAGTTCGGCTTGATATTTCGAGTGCTGCTCGGCCAGACGCTGATACTCGGCGTCTGATTCGAGCAGTATGTCCCGAGGGCTGCGCGCCATACTTGCCATGCGTTCCTCCTGCATTCCGGATTTTAGATGAGACTACATAAACGAAAGATAGCACTCTGCCGGGCTACGTCAAGAGGTAAGCGCTAGAACTTTAGTTCTAGGCTGGGAGTTTTTTCATGACTACGGCGTTTTCTGTAGGAGTACTGTAGTACCCGCGGCGCTCTGCTGTTTTCACAAAACCGTGCCGGCTATAGAAAGAGATGGCTGCGCGATTGGATTCGCGAACCTCGAGATAAATACTTTTGGCATTGTGTACCTGCGCTTCCGAAATTGCCGTTGTAAGTAACAGACTTCCAACGCCTTTGCGGCGATGGGCTGGATCGATGGCGGTATTTAGAATCTCGGCTTCGCCGCCGCTGACCCGGGCAACCAGGAAGCCGCAAACTTGGGCGTCGATTACAGCTATTAGAACGATTTGTCCCGAGGAATGGGCTTGTTCATAGCTTTCTTTCGGCCACTGGGCCGCTTCCGGGGATTGGCGACAGATCTGAGAGACCGCTTCCCCGTCGCTGGATCGGTAGGGCCTTACCTTGAAGGGCATTATCTCGAGTGGCGGCTCACTTTCCGGGCATATACGTCGGACCTTTCTGGAAAGCCTCAACGTACGAGCGCCGGACATAATTCGCGTCGACAGACAGTGCGTCTAATACCTCGCCTTTCAATGCTCGCTGGTACGCCATTTTTCCGATAAGGGGCGCCAGGATGCACGGCACATTATCGATCGCTTGGCCTTGCGGGGCCCTTCCCTGCCATGCCGATTGTCTTGCCACGGCGTCTGGGTCTGTTGAAATCCACACCACCTGGTCTCCTGCGACCTGCCTGTCGACCCAGTCGAGGAAATCCTCGGGGGCCGCTACCATCTCTTCTTGAATAAGGCGCAATCCGCTACTGGCTCTCTTGTAGAGGGCGCCGAATAGTTGGCCTCGTTGGGCGTCAATGAACGAAGCCACGTAGGGATGCTCATGTCGCGACTGGGCGGCTACGGCCTCAAGTCTGGACAGCGCTACGATCGGCTTATCGAAGATTTCGCTCCAGGCCTTGACCGTGGTTAGGCCGATGCGCACCCCGGTAAATGAGCCCGGCCCCGGTGCCACCGCGAACACATCCACTTCGGCCAAGGTGCTTTTCGCGGACTGGAGCGCCATGTCAACGGCCGGTAGCAGCCAAGAGGAGTATTCCTCACCGCCTGTGTGTGCCACAACCTGGAGGATGGTGTCGTCGTTAAGGACCGCAACGCTACCCCTGGCCTCACAGGTATCTATTGCCAGCACAATCATATACGAACAGTTTTATCACACCTAGCCACGGTGCTGTTTGCCTTTGACGGTTTGTCGGGCCAAATGCAACGGCGGCGAACACCCTGTGGACAGTCCGCATCTTCCGTATTCTTTCGCTACAGCAATTGAAGTGCCAAATTCGCAACTTTCTTTCGCTAACTGCCTCATTCCAGAGGATATATCTTGACTCTTGCGACACAAATGCGTACAGTCAATCCTGTACCTCGGAGGGGGCAACCGCATCCATGGAATACAAAATCGGCGACAAGGTCGTTTACCCAAACCACGGCGTTGGAATTGTCGAGCAAATCAGTTACGGCGTATTAAACGGCAGGACTGAGCGGTACTTCATGATTCGAATCGTCTCCAGCGGTTTACGGGTTATGGTTCCGCAGTCGAACGCCATGACCGTAGGCCTTCGATCTGTGATTCGTTCCACGGACTCGATGAAAGTACTAGGGTTCCTGGAAAAAGGTAAACTAAATTCCCACCACGATTGGAAACACCGCTTCAAGGAAAATTCCGAGCGCATGCGCACTGGCGCATTGCTGGAAGTGGCTGTAGTACTCAAGAGTCTGGTATCACTGAGCTGCAGCAAGCCGCTTTCCTTCCGCGAAAAGAAAATGTTGGAACGCGCCAAGTACCTGCTGGTTAGCGAAATGGCCACAGCGCGCAACACGTCAGCTGAAAATGCGGAAGCCACCGTCGTCAAGTCGTTGGCCAAGGCCAAATTGCAATTCCCGGTATTGACCGAAAAATTCGAGTAGAGCTTTTCTTTTTATTCCCTTCCGCGGGCAGCGTGTTTGCTGCCCGCTTTTTATTTTTGGGCACAATTCTTGCAGCAGAACGGGCGGGACCCGTAATTCTCTAAACACAGAATTGTATTTTTATTTAGACGCCAGTCGTTTGAGATCGATGCGCTATTTCTTTTTTTTGATGGAACGCCGGTGGGCGTTGCTTTTCCCCCAGCCTCCGCCGCCTGGGGTTTCGATCCGAAGAATATCGCCAGGATCGGCGTTGAACGCGCACTTTCCCGGCAGCGGCCTTGGTTTTCCTTTGCTTACTAGTTCATTTTTGCCGCGCTTCCCTTCCGAACCGCCATGCAGGCCATAGGGGCCGCGCTCCCGGCGGTCGCTTAAGATACTGACCTGTGTAGGAGTGAGTATCTCAATCTCGCGAATGATGCCATCGCCACCGCGGAATTTCCCTACACCGCCGGAATTTTGCCTGATGGAATAGCTGCGCACGCGCACTGGATAGGTTTGCTCAAAGACTTCAATTGGTGTGTTCCACGAATTGGTCATATGGGTGTGAATAGCGGAAATGCCATCCAGGCCCGGGCGCGCACCCATACCGCCAGCGATGGTTTCGTAGTAGGCGAATGGGGCATTGTTATTTCCGGGATGGCGGCCGCCAAGCGTGAAATTGTTCATGGTGCCCTGGCTCGCAGCGGGGATGCGCGAAGGCGCGGCTTTGGCCAGTGCGCGGAACAAGGTATCGACCATGCGTTGCGATGTTTCGACATTTCCGCCGGCGACGGCAGCGGGAAGCTTGGCATTCACAACGGTGCCGGCGGGAGCGATCACGCGGATGGGACGAATAAGTCCTGAAGTGGCGGGCACATCTTCGGTGAGGAGACACCGAAAAACGTAGTAGACGGCGGAGATAGCGATGGCTTTGACAGCGTTCACGTTTCCGGTGCACTGCGGTGCGGAGCCGGAGAAATCCACTTCTGCGCGCCCGCGATTCATCTTTATGCGTACTTTGATCTTGAGGGGGCCGGCATTGACACCGTCGCCGTCGAGGAAATCCTCCGCCGTATATACGCCCGGACGCAGCGCGCGAAGCGCCGCGCTCATCATTTTCTCGGAATATTCCAGCAGGAAATTTCCATAGGTGTGCAATTCCCTCTCGCCATATTTTTGGGAGACCTCAAGCAAGCGCCGACGGCCGGTTCTGCACGCCGCGACCTGCGCAGCCAAATCGCCCTCACGCTCTTCTGGAGTACGCACGTTCGCGAGAATGATGGACATCGCATCGTGATTGAGTTCTCCGCGCCGAAACAAGTGCACCGGGGGAATTCGTAACCCTTCTTCGAATATTTCCCGCGCAGGGCCCATGGAGCCGGCCAGCGCTCCCCCGATATCTGCGTGATGCGCGCGATTGGCGATATAAAACGAGGGGTATTTTTTATTCCGCAAGTGAACGGGCATGACCATGGTAAGGTCCGGGAGATGCGTGCCGCCTGCAAAGGGATCGTTCAGCGCCGCGATGTCACCGGGCTCTAGAGTTAAGGCCGAGCGCGCGGCCGCGACTGAGGCAGGCATGGAGCCTAGATGCACGGGCATGTGATCGCCCATTGCGAGTACATCACCGTTGGCATCGTAGACGGCACAGGAATAATCGCGGCGTTCTTTTATATTGGGAGAAAATGCGGAACGCCGGAGAACGGCGCCCATTTCTTCGGCGATGGAATGGAAAATATTTTTAAATATCTCTAACTGTGTCGGGTCCGGTTTGCGAATCGTTTTACGCATAAATTTTTTGTATAGGGCTCCGATTATTTCGGGGTTAACAAAAGTTGGCCGTAGTCATCTACGCGTGCCCTCCAGCCTGATGGGACCAGGGTTGTGGCGCTGTACTCCGCCACAATCGCCGGCCCGGAGAAAATGTCACCGGCGCGAAGGTTATCTCGTCTGTACAAGGCGGTTTTTCGCTGGCTGTCGTAAAACGCGAGCTCCATGGTTTGTTCTGGTGACAAGGGCTTGCTGCGCGAACGCGGGGCCATCTTCTGGATCGGTGGCTTTTCGGTGATTCCGGTGGCGCGACAGCGGACATTTACGATTTCCACCTGTTTATTTTTGTGGTGGTAGCCGTAACGCATTTCATGCGCCCGATGAAACGCCGCGATGACATCGGTACCGATAGATCCAAGGGAGACGTTCAGTTCGTAGGCTTGGCCTAAATAACGCATATCGAGAGAGTGCTCGAAGCGCATTCTGTCATGAGAGAATGCTTCTGCGCGGAGAACTTGCCGACCTTCTTCTTCAAGGCGTTTCAAGATATTTTTTAATTGCTGTGATTGTTTAAGTAATTCTTCTGCAGGGAGCAACACGGTCCGGGACAATTCTTTCACCACGTTGGCTTGCAGGATTCCCAGCGCTGACAATCCACCAGGAAATGCAGGGATCAGCACGGCGCGCATTTCGAGCGCCGTTGCAAGAGCGCCGGCGTGCAGGCCGCCGGCACCACCAAAAGCAATCAGCGTATAGTCGCGCGGGTCATGACCTCGCTCAACCGAGATCACGCGAATAGCTTTTTCCATGACAGCGTTGGCAACGGCGATGATGCCTTGTGCGAAAGCTTCCACGGTGCGAAACCGGGCGCCCGACTGTCTGACGATTTTTTGCATTTGGGCGCGAGCCCGGGGGATATCCAACGAAAATGATCCGCCTAAAAGTCCCGCGTCTCCGAGATGACCGAGGACGGCGTGGGCATCGGTTACGGTGGGATTCATACCACGTCCGTAACAGACCGGTCCGGGCACCGCACCGGCGCTTTCGGGGCCCACTCGTAGCGCACCGCCTTCATCGAAACGGGCGATGGAACCGCCTCCGGCGCCGACGGTATGAATTTCAAGCATCGGCACGGCAACGGGTAGTCCCGCGACGATAGCCTCATTGGTAGTGCGCAGTTCTCCGGCGAGCAGCGCCACATCGGTGGAGGTGCCGCCCATGTCGAAGCTGATGCATTTGTCGAGGCGGGCCAGTTTGGCGGCGTGTCCCGCGCCGATTACACCACCGGCCGGGCCGGAGAGGATGGTGCGCACGGGCTCGCGCGCGGCCTGTTCGGCGGAAATAATTCCGCCATTGGATTGCATGATGCGCACGCGCTCGACTGGCGAAGGTTGTGGATCTTTTTTGCTGGATTTCTTTTGAGCTTGCTCTGGCAGAAGCGTGGAGATGCGAACAGTGGTGTCTCGGAGATAGCTGCTCATCACCGGCCCGAGGTAGGCATTGATGACCGTTGTGGAGGTTCGTTCGTATTCGCGAAATTCGGGAAGGATTTCGTGTGAAACGGAAACGGCATAACCTGCGGATCTTAGCTTGGACGCGATGTGCTTTTCGTGAATCGGATTGCAAAATGAAAATAGCAAGCAGAGCGCGACAGAATCCGGTTGTACTTGTTTGATTTGGCGCAACAGGCGACGGATTTCAGCAGTCGTCAAGCGCTGGATGACGGAGCCGTCTGATGCCAATCTCTCCTTGGTTCCGAAGCGTCTTGAGGACGGCGCCAGCGGTTCAGTCTTTTGCAAGAACAGGTCGTACAGCCTTGCGCGCGCTTGCCTGCCGATTTCCAATACGTCTTCAAATCCAGCGGTGGTGATCAGGGCCACGCGTCCGCCGCGGCGCTCCAGTAAAGCATTGGTGCCTACCGTTGTGCCGCAGACAAGATCGTGAGTCTCGGTTTTTGATGCGTGTGCGGAGGCTAGTTGGACCGCTTCGACAATGGCCTCTGCACCAGCGTCGGGGCGTGAGGCGACTTTTATGATTTGTAATTTGCCGTCGCGGACGAAGACGCAATCGGTGAACGTGCCGCCGCTGTCGATGGCGATGCGCATGAGTTGGTGATTCTACATTACGTGCAAGGCCGACGTGACGGTGTCTCAAAAGCGTGACTTGCCGCTAGCGGCGCCGACCATCGGCCATTGTCGAGCTGTACTTATTGCACAGGCGTGTACCCTGTGGTAGCGTCCCGGCAGCAATACCAGCGACGCGAAGCGCTGCATCAGCATGTTTCAACTTCGCCGAAGGCCCAAAATTGGCGGCAGAATTGTTGCGCGTCAACGCGCATTCCCCGGAACCCAACTTGCTGCGTTATGCGGCAGATTTTCTAACGCGTGGTCGCGTGGTGGCTGTGCCCACGGACACGGTTTACGGTCTGGCTGCCGATCCGTTTAATTTGTCCGCAGTGGAAGAAATTTATCGAGTGAAGGGCCGGCCGGAAACTCGCGCTTTACCAATTCTTGTGAATTCCATCGACCAGGCTATGCTGCTCGCTCGTGATGTGCCCGAGAATTTTCTCCGGCTGGCGCATGAATTCTGGCCGGGAGCGCTCACACTGGTGGTCGATGCGGGGCACCGTCTGCCGCTGAAAGTCACCGCCAATACAGGACGGGTGGCTTTGCGTTTGCCTCGCAGCGCTGTAATCGCGGCGCTCATCGATGAGTTCGATGGGCCCATTACCGGAACAAGCGCTAATCTTTCGGGGCAGCCCTCGTGCATCAGCGGGACGCAAGTTCAGGAGCAGCTTGGCAGCCGCCTTCCCCTGATCCTGGACGTCGGCGATCTGGGAACCTCTTTAGCGTCCACTATCGTGGTGCTGAGGGGAGACGACTGGAAAGTTGTGCGCGAAGGCATCATTCCTGGTGCGGACATAGAAAAATTTGTTTTGTGAAAGCTATCGCGCGTTCGGAAACCTGTTATTCGAGATGTAGGGTGACTTCCCTGACTAATTATAACTTCCGCAGCGATGCCGGTAGTGAGCCCGCCAACGAGTAAGCTCCCGGCCCGGTTAACAATAATGCAAGAGCCACCAGCAGCTGAGTGAGCGCGTACTCGATTCCGCCATGCGTAATATCGAAACCGTGCTGTAGGTGCACCGTAAAAATCGCGCCGAGCATCACGATGATGAGACATAAAGCGCCCAGGCGAATGAAAACGCCGGTCAACATGGCCAACCCTCCGGCAAGCTGCGCCAGCCCCACGAGGTAACCTGCGATCACCGGCATATGCATGAAGTCAGCGAATTTCTCGGGGCCGGGGTCGCCAAACGCACCAAAGGTAATAGCAGCGCCGTGATAGAAGAATGCCGTGGCACTGGCAATGCGCAGCAGCAATAGAGCGAGATTCAATTGCGGCGACGGAGGTGTGGTGATTCCGAAGGTTCTGTCCATGTCCAGCCTCCCAGCTTGGCGGCTGGATGAGCTACGCCAGGCGGTGGCTTCACCGTCTTTAAAATATATATTGGTTCACGGTTTTTGGGGCATCTTACCTGCCAGTTTGTGGGATTTTCATTCTTGATAATTTCGGCGGCCGCTTCGGGATTGCTGATGGGTTTTCCGCGTATACTTTTTGGGCCATGCCGCATGCTCACGGTGCTCCGCGAACGTATAGCGAATTACCAAAGGTTCCGCACTGGCCTGCGATCATTGCGATTTTGGCGGACGCATGTCTTTATCTGGCTTTGCCGCCATCTCTTTCGGTCGGTCCCCGCTGGCTATTGTTGGCCGTGGTTATCTTTTTATTGATTCCCATCGTCATCGCACACTGGCGCGGCAATCTGCGGATCACACGCGTGCTTACGCTTGTCGCCAATGGCGTGATTACCGCGGCTATGATTGCGTCGCTGGCATTTCTGATTGAAGGTTTACCGAAACATCGGGAGGCTTCGGAGGCTCTTTTGCGCGCCGCAGTGGGGCTGTGGCTGACCAATATTTTGGTTTTTGCGCTTTGGTACTGGCGTCTCGACGGCGGTGGCCCGCACGAGCGCGCGCGACCGAAGGGAATGCTGAACAGCGCGTTCCTATTTCCTCAAATGCTGCAACGGGAGGGCGGAAGGCAATCGGCGGAGGATAGGAAAGCTCAGAGCGATTGGTCGCCGGAGTTTGTGGACTACCTTTTTCTGGCTTTCAACACCAGCACGGCTTTCTCTCCGACTGATACTGCGCTGCTGTCGCGTGGCGCGAAACTGGGCATGATGGCTCAGTCGCTTATCTCGCTGGCGATCCTAGTTTTGATCGCGGCGCGCGCGGTGAACATTCTATAAGCGGGCTCTAAAAGGGCTCTGGAACAGGCTCCCAAAAGGCTAGTGGCCGGAGCCCCCGGAAATTTCGCGAACAATCGAACCGACGAAGGATTTGGCGTCGCCGAACAGCATTAGCGTCTTGTCAGAATAATAAAGGGGATTGTCGATGCCGGCGAACCCCGCGCTCATGCTGCGCTTGATCACCATCACGGTGCGAGATTTGTCCACGTCCAGAATGGGCATACCGTAAATCGGGCTGCTTGAATCGGTGCGAGCGGCGGGATTGGTCACGTCGTTGGCGCCGATCACGAGCGCTACGTCGGTCTGTGCGAAGTCGCCATTGGCGTCATCCATCTCCATCAGCTTGTCGTAAGGAATATCTGCCTCGGCGAGCAACACGTTCATATGGCCGGGCATGCGTCCGGCGACGGGGTGGATTCCGAACCGCACGTCGACGCCGCGTTTTGTCAGCACATCGTAAAGTTCGCGAACTTTGTGCTGCGCTTGCGAAACGGCCATGCCATAACCTGGCACGATGACAACTTTATTGGCCGCGGACAGTATGGAGGCGGCTTCTTCCGCGCTCGCGCTGCGCACGGCACGGGTTTCAACGCCGGCCGCGGCACTGGCCTGTTCCTGCCCAAACGCGCCAAACAGAACGTTGGAGAACGAGCGGTTCATGGCCTTGGACATATTTACGGAGAGGATGAATCCGGAAGCGCCGTCGAGTGCGCCGGCAATGATCAGCAACTTGTTATCGAGGACGAAGCCCATCGCGGCGGCTGACAATCCCGCATACGAATTTAATAGCGAGATGACCGTCGGCATATCCGCGCCGCCGATGGGGATAATCATGAGCACGCCGAAGACCAGCGGCAGAATTACGATCAGCGGGTACAGATAGATGCGCTCTGGATGCAAAACCAGGATCACGGCCACGATTACGGCGACGGCAAGGACGGCCAAATTGACGATGTTCTGGCCTTTGTAGGTGATGGGGCGCTGCGGCAATATTTCCTGCAGCTTTCCCGCGGCCATCAAGCTGCCAGTGAATGTCAGCGAGCCGAGAATTACTTCCATGCCGAGAACGGCCATCATGAAAGGCGGGACGGATGGCGCGCGAAGATAAAATTCTGCCGTGCCGACGAGTGTCACGCACAATGCGCCGAAGGCGTGACTCAACGCGGTTCGCTGCGGGACCGCAGTCATGGCGACTTTGCCCAGTGGGACGCCGATGATGGTGCCGAGCACGAGAGCGGCAACTAGCCATTTGTAATCGATGATGCCGCGATGCAGAAGCGTTCCGGCGACGGCGAGAAGCATGCCCAGTTCGCCGGCCCACACGCCGCGGCGGGCCGTGGCGGGCGAGCTCATCCACTTCAACGACAAAATAAAAAGCGCCGTGGCAATTAGGTAAGTAATTTCGATGAGTTGCGTGGAGGCGAACTCTGACATCATGATTTCTTCGGCCCGCTTACTTTAAACATCTTGAGCATGCGGTCGGTAATGAGGAATCCGCCCACGATGTTGCTGGTGGCGGCAACGATGGCGATGGTTCCCAGCACGGTGGAAAAGTTGGTTTTATGTTCGCCGGCCAAAATAATTGCGCCTACTACCGCTATGGCGTCCAGCGCGTTGGTCAGCGACATCAAGGGCGTATGCAGGAGGGGCGAAACTCGGCGGATCACTTCAAAGCCGATGAAACCGGCAAGCATGAACACGTAAAGACTGGTGAGCAGATCCAGCTTCATGATTTATTTCCCTCCGAGCTCGCGGTTACTGGAGCCGCCAAAAGGGGCAGAGAATAAAGTTCACGCAGTCTTTTGTTCACAATTTCTCCGCCATCCGTCAGCAAGGTGTCGCGAATAATTTCATCCTGGGTATCCAACTTTAATTTCCCATCTTTGATTATGTGCAGCAGGAAAGCGGTTAAATTTTTCGCGTACATCTGGCTGGCGTGGTAAGGAACCGTGCTTGCCAGATTGAAGTGGCCGATAATCGTTACGCCATGTTCAACGGCGATTTCTCCGGGGTGGGTGAGTTCGCAATTTCCGCCGCGCTCGGCGGCCAGATCGACAATTACTGAGCCGGGCGCCATTTTTTGCACCATCTCACCAGTAACCAAGGTCGGCGCCTTTTTTCCGGGGATCACGGCGGTGGTAATGACGACATCACTTTCTGACACTACTTGGCCGAGCAATTCACGCTGCTTTCTATAAAATTCTTCGTCCTGCGCGCGCGCGTAACCGCTGGCGTCCTGGGCGTCTTTGGCCTCGATGGGTAGCTCCACGAAACGTCCGCCCAAACTCATTACCTGTTCTTTGGCTATCGGTCGCATGTCGTAGGCGGAAGTCACCGCGCCCAGCCTCCGGGAAGTGGCGATGGCTTGCAGACCGGCAACGCCAGCGCCAATGATAAAAACGCGAGCAGGGGTGACCGTGCCGGCAGCAGTCGAGAGCATCGGGAAAATACGCGGCAAGGTATCCGCCGCCAGAAGGACGGCTTTATAACCGCTGATGGTGGCCATGGACGAAAGCACGTCCATGCTTTGCGCGCGCGTGGTGCGCGGCATTAATTCCACCGCAAAGGCCCTGACACCGCGTGCCGCGATTTCCTGCACGCTGGCCGTGGAACCCAGCGGACGCAGAAATCCGATCAAGGCCTGATCGCGCCGCAGCAGCGGAACGTCGGCCTGGCCCGTTTTGTCATTCGCGCCGTAACACAACACCTGCACAATCACATCGGCGGGGCGAAATACTTCTGCGCGGTCGGCTGCGACTCGCGCGCCTTTGGCAACGTACTCTGCGTCAGGATATCCGGCACTGGCACCGGCACCGGCCTCGATGACCACTTGCATTCCTGCTTTTGTCAGGTTGGGAACGACTGCCGGGACCAAGGCGACGCGTCTTTCCCCCGGATAAATTTCTCGGGGCACGCCTACAATCATGAACAGGCCTCCTGTAGTGGGCGTTTCGTTTGTGAAGTGGACATGGTTTGAGGGTTAGGAGAGATATTTTAGCGTGGTCTCGATCAATTCGCTGGTTCCTTTATAAGGATCGCCCGGGCTGTCGAATTCCATCGAGCAGTAACCTTTATAATGCGCGGCGCGCATGATGCCAAATGTTTTGGCCATGTCCACACGAAATTCCTTGCCCTGCTCATTGACCTCAAGAGCTTTAACGTGGCCGATGCTATAGGCGTGCGCGAACATGGCCTGCACCCCTCGATAGGCATGGTCTTCACGCCCGGTTACGAGCGAATTCGCGAAATCGGGGAGCGCGCGCAGCCACGGATTGTTCACCTGCTCGATTACCTGCACGATGAAAAAAGGGTCCTCGCTAACCGGATTATCGTTCTCCAGATTCACCAGGATATTCTTGCTTGCCGCGTACTCTGCCACTTGAGACAGACTCTCCGCGGCACGTTGCGCGTTCGGTTCCGAATCGCCAGCCTTGGGCATATTGGTACGAATGCTCGGTGAACCCACGGCAACGGCCACATCCACCCAATGCTTGCTGAAGGCCACGGACTTTTCACGCTCGGCCTTGTCGGCGGCGTAGGGGCTATGCTCTCCGTCCACTGCAATATTCACGATCATGCCGCCGGCTTTTTTCACCCCAGATCGAATTCCTTGTAGATAATTCTCTTCCAGCGAGCGGAAGTGTTCGCTCCACGGTTCGATTTTGCTGATATTAAATTTGTCAGCGACATGCGCTGAAAAATCTTTCAGCGCAAGTTTGTGGCCGCCGAGCGCATCTTTTCGCCCCGCGACATACTCCCTGAATGGGTACGAAGCAATGGCAATGCGCTCTCGCGGTTGCTCGGGAAAGCGCATGCTGGGCTGCGCGGTGTCGCCCGCCGCGGTGACCATACTGGGAAACAGGGTCGCTCCAGCCAGGGCCGAAACTGTATCGAGCAAAAAACGTCTTCGTGTTTTATCGTGCAAAGTCGCGTCAGTCTAGCAGATTCATATTTGTATCGCTACGCAATCCAACTTATTGGCACTATGTTATTTGGCAATGAAGCGGAAGGGGGATGCGGAATCGTGCAGACCGAACTAAAGAACGGGTTGGCGAATGGCCGGCGCATTGCTGGCGCATTTTGGTCAACGAGATTGGTGACGGGCGTCTGCTTAGTTCTTGCAGTCACGTTCGCCACGGCGGCGCGGCTCGGTGCGCAGTCAAATTCGCACCAAGGCGATAGCAATACCGGTGTGCAGACTCAAATGCAAAACGTGAGGTATCACTTTACGGAATCCGCGACTGTGTCCATCAAGACGTTGCGGGGAGAGCTGCTGCCTACGGAGGGTTCAGAACTTCCCATTTTCGATAATAAAGATTCATTCCGCGTGCGCATTGGATATGCGGAAATTGGCATCGCTGCTCAAGACCTGGCAAGTATATTCAACTCCTATGTGTTTTCTCGCGCTGACAGCCCGCTCAAGGGCGTTTCTATGAGCATCGAGAACGGCCATTTGAAGATAAAGGGCAAATTGCACGATGTCGGCACCATTCCATTTGAGACGGAAAGTACCCTGAGTGCCACGGACGACGGGAAACTTTTGTTGCGCACCGAAAAAGTGAAAGCCCTGCACGTGCCGGTGAAAGGCATGTTGAATTTGTTTGGCGTGGAGGTCGCGGACCTAGTCAAGAATGGGAAACTCCCCGGAATCGAAGCTCGCGGTGACGATTTGGTGTTGGACCCTGCTCTCGTTTTTCCAGCTCCGCACCTGGAGGGGCGCGTCAGTGCCACGCGCATCGAAGGCAATGCCATCATATTGACCTTCGGCAACAAAAATGGCCGGACCAGAGCTCGGCAGACGGGCAACTACATGTCTTTTCGAGGAAACCGTCTGCGATTCGGGAGACTGACAATGACCGATGCGGACATGATTCTGATCGATATGGATCCCACGGATCCATTCGATTTCTTTATGGATCGCTACAAGGATCAGATCGCAGCCGGCTATTCGAAGATTTCCTCGAACTCCGCGTTGCGGATTTTCGTTAAGGATTTTAATAAATTGGGAAGACCGAGCGCGGCTGCGAAAGCTGCAAATTAAAATTTACTGCAGCGAGACTTGCGTAAATCCCAGACCGGTCAACAAGCCCGTTACGGTGTTACGCGCGTTTTGGTCCGCGGACTTCAAAATCCCATCCACCACTGCTGACTGCTGCAACTGGCGCTCGGCTTCTTCGCGTACTTCACTCTCCAGATTGGGGTCCGGAGATGAAAACAGGCCGGTATCCCGCGAATACACGCGGCTCTTGGCGTTGTCGATGCGCGTGCTGAAGATCTCGGCAGGCGGCAAACGCAAGGAAATGTTATGACCCTGCACGATAACGTCGCTGCCTTTAATGTTTGCCAGGTTCACACCGGCAACGACTTCACCGTGGACGACGAGCAGAATGCGGTCGCCGGCCAAAAACT
Source organism: Candidatus Acidiferrum sp. (assembly GCA_035996445.1). Lineage (GTDB taxonomy): Bacteria > Acidobacteriota > Terriglobia > Acidiferrales > UBA7541 > Acidiferrum. Next base: position 10,684 of record DASYJM010000235.1, on the reverse strand, counting down.
TTGGCAAGTAAGGATTGTCGCGCGCTCCGCCGATGATTTTGTCCATGGTATAGCTGATGGTTTCGAGTTTTTGCAACTGCTGGATCTGGCGCACAACTGTGGGCTGGTCCACATTTATACGCATGCCGCCGTCGCGCATAAATCCCATCAAATGCAGAAGACCTACGCCGGTAGATAACCACACCGCAGCTCCAATGAACGCAATGGTCAGAAGGCTGCCGGCGAGAATCCCTTTCACTAACGAAAAAGTCTTATTGGCGGGAGGAGCGGTTGGAGTGGATTGTTCTATGACGGCCATAAAAGTGAACCAAATCAAGTGTACCGCGAATCAAAAGATGGCGACCGAGAGTCGATAGGAAATTTCCAATCTGCCATGCGTGAAAGAGCCGTATCCTTAGAGGAAGATGGACTTGGGATGGTGATTGAGCAGCAACATGCGGTGTTCGTTTACCGGTTTGAACCGATGGGTGGGCAATGAATAAAAGTGCCGCGACAGATGCCATTCGTCAGCAGTTGAAAGAAGTCGCCATAGAAGTTAAGGAATTGGGCGGGTGGCCCGGATTTAAAAGTGGCGAATGGCTTTTCCAGTTGATGGAAAAAACATTTCGCCATTATTCACTGAATGCCGCTAAGCAGTCTTTCCCTCTAGAATTTCCGGGGCGCACACGCGCCGAAATTGCGGAGATGCTCATCGCCTCGGCAAGTAATAGAGCGGCATTGGCTGGCGCGATTACCGGGGCTGCGGTCTCCGCCGATGAGCTTGTGGGACTCTTCACCGCGGGTGAAGGGGTCATCGGTTTGCCGGTAAACATCGCCATTGCGGCCAGCGCGATTTGCTCTGAGGTATTCTTCACCGCGCGCATCCAGTTGCAATTAGTGGCGCGGCTAGCGGCTTTGTATGGGGCCACGCTCGATCCGGAAAAAAATCCCGACGACCTGCTGGCGATCATGAATTTCGCTTTTGGCGGCGCCGCAGCCGAAGGCCTGAGCAAAGAGGCAGCCAAGTCCGGCGCGAAAATATCCGCGGCCGTGGTCGGGCGCTATTATGCAAAGCGTGAATCGTTCGAGGTTCTGAAGCGCTTCGCGAAAAAACTGGGCTACAAGCTTCTACGCCGCTCCTTCGTAAATGCGGTGGTGCCGGGTGTGTCCATGTTCATGGGCGCGATGTGGAACAAGCGCACCACTAAAACGATCGGCAAAAACGCGGTAAAGTTTTTCTCCACGCGCCCGCCGGTGCTGCCGGTGCCAGGCGCGCAAGTAGTGCGCCGGTAGCCTTCCGCTTCGAAGAACGCTAGTTCCCTGTTGGCGCTAATGAAGTTGCCGACGGGCGAGTCCTGCCCTAAGATACTGACATGCCGGAGTGGCGGAATGGCAGACGCAGAGGACTCAAAATCCTCCGGGCTCACGCCCGTGTAGGTTCGACTCCTATCTCCGGCACCAACCTTTTTTCGCGACACGACTACGCCTTCTAATCGTGAAAAACAGCTAAACACATCGCATTGAATCGGTTTAATATAGCCTCGCCGTCGACATTGTCACGCGCCAATTTGGGCAACCAAGAAAAACCGTTTTGGGAGGATTTTGGATGGTCCGTTTCAATAAATACTGGCTACTTGTGTTCACAGCCATCACTATTCCCGCCAGTTTGGCAGCCCAGACAAAACACTCAGCTACGCCGAAGACCGGGTTGCGTGATAGGCAGCCGAAAGACGTAACTGCACCGAAGAGCGAACTGCTTGAGCAGTCTGGCAAAACATTTCTCCACAAGGACTGGGAGGTGCAGTCATCGTGCGATGACCAAGCGAGCGGCGACAAGATTTCCAGTGCTGGATTCGGGGCCGGCCGCTGGCACCGCACGGACATCCCGGCGACCGTGGTCGGCGTATTGGTAACGGACAAGACGTATGCGGACCCGAACTATGGAACAAATCTGAAGAACTTTCCGGGGATGTACACTTCGGAAAAGACATTTTTTGCCAATGTGGATATGCCGGCGGGCAGCCCTTTTACTTGTTCGTGGTGGTTCCGCACGGAATTTACAGCACCAGCAGGTGGAGCAGGTAAAACGGATTGGCTGCATTTTAACGGCATCAACTATCGCGCCAATATCTGGCTTAATGGGCACAAGGTTGCCAACGCCAAAGAGGTCGCGGGAACTTACCGCACGTTCGAATTCAACGTTACGAAATTGTTGAAACGTGGGGAGCGCAATGCTTTGGCGGTAGAAGTTTTCGCACCCGGGAAAGACGATCTGGGGATTACCTGGGTGGATTGGAATCCCACGCCTCCTGACAAAGACATGGGCATTTGGAAGGAAGTTTTCCTGACGCAAAGCGCGGCGGTAGCGGTGCGCAATCCTTTTGTGTCTTCGAAGTTAGGCGCGAATTATAAGTCTGCTGCGCTCACCGTGACCGCCGATCTACAGAACAGCGCCGACTATGCAGTGCGCGGCATACTGCGCGCGGAAATCGATACCACGAAAGTCAGCCAGCCGGTTCAACTAGCCGCCGGGGAAACAAAAACGGTGCGCTTCTCGCGCGCAAAATTTGCGGCGCTGAAACTGACGCACCCGCACCTGTGGTGGCCGTACACCATGGGAGAGCCGTATCTCTATTCGGCGAAGATTTCTTTCGAGGTGGCTGGGCATGTGAGCGACTTCGCGACAACCAACTTCGGAATTCGCGAGGTTACGTCCGAGCTAACGGACAAGAGATTTCGTCTGTTCAAGATAAATGGCCGGAAGATTTTAATTCGCGGAGCGGCGTGGGCGCCGGACTTATTGTTTCGCTGGGTGCCCGGCAAACTTGACGCCGATTTGTCCTATGTTCGCGACATGGGCCTGAACACGATTCGTCTCGAAGGGCGGCTGGATCGCGAGGAATTTTACGAAAAGACAGATCGTTTGGGCATTCTGGTTATGCCCGGCTGGACCTGTTGCGACGCGTGGGAACGCTGGAACGATTGGAAGGGCGATCAGCGCGATATTGCCGCCGCATCGTTGAAGAGCCAGATTCGCATTCTGCGCCAGCATCCCAGCGTGTTCGTGTGGCTGAACGGCAGTGACGGGCCACCGCCGGCTGATGTTGAGAGCATGTATCTCGGTATTCTCAAAGATCTTGAATGGCCGAATCCGGCGCTGTCCTCCGCTAGCGACACGGCCACAACGGTTAGCGGTGGCTCTGGCGTCAAAATGACCGGACCTTACGAATATGTTCCGCCGGTTTACTGGCTGACCGATAAGGACGCCGGAGGGGCGCAGGGCTACAACACGGAAACGAGCCCGGGCCCGGCGATTCCGCCGCGAGAGTCTCTCGAGCGTTTTATCCCGAAAGATCATCTGTGGCCTATCGACGACGTGTGGAACTTTCATGCCGGTAAGGAGCGCTTCACGACGATAAACGTATTCGCCGATGGGCTGAATCGTCGCTACGGGCACGCTACTTCGCTCGACGACTTCGAACGCAAGGCGCAGGCGGTTACCTACGATGGTCAGCGCGCCATGTTTGAGGCTTACGCCAGAAACAAGTACACCTCCACGGGAGTGATTCAGTGGATGCTGAATAACGCTTGGCCATCGTTGATCTGGCATCTGTACGACTACTACATGGTGCCCGCAGGCGGGTATTACGGGACAAAGAAAGCCTGTGAGCCGGTGCACGTGCAATATTCCTACGATAATAATTCGGTGGCGGTAATCAACAGCACCTATGCAGCGGTAACGGGCGTGAAAGTCACGGTGAAAATTTACAACCTTGATGCGTCCGAGAAAGGCACGAAGGAGGCGACTCTTGATCTGGCGCCAGACAGTTCGGCTACGGCGTTCGAATTGCCCAAGGTAGAAGGGCTCAGTAACACTTATTTCCTGCGGCTACAATTACAGGACCGCGCGGGAAAATTAGCCAGCGACAATTTTTACTGGCTGTCGACAAAGGCCGATGTGCTGGACTGGAAAAATAAACAGGATACGGTCTACACGCCGCAAGCGGAATTCGGGGATCTGACTGGTTTGGCTTCCCTGCCTGAAGTGAAACTGGACGTAACCTCGTCCTCAAAAAAAGACGCGAAGACGAATACAACTAGAGTCACAGTAAAAAATCTGGACAATAGCGTCGCGTTCATGGTGCACCTGCGGGCCACTCGTAACAAAGGCGGGACGGATATTACCCCTATCCTCTGGGAAGATAATTATTTCTCCCTGCTTCCTGGCGAACAACGGGAAGTCACGGCGACTTATCCGTCTTCTGCGCTGGCGGGAGACTCCGCGGTTCTCGAAATAGAGGGCTTTAACGTCGCCAAGCAAACGCTGGAAGCCGACACCGCCACCGGCGGCAACCACTAAATCTAAGTCAATTTCAGGTCAAGCCGGCGGCCGTGTTTTTTCTTGCCTCGGGGAATGTTGCGCGACACGCGACGGTCTGGGGCCGCGCGCATTCCGGTTTTGCTTTCATGATACCGGCGGTTTTTCTAGAAGGTGAATCGCACTGAAAGCTGCAGGTTGCGCGAACCGTATTTCGGCGCGGCAAACAGCGGTTTACCGAAATGATCGTTTGCTGCCGCATCCCAAATCGGCAATGAAGTGCAACTTCCGTCGGACTGAGGCGTGCATTCTTGCGTGGTGGTGTATTGGACGTTGTCCACAGCACCCTGCTGAAAATTGGCGTGGTTGAGGACATCGAAGGCCTCAATTCTAAACTTCAACCCCAACCGCTCATTCAACTTGAAATTTCGAGCCACGCTCACATCCAGGTCTCGTACGCCCGGGCCTCGAAATGAATTGAAACCTTCTCCCGGCACAATCGAAAAGTTCACATTAGCTGTGTCGAAGACGGCGGTGTAGGGGCGGCCGCTCGCGATGGTGGCCACGGATGAAAAAATAAATCCGTGCAACCCCCACATACGCGGTGTCCACGCTCCACTCAACACCAATCGCTGTGGCTGGTCGAGTTGGGACAGCCCACGCTGGGACCTTTGATCGAACTGATTCATGTAGCCGGTACCCTGATCGATCGTTTTCGAAAAAGTGTAAGCGACGGCGCCCTGAAACTGCGCGGATTGATGACGGAGGGACACGAGCATGGCGTGATAGATGGATTTGCCGGAATTGTCTACCGCGTTGATGGCTGAGAAATTAGGATCGATCAAGCCATCGATAGCCTCAAATTCCGGCGTCACAAAAGATTTTCCGTTGGGGAGATTGACAGTGGCCTGGGTGAAGTTTCCTCCAAAGGCCAACTGCTGATCCGGGGGCACCAGGTTCAAGTCATAACCAAAATTGCCATTTGCCTGACGGGTCACGCCGTTGGAATTCCCCAGCAGCGCCAGGCCATGCGCGTATACATACCCGACGCTGAACGCGGTGCTGCTTCCAAAGCGATGCTCCACGGTCAGGTTGGCCTGTTCGACATAGGGGTTTCGGAAATTAGGAACGAAGACGTGAATGGATTGCCCTCCCGCGCCGCCCGCCGGCGGCGCCGTGAGGGCATTTGGATAGGTAACCAGCGGACTGTTGTTGCCGAATCCGGGCCCGGTTAGAAATACAAATTGTCTGGAGATACCATTGGAGACCAAGGCATCGGCTAAATCCAGCAGGTCTTCCTGGATATAGAAGAGCCCGAAGGATCCGCGCACCACGGTGTCTCCGCTGTTGGTCAGTGAGTAGGCGAAACCTACACGCGGTGCCACGTTGTTAGGATCTCGCGGAATGTGGCAGGTCAGAGCGAACGCCGGATTGCAAACTGCGGGCTGCGCCAGGACTTGATAATCCCATCGCACGCCATAATTGATGTACAACTTCGAAGTGGCTCTGAACTGGTCCTGCGCGAACAGCGAATAGGTGGGAACGGTGAACAAAGCGGTCGATTGTCCGAAGGATTGCAAATCGAATTGAAAAGCTCCGGCGGCCAAGTCCGTCAAACTTGCGAAGTGAAAATCGCCCGCGGGGCCGTAGACGAAATAGTCGCGGTCATGGTTCAGGTTGATGTCCACACCGCTTCGAAAGGTGTGGCGTCCGACCACGTGCGTGAAATTGTCGGAAAATTCAAAGCGTCGGTCAGTGGTTGACAACTGGAAACGGTTGCCGCCAAAAACGTACCCGGTGTCCGGATTCTGAATCACTGTGGAAGGCGCAGTTGGCGCGCTATTTGGCAGATCAAAGTGCAGATCGTTGGCGAAGTGGAAGCGCGCTTCATTAAAGGTCGATGAACTGAGAGTGCTCAACACCGAAAACTGAAAGAAGTGACTGGTGGCTCCGTCGGTTAGAGCCAGGCCATCCCCCGTCGACGTGGGGGTATTGAAATATCCATGAGGACTGCGGAAGCGTTGGTAGTTGTAGCTCAAATTGAAACTGTTCTTCGGCGTGAGTTGACCGCTCAGTTTGGCGAAAGCAGTGTTCTGATTAAAACTTCTTGGAAACGAACCGGAGTTATCCGCTAAAATTTTGGCGACCCCAGGATTGGCAGCGAGGAAGGCGGCTTGCGCACTTGCGTCGCCCACGGTTTGCAGGGCAGAACTATCGTTCACGGTCACGGGCTCATTCCTAATTTGGCCTTCGTAGTTTGCGAGATAAAACAATTTGTCTTTTACAATTGGACCTCCAACCGTGCCTCCGAATTGTTGTCGGCGATTAGCGGGTTTAGGGATGCCCAGCTGATTGTTTATGGAGTCGTTGGCGTTCATCGCGGAGTCCAGAACGTAGTAGTAGGCGTCGCCGTGCAGCGCGTTTCCACCGCTCTTTGTCACGGTATTGACGAGACCGCCTCCCGATTGTCCAAACTCCGCCTCATAGCCGTTCGTATTCACCTGGAATTCCTGCACGATATCTTCGCTGAACTGAAATGGAATGGTGCCGCGGCCGATCTGCTGCGAGAAAAACGCATTGTTATTGTTTCCGCCATCCACGGTGTAATTGTTGAAGTTTCCGGAGATGCCGTTAAAACTGACCATGCCAAACTCGCCATCGGTGGTGGCACCTGGGGTTAGCAGGACGAAATCGGTGAAGTCGCGACCGTTCAGTGGGAGATTCTCAATGGCTCCTTGTCCGATCACGGAACTGACGGATGAGCGGGTGATATCCACCAGCGGCAAATCGGCATTGACGGTCACATTGGATGAGACGCTGCCAATATTCAGTTGAGGGCGCAGAGTTACCGTAGTGCCTACCTCCACGACCACGTTGTCTATTTGAGTGACTTCAAAACCGGACTTCTCGATGGTCACGTGATATTTGCCCGGAGCAAGATACGGGAAGAGAAAATGGCCCGCCGAATCGCTCTTCTGTAAGGTGCTCACGTCTGTCGCCAGGTTTAGCGCCGTCACCGATGCATCCGTTATGGCGGCAGCACTTCGATCCAGAACCGTGCCCTCCACGCGTCCGGTTCCCAGACCGGATTGTCCGGCGACGAGCGATGTGGTGCACAACACGGCGACGACGCCGTATAGGAAAACCAGCCCAACGCGCACACACGTAACTAAAAGATTTCGAAACTGTGGCTTCATTCATCCCCCTGATGAATATTTAGCTTGCACCTCAGACCGGGCGGTAGCGCTTCGTGATTGGCCGGTGTATCTCTTTTTCTTTGCCGGAATTCCCTGCGCATCGGCCTGAAGGTGCACGCATGGTATCACGGCCGTTGTGGCAACGGCTCGGGAGGTAGCGCCTCATACAATTCTGCAGCGTGATGTTACGACCTTAGCTACGGGTGACCAAAGAGCACGCAACCCGTCTTTGTTGTCTAGACATCGAATACAATAGCTTCAGCGGGGGGACGACGTTTATTTCGGCGATGTGTAGCTGCCGCCGGTGTGGCCACCGGGCTTGGGAGGAAAACCTTGATGAATACATTCAAGCATTTGGTGAGCGTGGGTGCTTTGGCATTGATCTTTTGTGCCGGTGCCTCGGCAGATACGCTGGAACTAAAAGATGGCCGCGTGATCCAAGGCAGATATCTGGGTGGCACACGGGTGGTCATGCGCTTCGAAGTTGACGGTGACGTGCGAACGTTCCGCGTTTCGGAAGTGTCTGCGGTTAGGCTAGACAGGCGTTCTGGCCGCGACCGGGATGACAATCCATCTTCCGACGGTCGGTATGAGGGGGCGCCACCGCCAGATCAACGGCAGCCGAACAACGGGGGTGGGCCGTACGATGCTCCTCCGCAGCCAGATCAAGGGCAGGCCGGCAATTACCCGCCGCCTCCGGTTCGTGACAGCGACCGCGAGCGTGATCGTGATCGCGAGTACGACCGCAACCCGGAGGGCGGATCACATCACCAGTACGTGTATGCCGCACCCGGAACCTCTGTTACGTTGCCGGCAGGCGAACCGATTCTGGTGCGCATGATCGATAACGTGGATTCCAAAGAGAATGCAGTGGGAGATGTTTTTCGAGCCAGCCTGGAAACAGACCTGACTGTTAACGATGTGCTGGTAGCGCGGCGTGGCAGCGACGTTTACGTCCGCCTGACTTACACCAAAGAGGCTCGGGGACTATCTGGCAGCTCAGAACTGCAATTGGAACTTTCGCGCATCATCATTGATGGGCGAGAATTTCCGGTGGTCAGCGGAGAGTACACCATGAAAGGTAAAGGCCGCGGCGGCGACACGGCCAAGAAAGTGGGCGGTGGAGCAGTCATTGGCGCAATCATTGGCGGCGTGGCCGGTGGTGGAACGGGCGCGGCAATCGGCGCGGGAGTAGGCGGCGCTGCTGGCGCGGGAGCGGAGATTCTGACGCGCGGCCGCGCGGTGAAGGTACCGAGCGAAACATTGCTGGAGTTCCGGCTGGAACAACCCGTCACAGTTACTCCGACGCAGCGCTGAGCAGTAACCAGCTGAGGAGATTTAGCGTTGTAAAGAGGGTGCCTGGCGCCCTCTTTTTATTTTGGCAATTGTTTACCGGGCCTTTCCCTTCCAAGCGGCGGTGTTTGATTTCCTGATACAAACCTGTAACTTGCGGCAACTTGGCGCTCGTCGCTACTTAACAACGTTCTCGCTTTGGCCATCGTCGGGTACGTTACCGCACCATCTCTACTGTTGTCTGATTAGACTCACGGTCGTTAAGTTCGGACTTGCCACTCTCACTGTTAGTTAATAAGATACCCCATCTACTGGAGAGATAACGTGCCCAAAGAAAAGCCAAGAGTGAATATCGGAGAAGTGATCAAAACCTATCGCAGCCAGCGCGGCCTGTCGCAGGGGGATATCGAACGGCGCACTGGATTACTGCGCTGCTATCTCTCGCGCGTAGAGAACGGCCACACCGTACCTTCGCTGGAGACCCTGGCGAAAATTGCCGAAGCCATGGACATCTCTCTGGCGGATTTTTTCCCTGGCACGGAAACGCCGCGCGATAAAGAAACGCAAAAAATGCTTGGCGAGCTTTCGCAGGACGAAATTCGGTTCCTCGCAGAGATCAAGCGCTATAGCACGACGCTCTCCGATGGAGACAAGCGGCTCGTTCTTGCGATGATCCGCAAAATGGCTAGCCTGCTGCCACTCACTGCGGCACGCAAACCTTTGGCGCGGCGTCCGACGGTCTAACGCAAAGGTCCTCAAATTTAGTGTTTCAGTTTGGCCCAAAGATCAGGGCTAAGCGGTGTTGCGATCACGAATCAGGCGAATCGCATCAGGTATCGGGGAATCTTCCATCCCGTTGCTACGGCCGGCCGTCTCGGTGTCTTCAACATCAAGCGAACCTTCCCCAGGGGCCAAAAATAAATTCTCCTCCACGGAATGTTGCTTGGTGTAGAGGTCGTAATACCTTCCACCCGCGGCGTAAAGCGAAGTATGCGTGCCGCGTTCAATAATCCTGCCCGCTTCGACGACCAAAATTTGATCGGCCCGGCGGATAGTCGAAAGTCGGTGGGCAATTACAAAAGTAGTACGGCCGCGCATCAAATAACGCAATCCTTCCTGAATCAGGGCTTCCGATTCCGAATCCAGGCTGGAGGTCGCTTCATCTAATATTAGAATCCGGGGATCAGCCAGAATCGCACGCCCGATGGAGACGCGCTGCTTCTGACCACCAGAGAGTTTCACGCCGCGCTCGCCGACCACCGTGTCGTACTTGTTTTCAAATGCCTCCGCAAATTCATCGACGCGCGCGATGCGGCAGGCGGCGAGAACCTCCGCTTCGGATGCTTCCGGGCGCGCAAAAGCGACATTCTCTCGAATGGTGCCGTCGAAAAGAAACGTTTCTTGCAACACCACGCCCAGTTGCGTGCGATAGGAATCCAGCTTGACAGTGGAGAGATCGATACCATCTACCAACACGCGGCCTGATGAAGGGACGTAAAATGCAGCAATCAGCCCAATGATGGTGGATTTTCCGGCACCTGACGGACCCACGAGGGCGGTCACCGTGCCGGGCTCGGCGCGAAAATCAATATCGTGCAACACTTCCTTGCGCGAGTCGTACGCGAAGCTTACGTCTTCCATCGCTACTTGTCCGCTAACGCGCGGCAGTTTGACGACGCGACCGGGCGCTTCATCTTCGATTTTCTCGTCCAGAATTTCTCGGGTGCGCTCCAGCCCGGTAATGGCTTCGGTGATTTGCGTTCCGATTGCGACGATCTGAAATACCGGAGCAACCAGCATCCCTAGGAAGATGGAGTAGGTCAGAAAAGTTCCCAGTGTCATGGTGCCGGCCAGAATTCGATGCGCGCCCATAAACATCACTACGGCACTTACTAGT
>DASYJM010000234.1:0-8598 GCA_035996445.1 Candidatus Acidiferrum sp. | reverse complement strand
AGGTTTCAACCCCAGAAAACAACCGACCTCGCGACTCTTCAGAAAACGGTGTGGGTCTTCTATGGTTAGCACATACGTCAGCGCGATCTGCGTTCCTCACCCTTCACTTGCTTGAGTAAGGACACTTCCGGGTACACTTCTTTGGCGATTTTCTCCATCCGCTCGTCGTATTCTTTAATGCCCTCGCGCTCCTGCCACTTTGCTTCCATCTGCTCGGCTCAGCGCCGCAGACAGAACAAGACATCTCAGGCAGCAAAGACTCCAGTGATCTTTGGCGCTGTCCAAAATGCGGTGGACCGATGAAGGTCATCGAAAGACTCTCTGCTGCCGAGATCCAACTTCGTTCTCCTCCCGCCCTAGTCACGGTTGCCGCATGAAACGACTCTCTACAACTCGAAACTTTTGCGTGCGTCAGCACCCTCAGTCTCTCTGTGCCTTGCCGTTCTATAAACCGCGTCTTCCTACTTTCTCAAGTCTTCTCTTCGCGAGAGTCATGCGCTTTCGTCAGCTCTTCATCTCCCGGTGTCGTCTGTCGTGCTCTGCTGCACAGCCTCGGCGCATCTCGACACCGCACCTTCCCGCAATTGAATTTGCATACGGCCCGCGTCCGCCGCAACCACGGGCGGCTTCCTTCTAACGGCCTTATCGAACGCGCGCCAGAGCGCCGCGCTCGTGCACACCTTTTTCCTGAAAGCGCGCCTCCGATAAAGCGCTAACGTCACTCGGGACGAACTCGACAACCGTTCATCCTAGCTTAATTTCTCGATTCATTTTGAACCAGCACTCGCCAGTTCGTAACCACGGTCAGTGGCACCATCTGCTCTGCCAATGTTCTGGTATTCACCAGAAACCGTTTGCCGTCGCGAGTGACATCGTAAAACCCAACGTTCCACGGAAGCTGGAGACGAAATAATGAATGCGAGGACAACGCCCGAAAGTCGTGGACCGATTCGCGCACCTGAACGGAGATAAGTGTCAGGTCATCCGCGACATAAAAGAGTTCCTGCCCGTCTCCTCTCCATCTGGGCTCGCCTCCACCCGCGGTAGAGACCGCGATGCGGGGACCGGGTCCCGGAAAGGAAGTGACATACACTTGCCCGCTATTTTCATCGGCGTAGGCGAGCCAATGCCCATCTGGTGAGAACCTGCCGGAGCCTGCATCGTTGATGTCCAGCACCGATTGCCCTGGTCCATCAACTCCCACGATACGAAGCCAATCCTGCCAGTTCTGACGGCCTTGAAACTTGGTCAATTCGAGCGCGAGATAACGCCCATCCGGTGACCAGTCCGTCGGGCGGAGGAGTTCGAAGTGGATAGAGCCGGGTTCTCGCTCAACCCCTGACCCGTCGGAATTGTGCGCCATCAGGGTTGAAGTCTTGCCAAGCGTGTTACGGTACGCGATCTGCTTCCCGTCTGGAGACCAGACTGGACTGTACAAGGTCGGACCGGATTCACTGTTCACAATAGGAATCCTCGTGCCTCGCTCCGCGTCGTAAATCCAAATTCTCTCGCGTGCGTTGCCGAACTTCACCCCGACAGCCACTCGTGTTCCATCCGGTGAGACAGACTGTCTCTCAAATTGTCCTGGCGCCCCCAAACTGCCAAGTACTCTCCCGTTGCGATCCACCCATGCTAATTGTGTATTTACGCCAGAGCCCGCAGTTCCGTATACGAGTGCTCCATTCGCCGAAACGGTAAACATCCCATCATGGAAAAATGTGTCGTACTGAATGTTTCTCACAATCGGTAAAACCGATTCGCCCAGCTGCAGGCGCGAAAGGTCAAACTTCTGCGCCACCAGATCGCCATCCCGGCTGAACAGCAGATAACCTTCCGAGTAATGGACGTTTGTAGAAGTTAGAGGCAGTCGCCGTACCTTTTCGCCGTCTAACGAACCGATCCACACACCGTTCTCGCGGCCTTCGTGAGTGGAGTATCTCCAATCCAGATAGAGGAAGTGATTTCCGTCAGGAAGAAAGGTTGGCCATAGCTGGCTGATGGCGTCGCTCGAAAGTTCCGTCCCTGCAATTGACTCGGGTGCGCCGCCTTTGTCTGACACTTTTCGCAACGCGTCTCCGAAATTTGCGAATATAATTACCCCTCGCTTCGACCACGCACCACCCATGCCGAATGCGCCGGATGCACAAATATCGGTGATTGCGCTGCCCGAAGTATCCACCTTCCTCAATTTGCCCGGAATAAAGAAAGCGACGTAACGGCTGTCGGGCGACCAGAATGGATTGGAGGCGTCCTCGCTTCCAGCCACGGGCTGCGCGTCCGCTGCATCGACACGGCGCAACCAGAGCAGGGCGCGTCCGTTACGCATTGCAACAATGGCAAGGAATCTTCCGTCTGGCGAAATCGCTGCCGGCTGCGTGATGTTGGCCCAGAATCCATCCCCAGGCGGTGGAAGAATTGCAGCCTGCACTGCAGACCCTGGAGTTTCCGAAGTGTGGCGTGCAAGGAGCAAGCCCACGGCAACGCCCAGCACTGCTACTTCTGCCGCAAAGCGCAGCCATCGCCGCCACGGCTGGCCTGTGGCAACTGTGACGGCAGCCACAGCGGACTTGCTCGAATCTAAAACCGCTCCCAGCGCAAACGCTACGTCGTGGGCGGACTGAAACCGCTCTTCCGGATTCTTTTCCAGGCAGTGACACACAATTCGGTCCAGCAATGGCGGAACACTCCGATTCGTCGCGGTAGACTCAGGCGGATCTTCGTTCAAAATCGCGTTCATCGCCTCGACTGCAGTGCCGCCGTCGAATGCCCGCTTCCCCGTCAGCATCTCGTATAGAATTGCGCCGAAGCTGAACAGGTCAGAGCGATGATCCGCGGCCTGTCCCTTCACCTGTTCGGGAGACATGTAGCCGACTGTGCCCATCAGCATGCCGGGCTCAGTTTGCAAGCCCACAGTTTCGCTGCCGGATGTAACGGTCCCGCCCAGCCGCGCCAGTTTGGCCAGGCCAAAGTCGAGAATCTTTACTCTTCCGTCGTGCGTAACAAAAATGTTTTCCGGTTTCAGATCGCGGTGGACGATACCTTTATCGTGTGCCGCTGCTAAGCCGCGCGCGACGTGCTCGGCATACTCGGTCGCCTTTCGGGCCGGCAGCAGGCTCGAGCGAAGACGCTCCCGAAGCGTCTCGCCCTCCAGTAGTTCCGTGACCATGTAAAGCGAGCCGTCATGTTGCCCGAAATCATGTACGCCAAGAATGTTGGGATGATTCAGAGTCGCTATTGTCTGGGCCTCCTGCTGAAATCGAAGCAGACGCTCCGGGTCGCGTGCAAACGTGGAAGAGAGGATCTTTACGGCGACATCGCGATTCAGCCTCGAATCGCGGGCGCGGTACACCTCGCCCATTCCGCCAGCACCAAGCGGAGACTGAATTTCATACGGACCAAGTTTTGCGCCGGAAGCCAGGGCCATGCTTGCGCGTAATTATACTCCGGTAACATTGGATTGTTGGCGGATTGTCGGCAACCCTTACCTAATCGTGTTACTTCAGAGTTGCCCGTAACTCGGGCGCGATTCCATGAGGCACCGGTAAAGCGGCTGTGGCGGGGTCACTTGGACGAGTAGCCGACTTTTCAGGAGCGGAAGGTTTCCTTGTGTAAGAATGGGTCCGGTCCAAGGTTTAACGGGTATCTTGTGGAGCTTTTCCAAGGCTATAATCACCGGCATTGAATGCCTCTTTCCCAAGGTGAAAAACTAGGGCCGTATGAAATCGTCGCGGCGATTGGCGCCGGTGGCATGGGCGAAGTGTACCGCGCGCGCGACACCAGACTGGGGCGGGACGTAGCGATCAAGGTGCTACCGCTGCATCTTTCCTCCGATCCTCAGCTAAAAGAACGATTCGACCGCGAAGCGCGGTCCATTTCGTCGTTGAATCACGCGCGCATCTGCACGTTGCACGACGTTGGGCATCAAGAGGGCATCGACTTTCTGGTGATGGAGTATCTGGAGGGAGAAACACTGGCCGAGCGATTGCGTAAAGGGCCGCTGGCGTTGAAAGAGACTTTGAAGATTGGAATGGAAGTGTGCGAAGCGCTGGACGTGGCGCACCGGGCAGGGATTGTCCATCGCGACCTGAAGCCCGGCAACATCATGCTGACGAAAAACGGCGCGAAGCTGATGGACTTCGGCTTGGCGAAGGCAAGCGCAGGCAGAACGGCCGGGAGCGGTAACGCGCCGCTGTTGTCAGCCACGATGACGATCAGCGGACCCAGTCCTAACTCTCCGCTGACCAGCGCCGGGCAAGTGGTCGGCACTATCCAATACATGTCGCCGGAACAAATTGAGGGCAAAGATGCGGACGCGCGGTCGGACGTTTTCGCCGCAGGTGCGGTGCTCTACGAAATGGCAGCGGGCAAGCGGCCGTTTGAAGGCAAGAGTCAGATCAGCGTGGCCAGCGCCATCCTGGAAAAAGATCCCGAGCCAATTTCAAGCATCCGTCCGCTTACGCCGCCTGCGTTCGAACATGTGGTGAGTACATGCTTGGCGAAAAGCCCGGATGATCGCTATCAATCGGCACGCGACGTCAAACTGGAATTAAAATGGATCGCCGACGGCAGTTCGCAGTTGACCGCACTAGCTGCGAAGCCGGTGTTAAAACGGAGAAAAATTCTGCCTTGGGCCGCCGTGGGACTCCTCGCGCTAGCTCTACCGGCGGTATTTTTTCTCGGCAGGCGGAATAAACCTGACGTCCAATACACCTCTGTAACCTATCGCCAAGGGAAACTCGAAGCGGCGCGTTTTTCCCACGACGGGCAGACCATTGTCTATAGCGGCGAGTGGGAAGGTGAGCTGCCGCAAGTGGCCACATCTCGAATTGGCAATCCAGAATCGCGGGCCTTAGGAATTCCGTCGGCAACTCTGGCCGCCGTTTCTACCTCAGACGAGTTGGCGGTGCTGCGTGGCTGTGAATATATTTTTCTGCTAGATTGCGGTGGCACGCTGGCGAGTGTTAGCCTCTCCGGTGGATCGCCACGGGACCTTACAGGACATGTTGCCTATGCTGATTGGAGCGCCGACGGTAAGCAACTCGTGGTGTCGACCTTTTCCGCCGCAGGAGCACAACTGGAATATCCTCCGGGACATATTCTGTTTCAAAAAAAATCCGGCTGGCTGAGTCATCCGAGATTTTCGCCGGACGGCACACTGATCGCATTTGAGAATCACCCGATCGCCGATCAAGACGATGGAGTAATCGAAATTGTTGATCTGGCGGGAAAAACCACGGTACTTACGAAAAAGTTCATAAGTCTTGAGGGACTCGCGTGGAGTCCTGACGGAAAAGAAATATGGTTTGCTGGGGACTCTTCTGCGCGCACCGGTTGGGCGGATTCGATTCGGGCCGTCACACTATCGGGTAAACAAAGGTCTGTATTACTGCTGCCCTCACTACGACTCCACGATATTGCCAGGGACGGCCGGGTCTTACTCAGCCACGAAAACTGGCGCAGACAATTGCGCGCTTTTTTCCCCGGCGACAAAAACGAGCATCCCTATTCCTGGCTGGACGATTCAAATCCCACCTCCATCTCGTCCGATGGCCGCGTCCTAAGTTTTACGGAGGGAGGCGAGGTCTATTACATGGAGGGCGAGCGTCTCGGCTACTACCGTGCCACGGACGGTTCCGGGGCGGTCAGCGTAGGTCCCGGTACAACCACCGTTTCTCCGGACGGGAAATCGCTTCTGCGGGTTAGTCAAAAGTCCACCAATCTGCTGCTGCAGCCCATCGGTCTCGGTGAACCACGGGAACTCTCCACTCCCGGTCTCATGGCCTTTGATCACGCAGCATGGTCTGACGATGGCCGCTTCGTCGCGTACGAAGCAGAAACCACGCAGAGCGAGTGGAACGCTTACGTTCAACCGATTTCCGGTGGACCACCAGTATTGCTGCAAGCAGGAACCCGTCATTCGTTTCCTAAACTTTCATCCGACGGAACGCTGGTCGCGCTGCGCGGAGATCGCGGAGGAATCTTTCTGTATAAATTGGACGGGAGCAAGCCCGTCGCCTTGGCGAGCACGTTGGATTCGGAATATCCGGTTCGGTTTGTCAATGGCGGCAAATCGCTACTAGTGTCTGAGGCCACTGGTCACCATGAACTCGTGCTGACAGTGGTGGACTTGGCTAACGGCCATCGGACACCTTGGAAGCGTTTCCAAACAGATGCGCAGGACCGCTCACTCCTGTTTGTTGTGACACCCGATCTTAAGTATTACGCCTACTCTTCACCACTTTTTTCCTCGGATCTCTACATCGTAGACAACTTACGGTAAACCAGCCAGCGGTGAATGCATTAATGCAACACGTTGGAAGGGTAAGCCGCTACTGCAGAGCGTGCAACGTGGTGTTGAAGAGATACGGACCCTGGAAATCGGTCTGGTCACCCGCCTTCTTATCTGGAAGTGGCTGAAGCCGCGCAGAGAGGGGCTTGTTCCATTTTGTTGCGAGCGAAGCCACGTCACCGAAAATGCGCTCCATCTGGTCGATGCTAATGTCCCCCGGGAGTGGGATGGTATCCAAACCCGTTCCGCAGACAGCCGAATAGGCGAGCAATGAGTCGACGTTGTAAGTAGACTCAGCCCACCGTTGCGCCAGAAGTTTGTCTTCCATCACGGGCACCATCAAGCCGGCGTAGCCGACCTGCTTCTCCGGCACAGCTTTTACGGCAGCCGTGATGATGCGTGCCGCAGTGAGGGTCCCGCTGGAACCGAATTTCGCACCTGTGAAGGCTTCGATAGCGGCCCCTATGGATGCCTCCCCCGAGGGAGCGGGCGTAGGGTCGACTCCCAGATAGGCCCAGCCAGTTTCCGCTGCGACCTTTTTGCCCACTGCCGCGGCCACTGATGCATGTTTTGTGAGCGCACCCGTCAAGTCGGCAAGAGCTGCTTCGGTGTTGCCCTTATCTTTGGTGAAGACGTCGCGGACGACGTTAGCTCCTTCAAAACCAACGGTAAATTGTCTGCCAGCCCCGGTGTGATAAGAACCCGGAAAGAATGGCGCAAACGGCTTCAGCATCGCGGTCGCGGTGAAGTTAAAAGTCCCTTTGCTATGGGGACTGTGTTCGCTGACATACTTTACGAGTTCAGCGGTGCGACGAATTGTTTTCCAATGAATGCCAGCTTCGTCTGCGATGATTGTACTGCCCTCGATGTTCGGAAGAGTCGAGAGCGCCCTTTCGAGGAGGTGCATCGTGGCAGGATCATCGGTGTCGTGAAGGCTTCCCGGTCCCACGTTCGGCAGGAAATTCTCCTTTACGGAGAATTCGTCAAGTTGGCCAAGAAAGATCAACGCCTGGTCCTCCGACATGCCGGCGACGAGTTCAGCCAGCGGTTGAGTCGTCACGCGCACACTTTGTACTTCGTAACCGGAGGATTCGAATTCGGCTTTGACTCTCCGCAATACGACGAGGGCATCGACAATTTGTTTTTGGTACGTTGCTCTGTCTAGCCGTACGAATCCCGTGATTGCCCTTACTTTCGGGTTGGTCGAAGCGGTGGGCGTGGAACTGACCTGAGCCACCGCCGGCGACAAAACTCCGAGGACAACAGCGAAGATAATTCGCTTCATCAAGGCTCCTTGGATGTGAAAAGAGAGAATGAGCAGTATAGCGTAAGGTTCTGGGTGGTTGGTCGGCTAACCGGAAGCTATCCAGCGTTGACGGTGGGATTAGTCCTTAGAAGTCGGCATCTCGTCAGGAAATCGAGCACTGACGAGATGGGCGTTTATCGGGAGCAAGCTGCCAACCCGGAGGCCTTACTTCCGGTTTGCCCATCACCCAAGCACAATCCCGCGATATTTTTTCGTGTAGAATCGGCACTGCTTCCGTCCAGGGACAAGTTGCAGCTAACAACTGGCAGGGCCCCGGGAATCGAACTGGCCGGACAAGAGCAGACATCAACGCGATTCGAAAATTGGGGCTAACGCCCGATCAGTTGATCCAAGGTGCCCAAAAACCTGGTCCTTGCCGGCTACTGCGTCTCAGTACTCGGAGACGCTCCAAAA
Source organism: Candidatus Acidiferrum sp. (assembly GCA_035996445.1). GTDB lineage: Bacteria > Acidobacteriota > Terriglobia > Acidiferrales > UBA7541 > Acidiferrum. The sequence continues at coordinate 589 of DASYJM010000234.1, read as the reverse complement.
AGATAGGTGGAAACTGGAGGCCGCTACTATCGCAATCATCAATCACGGAACATAGCAATCCAGCCAGACGGCGATGGTTTGCTGGTTTTCCTACCTCGACCCATCGCCTTTCTGCGTGTTGCATTGCGAGGGACTCCTCGTAAGAGAAGTGGCTGGAATCTATTCCTAGAATCATTGCAAGTGACATTTGGCACCTTCGGATTGCCGAACGCCGCGATTTGGATTGCCTTCAAGCTGGATTTCCTCAGCGGGACAGCTCCTCGGTTTGCTTGCGCTCATGCCGCCACGTCGCGGTTCAACTCAAATCGATAAGGAAGATGAGGGAGTGGCCGTTTTCGGGGCGTTGCGGGCCCCCGCAACCAATTTTGAATGACTTGAAACGGCTTGGAGGATGCTCCCTCTGAGCCGTTGTTTTCTTCGCGAGCGATTCGAGATTCACAAGGATGTCCTTCTGTCAGGCAAAGGGGTTGGAGATCGTGACGCTTCCAATCTTCTGTCCATCCTGAAAGTCTTCACTGTAAAGAACACCACACTGACCTTCGATCGCAGAAGCGACGATCAACGAATCGTACCAAGGCAACTGGAACCT